>JAOZTG010000162.1 GCA_029939235.1 Flavobacteriaceae bacterium
GGTTTTGTTAATGTAAAAACGGTAAAAGGACAAGATAAATTGTATAAAATTTGGTACAATAATGAAACCAACCAATGTATCAAAACGGTTTCTTTACACAAACATATACACGATATTTTAAAATCAACTCATTGTCATTAATTTACAATACGGTTTTAATTATTAAAAGCTGCCTTAATATTATATTGAGGCAGCTTTTTTATCCTTATGTTTGATTGGCCTGCAATATATTGTGTGAATAAAACAATAACTGACTTCTTTAATTTTTTACTAAATTTGATCAAAATTATATAGTGCAATGGGTTTTATATTTAAATGGAATAAATCAAAAAAAGAAGACGTTGTATTTATTTCTTATGATGCACATAGAAATAATTTAGGAGATATTATCAGTCCATTGATTGCCAGTCATTTTAGTCCAAAAAAAGTAATACGCATCTCAAAGAATAAATGTAAACGAGTAGAGCACTATTTTATGATTGGGTCTATTCTTCAAAGAAGTACTAAAAACTCAATAATTTGGGGTAGTGGTTTCATTTCTGAAAGTTCTGTTTGTAAAGAAGTTCCCAAAAAAGTTTTAGCTGTAAGAGGTCCGTTAACCAGAAAAAAATTACTTGACCAAGGTATTGCATGCCCTAAAATTTATGGGGATCCAGCTTTATTATTACCTGAAGTCTACCCTATTACAAATCAAAAATCAAAATATAAACTTGGGATTATTCCTCATTTTCTGGATAAAAATGATGCAGGGTTAAAGAAATTTGCTAATAATTTAGATATAAAAATAATTGATATTCAAAACAAAAATCCACTTAAGGTTGTTGATGATATGCTGCAATGTGAAAAAATAATTTCAAGCTCATTGCATGGGATTATTATCTCAGATGCTTATCAAATTCCTTCTGTTTGGACCCAGTTTTCTAAACCTATTGGAGATGATAATTTTAAATTTCTTGATTATTTTGCCTCTGTAGGAAGAAAAGATAGATCTCCATTTATTTTTAATGAATTCAATAACTTAAATGATATTCTTAAAGTATTTGTAACTTATGATATAAATATTAATCTGGAAGATCTTAAGAACTCTTTTCCATTTAAAAAAACAATAGAATAAAATTAATTTTCAAGTTTTTTTTATTAATTCAGAACAAATTTTTTATACGTATTTTTGTGAATATTTTTTAATACTATGCCTACAAAACAAATCATTAGACTGTTATTGGTTTTTACTCTTCTTTTTTCTGTTTACAGGTTAATCCTGTTCAATAGTTTCTCAACAGTACCCCAACAAGAAACTGTTTCCACTTTTATATTAGGGTTGCGATTTGATCTAAGGTGGGTAGCAATTCCAATTCTTATTTTTTTATTGCTATCTTTATTTAAGCCCCTGTCACCTGTTTATTCTACAAAAGCTCAAAAAGGATGGACTATTTTTTTTGTTTTCATCGCTTTCATTGAAGTTTTAATTTTCACCGTAGATTTCTATTACTTTGATTATTTAGGGCAACATCTCAATATGTTTTTGTTTTCTCTTATGGAAGATGGCAAAGAAGCAAAAGGGATGGTATGGGCAAGTTACCCGGTACTAAAAATATCAATTATGGTTTTGGTGATCATGACTATTTTTTATTTCTTAATTAAATTTAGTCTTCAATCAAGTGTAATCAAAAATTCTTCAGATCCATCCAAAAAGAAAAGAGTCATTTATACTATTTTAACAGCTTTGGTTTTAGGTATTCTAATTTTTGGAGAAATTGGACAGTATCCTTTAAGGTGGAGTAAAGCTTTTGAAGGGCGAAATCTTTTTATGGCAAAAATTGCCCTTAATCCTTTCGAAACACTCTTAAATTCAAAAAATAATGCAAAGGCAACTTATGATATAAAACAAATTAAAAAGGGATATGACTGGACAGCAGATTATCTGGGTGTTAAGAATAAGGATAAAGAAAATCTTCAATATTCCCGTTTTATAAATTCATCACCAGATCGTTCTGTTAAAGATTTGAATGTAGTTATTATTATTGCCGAATCATTTTCTGCACATCTTAGCAGTTCGTTTAAAACCCCTATGGAAACTACAACTTATTTTGATCAGCTGGTACCTGATGGAGTACTGTTTGACAGATGTTTTACTCATTCGGGAACAACTGCGAAAGGAGTATTTGCAATTTTAACCGGAATTCCTGACTTTGAAGATCTTACAACTGCCAGCCGTAAGCCAGAATTAGTGGAACAACATATTGTTTATAATGAGCTTGAAGGATACGAAAAATACTATTTTATTGGAGGAAGCCTCAGCTGGGCAAATGTACAGGGCTTTCTCAATGCAAATTTGCCTGGTTTAAAAACTTACGAAGAAATGGATTATCAGGCTCCAAGAGCTGATGTATGGGGTGTGGCTGACAGACCTATGCTATTGGAAGCAAATGAGATACTTAGTCAAGGAGATAAACCATTCTTTGCTATTATTCAACTTTCAAGTAATCACAAGCCATACACGATCCCAGAAGAAGATCTAAATGATGAATTTCAGTTAAAAGACCTGCCTAAAGATACTTTGTATAAATATGGTTTTGATGATATAAAACAGCTAAATGGCTTGAGGTATATGGATTACAGTATACATAGTTTTATAGAAGCGGCGAGAGATAAAGATTATTTTGATAATACACTTTTTGTAATTATTGGAGATCATGGAGCAAAAACTAAGAGAGTACCTTTTTTCCCAAAAGCCTGGCAACGCTATTTACTTGACAAAAGACAAACACCACTTTTCTTTTATAGTCCGAAACATCTTAAACCAAATCGCATCTCTACTTTAGCAGCTCAAGTTGATGTTGGCCCAACTGTAATGGGAATTTTGAATAAGCCATATCATTATAAAGCTTTAGGCAGGAATTTGCTGGATACAACTTTGGTTAACCCAAAAGTTTTTATGTACGATGAACTAACCGCTACTATACTATTTGATAGTTTAATAACTTCTGTTTCTGTTGTTGATTCCACACATACAAGTTTTGAAGATTATTCAAATAAGCCAATTTCCAAACAAAGAAAAGAAACATTAACAGACAGTTTAAAACAACCTATTTTAGAGTATTTTAACACTGTAAGGTATATCATTAGGAACAATAAATAGATATTGATCAAAAACCAACTTAATAATTAAGTAGGTATTTTCCCATTTTGGGCCAACAAAATTCAGGTAATCACACCGCTACATCATTATCGCGTAAAGCATCATTTAACGATGTTTTTTTATCGGTACTTTCTTTTCTTTTACCAATAATTAGGGCGCAAGGTACGTTAAATTCACCTGCTTTGAATTTTTTGGTATAACTTCCGGGGATCACAACAGAACGAGAAGGAATAAGACCTTTTGTAATTACAGGCTCATCACCTGTTACATCTATAATTTTTGTACTCATGGTCAATACCACATTTGCTCCTAAAACAGCTTCTTTCTCAACTCTAACGCCTTCTACAACAATACAACGAGATCCTACAAAAACATTATCTTCAATAATTACCGGAGCTGCCTGCAATGGTTCTAAAACTCCACCTATTCCAACACCTCCACTTAAGTGTACATGTTTACCAATTTGAGCACAACTGCCAACCGTTGCCCAAGTATCAACCATGGTACCTTCATCCACATACGCACCGATATTTACATAACTTGGCATCAAAATCGTTCCACTCGAAATATAAGAACCAAAACGTGCTACCGCATGAGGCACTACTCTGATCCCTCTTTCTTTATAATCCTTTTTAAGAGGAATTTTATCATGATATTCAAAAATACCAGCCTCCATTGTTTCCATTTTTTGGATAGGAAAATATAAAACAACTGCTTTTTTTACCCACTCATTTACTTGCCAGCCTTCTTTCACCGGTTCAGCTACACGCAATTCTCCATTATCCAATAAATTGATTACTTTTCTAATTGCATTTTGTACTTCCTCTTTTTGTAAAAGATCCCTGTCATTCCATGCTTGTTCTATCGTTTGTTGAAGTTTGTCCATTATTTACATTGTTTTTTTAATTCTTACGTTTGCAAATATAAAAAGGCTAAATAAATTAAGCTCCTTAAAATGTGTTTAGAATTACAAATTTTAGGTAAATTTGCAAAAATTTAAACATGATATGGCCAGAATACTTGCCCTGGATTATGGAAAAAAAAGAACCGGAATTGCTGTCACTGATGAATTACAAATAATTGCATCAGGATTAACCACTGTTGACACCAAAGATATTTTTTCTTTTTTAAAAAATTATACCCAAAAGGAAAATGTGGAATTGTTTTTGATAGGTGAACCTAAGCAAATGAATAATAATGTTTCTGAAAGTGAGAAACTTATCATTCCGTTTATCAAAAAACTAAAAGAAGTGTTTAAAAATATTCCTATCGGAAGAGTTGACGAAAGATTTACATCAAAAATGGCCTTTCAAACCATGATCGATAGTGGTCTAAATAAAAAGCAAAGACAAAACAAGGCATTGATAGATGAAATTAGTGCAACTATAATTTTACAGACTTATTTATACAACAAAAAATAAAAAAATGATATTACCAATTATAGCATATGGAGATCCTGTTCTTAGAAAAACAGGAGTTGAAATTGATAATGATTACCCAAATCTATTGGAACTTATCGAAAACATGAAGGAAACCATGGACAATGCAAATGGTGTTGGATTAGCTGCGCCTCAAATTGGTAAGGCCATTAGATTGTTTCTGATTGACGCCTCACCTTTTGCTGAAAGCGACGAATTGGAAGATAAAGAAAGGGAATTTTTAAAAGAGTTTAAAAGAGTTTTTATCAATGCTAAAATAATCGCTGAAAGAGGTGAAGAATGGGCTTTTAGTGAGGGCTGCTTGACCATTCCAAATATCAACGAAGATGTTCTTAGAAAAAAGATCATTGATATTGAATATTTTGATGAAAATTTTGTTGCAAAAAAAGAAACCCTGGATGGTTTAGCTGCCAGAATTTTTCAGCATGAATATGACCATATCGAAGGTATTTTATTTACAGATAAATTATCTTCCTTAAAAAAGCGATTGTTAAAAAAGAAATTAGATAATATTTCAAAAGGAAAGATTGATGTTGACTACAGAATGAAATTCCCAAATATAAAAAGATAAAGAAAATGAAAATTGAAAAAATTATTGCCATTTCAGGCAAACCTGGCCTATACGAAATAAAATCACAAACCAAAGGTGGTGTCATTGTAGAATCTTTACAGGATAAAAAAAGATTTCCGGTAAATTCATTACATAACCTCAGTACTTTAAGTGATATTGCCATTTATACTTATGATGAGGAAAAACCTTTAAAAGATGTTTTTGCTGCTATTTATAAAAAAGAAGAAGGTAAAAATGCAATTGATCATAAATCAAGTAAGCAAGAACTGTTAGATTATTTTAGCGAAGTTTTACCTGATTACGACAATGAAAGAGTTTATGCTTCCAATATTAAAAAGGTAATTCAATGGTATAACACCCTAATTGATGTTAAATTTGATTTCTCAAGTTTAGAAGAAGATACCGAAGAAAAAGAAGAAAAATAATCTTACTTAATCAATAATTAATACTGTAATTAACAGAATAATATGTGCAATAGTTTTAATCATAAGTTTTTAGACGAAGCTGCTAAAAATATACAGGAAGAGGACTTTATAGAAAACAACAGCCATTCCTTGTTTATGCAAAAAGCTGTTGATTATGCTATTGAAGGAATGGATAAAAATGATGGAGGTCCGTTTGGGTGCGTAATTGTAAAAGATGGTGAAGTTGTTGGCAAAGGAAATAATAGGGTTACTTCAACCAATGACCCCACTGCACATGCTGAAGTTACAGCTATTAGAGATGCCTGTAAAAACCTAAATTCATTCCAACTGGAGGGATGTACTATTTACACTTCATGTGAACCTTGCCCCATGTGTTTGGGTGCAATTTACTGGGCCAGGCCAGAGAAGGTTTTTTTTGGAAGTAATAAAACTGATGCTGCAAATATTGGTTTTGACGATGCTTTTATCTACAAAGAATTACCTCTTCCTTATGACAAAAGGAGTATTCCTTTTGAGCAACTGGACAGAGATATAGCTTTAAAACCTTTTAAACTTTGGGAAGAAAAAGAGAATAAAACGGAGTATTAATATTAAATTTTTTATTATGAAATATGCAGGTATATGGATAGATCAAAAAGAGGCAAATATTATTGTTATAGATGATAAACACATCAAAAACAAAACCATTTTATCTGATATTGATACACGTGAAAGAGTAGAGGGTGAATCGAAAAAGTTTGGCAGATTTGGTGACCAGTACCTGAATAATGAAAAAGGAAAAAAGAATAAAATTGATGAATTAACCAGAACCTATTTAAAAAACGTACTCAATACTATAAAAAATGTAGATGAGATTCTTATTTTTGGACCGGCTCAAACAAAGATCAAACTGGAAAATCTCATTAAAGATGATCCGAATTTATCCACAAAAACATATACTATTCAGAATGCTGAAAAAATGACAGCTAATCAAAAGGTGGCATTTGTTAAGAATTATTTCAAGAAATAATCAAATACTACGAAGCCTTTGCTTAACCAAGTTGTAAAAATTTTCATACTGTTTACCAGCTTTCACCTCTTCTTTTTGATCAAGATCAGTTTGTTTTAATTTTTTCTTGTTCTTTGTAGATCGCAATTTTTTCATTTATCAGCAATTTAAATAAGTGCATTTTCCTTTTGCCTGTTTCCGTTTATCAATTGTATTACAAACGCAACAAGTGATTCTTTTATTGCCAATAAATTACATTAATAATGTTCAACTGTTACAATAAAGTTATTGAATATCAAGGTTTCCCAATACTGATTTTGGTTTTAACCTGAAATAATAATAACAATTATTTTTTTTTAAATTCTAATTACTTGAATCATTACAAAGAAGCAACCCCGAAAATCATCGAGTAATTCTATTCGATTAAAAACCGGGGAAGATAATAATGATTATAACTTATTCAATATAAGCTAAATAGATATAATTAACCCAAA
>JAOZTG010000038.1:0-10537 GCA_029939235.1 Flavobacteriaceae bacterium
AAAACAGGTAGTTTTAATAACTTTAATCTAAAGCATTCCAGCCCTGGGCAATGATCTCAATTTTTTGATTTGCTCTTGTAACCAAATTCACACCTGCTGATTCTTCCGTCATATGACCGATAACAGTAAGGTTAGGGTTCGCTTTTATTTTTGGAAAATCTTCCTGAGAAACAGTAAATAACAACTCATAATCTTCTCCTCCGCTAAGTGCAATGGTTGTACTATCTAAATTAAATTCCTCGCAAGTAGATATTACCTGTTGATCTAAAGGAATTTTATCTTCAAATAAATTACATCCTACTTTTGATTGCTTACAAATATGAAGGATCTCCGAAGAAAGTCCATCCGAAATATCGATCATAGAAGTAGGTTTTACTTCCAGGTCTTTTAATAATTGAACAATGTCTTTTCTCGCCTCGGGTTTCAATTGTCTCTCCACCAAATAAGTGTAATTCTCTAATTCAGGTTGAGCATTCGGATTTACCGCAAACACCTGCTTTTCTCTTTCCAAAACCTGTAAACCTAAATAGGCAGCACCCAGATCTCCGGTTACAACCAAAAGATCATTCTCTTTTGCACCGTCTCTGCAAACAACATCCTCTTTATCTACTTCTCCAATTGCAGTAATACTGATCAGCATACCTTTTGTTGAAGATGTTGTATCTCCACCCACCAAATCAACTTTATAGCTATTACATGCGAGGTTAATTCCGGCATATAATTCTTCTAAAGCTTCCAGTGAAAATCTGTTAGAAACCGCAATGGATACAGTAATTTGTTTTGCTATTCCATTCATAGCATAAACATCAGATAAATTAACCATAACTGCTTTGTAACCCAAATGTTTCAATGGCGCATAACCCAGATCAAAATGAACGCCTTCTATCAATAAATCTGTAGTAACTAAAGTTTGTTTATTTTTATATTCCAGTATAGCACAATCATCACCAATACCTTTGATAGTTGATTTATTGTGAATCTCAACTTGCTTGGTTAAATGTTCTATTAACTTAAATTCTCCAAAATTTGATAAGGAAGTTCGTGATTGATCTTTATTTTCTAACATATTGCAAAGTTATACACATTTTATGACTATAAAACCATTTGACTAATATTTTCTGTTTCAAAAATTCCTACATTTATCAAATAAATCATGAATCTCATTCTGTAAAAAGAAATATCAAATATTGTGAAAAATCTATCTCTTTCAACTAAAGTTCTTATTGGCGTTTTTGCCGGAATATTTCTAGGTCTTTTTTTTGGCGAAGATGTTGGCTGGATGTCTATTCCAGGCGACATTTTTATTGGCTTATTACAAATGACGGTTCTTCCATATATCATGTTCTCTCTTATTGTGAATATTGGTCGTCTTGACATGGAAACCGGAAAGAGAATAATTAAATTTGGTTTGATCTTTTTATCTCTTCTGCTTGCAATTGGTGTGTTTTACCTCATTATCTTGCCCATGGCTTTCCCCGATTGGAGTAGCGGTAACTTTTACAGTAGTGATTTTATCAAAGAATCTCCCCCTTTTGATATTGTGAAATTATATATCCCGGCAAATCCATTTGAATCCTTAAGTAATAATATTGTTCCTGCAGTAGTTCTTTTTAGTATTTTCATTGGACTTGGATTAATGAAATTACCTAATAAGGAAGCTTTACTAAAACCTCTTGAAGTATTGACTGATGGAATAAATCAGGTAAACAAAATGATTGTAAAGATAACTCCTATCGGTGTTTTTAGCATTGCAGCCGGGGTGGTAAGTAAATTAAGCTGGGCAGACCTCAGTAGACTGCAAGGTTATTTATTGGTGTATTTACTGGCTGTTATTTTGATCACATTTTTAGTTTTACCTTATGTTATTTCCATATTCACTCCTTATTCTTCCAAAACCATTTTTAAAATTACCCGCTCAACCCTCATCACCATATTTGCAACAGGTAAGATCATTGTTGTTTTCCCTCAATTGATTGAAAATATAAAAGAAATCATTCGATCAGAAGAGAATACATCAAAAAAAATGCAGGACGAAGTTGATATTATCATGCCTCTCGCCTATCCTTTTCCAAATTTAGGAACTTTTATGATCTTTATTTTTGTGCCGTTTGCCGCATGGTATTCAGGTAATTCATTGAGTTTTTCTGATTATCCAATATTTTTAAGTTCTACTTTGCTTAGTAGTTTTGTAGCACCAATTACCGGCTTACCTTTTAGCTTAGACCTGTTAAAAATCCCAATGGAAACCTTTCAATTATTTGTTGTCTCAACCGTACTTACTGATCGTATCAGGGTAGTATTGGGTGCTTTTCATTTAATTGCCCTTACTTTATTGACAATATCTGCAAGTGGTGGTATGCTAATATTCAAGAAAAAGATATTTACAAAGGCTATCATTGTAATATCTATCACAACCATTATTTCAATTATTGGAATGAGATCTTTGCTGGAAACAAGCATGAAAAACATTCCTACCAATCTGGAAATTGTAAATAGTTTTAAAATTATAAGTCCGCAACAAAAATTTAAAATATTAGAAAAAGCAAGTAAGAATCCAAACCCAAAATGGAGAGGTGAAAATACTTTGAGCAGAATCAAAAGGCGAAATAAATTAAGAGTTGGTTATTACAAAAACGCAGGACCTTTTTCTTTTACAAATAAAGACAATGTTTTAGTTGGTTATGGTATCGATCTGGCACATCAGCTTGCCACAGATTTAAATGTCACTTTAGAGTTTATACCTATTTATCCCGGTAATTTGATTAACAACATGGTTAATGATTATTTTGATATTGTAATGTCTGATATTTTTCTTTCCAGCAAGTATGCAGAGATAATGGAGCTTTCAAAACCCTATTTAAATGTTTCTCTCGCTTTATTAATGAACAAAGAAAATACATTATTTGATGATTTTGACACTACGTCAAAGTTGGATACATTCACTATTTCATATATTGAACGAGGCGAGATCGCAAGTGAATTTCTTTCTTATTTTCCAAAAGGAGGGTCCTACCCTGTACCTGAGATCAATGATTTTTTCAATATGGACAAAATTAACATTGCCAAAGATTCTGTTTCTTTAGATTCAATTCAAATCGATGCACATTTAACAAGCGCCGAAAGAGCTTCCGCACTAACCGTTTCTCATCCAAACTATAAAGTTGTAAATCCATTACCTTATCACCTGAATAATGCTTTGGTTTTTCCAATTGCACAAGATGAAGTCTGGAGACGATATATTGATAAATGGATTGATTTCAGAACAAAAGACGGTACATTTCAACGGGTTTATGAACAATGGATTCTTGGAAAAAAATTCAAAAGAGAACAAAAAACCTGGAGCATCTATGAAAATGTCATTAAACCAAAGTGGAATAAAGTACAAACTGACAAGGTGCAAACGAAAAAAGACAGTATTAATCCTGTTCCATAAATTTATTGGGGTACGTTAACAAAATATTAGACCGGGCATTTAAAAATGCGGAGATCATTGATTTAGACAATGCTTCTAAAATTATTTTTTTTAGTGATATTCATAAAGGCGACAATAGCTACGCGGATGATTTTAAACACAATATGCACATTTTCAACCATGCATTGCTTCATTATTACAAAAAAGAATATACCTATATTGAATTAGGCGATGGCATTGAATTATGGGAAAACAAATCATTTGCTCCAATTTATAAGGCGCATCGAAAAACCTTTAAACTTCTAAAACTTTTCTATCAAAAAAACAGATTATTTCTGTTGTGGGGAAATCATGATATGGAATTTAGAGATCCGATCTATGTTGAAAAATTATATTTCAAATACTTTTTCCCAAAAAATCTGGCCTCCAAAAAAGAATTATTCAATCTTAAATATTATGAAAGTCTTTTGTTAAGAATCAAAGGAATTGAAAATACTATTTTTGCAATCCATGGGCATCAGGCAGATTATATGAATTACCGGCATTGGAAATTCCATCGATTTTTTGTAAGACACTTTTGGAATCATATGCAAAAATGGATCGGAATCAAAGATCCTACTAGTCCGGCTAAAAATTATAAAAGTCTGATCCGGGTTGAAAAAAAACTCAACAACTGGATACTGCAGAATAACAATCAAATGATTATTTGCGGGCACACACATCGACCCCGATTTCCTAATCCCGGAGATATTCCTTTATTTAATGACGGTAGTTGTGTACATCCAAATTCTATCATCGGTATTGAAATTGTCAATCTTAAAATTTCATTGATCAAATGGCATGAATACACTGACGAACAAACGGATAAAAAATCAATAAAAAAAGTAATTTTAGAAGGTCCAACAGATTTAATAAAGTTTTTGTAACTTTATATCATCCACATCATTAGAGATGATCAAAAGCCCCGTTTAAATAAACTAAATCATATAAACAGATCAAAAAAATCATAAATTAATATTTTTATAAAAACAACATTTTGTTTTTAACAAAATGAATGACGTATTACTAAATAAGATCAAGGTCATTATACAAAATCATTTAGAAGATGAAGATTTTGGTGTAACAGAACTTGCCTCTGAAATAGGTTTAAGTACATCTCAGTTATTAAGAAGAGTCAAAGCTTCAACTGGCATCACTGTAAGCGAATTTATAAGGAATATCAGACTTCAGGAAGCAGCAAAGCTAATTCTGGAAAGTGATTATACAGCTTCTGAAATATCCTATATGGTTGGATTTAGCAGCCCTTCTTATTTTTCCAAATGCTTTAACGATTATTTTGGTGTTACTCCCGGAGAATATAAATTAAAAAGTGAAACCACATCAGAATTAAAAGAGGACTTAAAAGCATCTGATAATATCCCTGATCCTTCAAGTGAAAGGAAGCCTTTGAAAATAATGACATTTATCGTTATTTTTTCTTTTATCGGATTATTAATTTTTGGAAGTCTGTGGATATGGCCGAAAACCGAATCTAACAACAACCCTTCTATCAGATCTTTAATCGTACTTCCATTTAGCAATTTCACCGGCAATGATGATTATGAGTACTTTGTTGCAGGAATACATGCTTCCTTAATCCATGATATTGGAAAGATTAGTGCCCTAAATGTGAAATCAATGACCACTGCCAACTCATTTAAAGGAACTGACATGTCAGTTCCGGAAATCGCAACTAAACTTGGTATAGATGCAGCAGTTGAAGGTTCGGTAACATGTATGGATAATGATTCTGTTTGTATACGTATTCGGTTAATTCGTGCTTATCCTAAAGAACAACAGCTTTGGGTGCAGGATTACCGTGTGGAAAAAAGTCAGATCCTAAATTTTTACAATAAAGTAACCAAACAAATCTCTAAAGAAATAGATATTGTTTTAACTCCTCAGGAAGAAACCCATTTGGCTGAGTCCAGAACCGTTGACCCTGAAGCATATGATGCTTATTTAATGGGGCGATTTTATTGGAACAGACTTAGCAAGGAAGGCTTCGAAATGGCCACTGATTATTTTGAAATAGCAGTCAAAAAAGATCCGGATTGGGCTCCTCCATATGCTGGTTTGGCAGAAGTTTGGGCAGGCAAGATGCAAATGAATTTTACTTCTTCATCAATTGCTATTCCAAAGATCTATAAAAACATGAATAAAGCTCTTGAACTAAATCCAAATTCTGCAAATTCACATTATGTAAATGCTATAATAGCTGTATGGGCAGAATGGAATTGGGAAAAAGGTGAAAAAGAATTTTTAAAGACTCTTGAATTAAATCCAAATCACGCAATGTGCCGTATATATTATGCGCATTTTTTAATGATTATGTTAAGAAAAGAGGAAGCCTTAAATCAGGCTAATCTGGCATTAGAACTTGACCCTATGGAACCTCTTCTTCTAGGGCTATATGGAGCTATATCAAGTTATTATGGAGATTACGAACATAGCATTCTTCTAACTAAAAAAGCACTTTCGATTGATCCAAAAAACAGATTCTCTAAACTACGACTGGCTATTGCATATGGAAATATTGGTGAATACAAAAAGTGGTTTGAAATAGGAAAGGAAATTCCTTTTTGGAATGAAAATATAATTACTTCCATTGAAAAAATATTTTATGAACAAGGCTATAATGAACAAAGCTATTTGACTGCTATCGAAGAGATTACAAAAATGAATGAAGAAATCATAAAAAGAGGTGGAAAAATATCAAATAGACGACAGGCACACAATTATTTAAAAGTAAAAAAGCTTGAAAAGGCAATGGATTACTTTGAAAAAGTCTACGAGAATCATAATCCTAACATGCCATATGTCTCCTTACAATCCTTACAATATGATCAATTGAAAGACAATCCACGGTATATTGAATTGCTTAGGAAACTGAAATTGCCAATGGATGATAAACAACGGGTAACAATAAATATACAGGAATAACAATTCCCACAAAAGCCAAAGTAATTCATAAAAAAAATGTCTTGATTTACATTTACTTTTTTATTTCTTGAAAAAGTAGAAAGTGTAATTCACTCTATATCAGATTTTTTTTTGTAACTTTAGGTACTCTTTATATCCACTGTTCATATTTCTTCTTTCTAATTCAGTTAATATGAATACGATTAAGTCTTAAATGCTTTTTTTAGCATTGTTTTTTTATTTCATTATTGTAATTATTTCCAAAACTCTCTCACATGGAAAAAAAGCAAAAAATTATTCAAATTTATGCGGTAATAATATGTGTAATCGCAGTTATCACTATCCTTATTACCTTATCTAGTTTAGTATCATCATATATAGATAAGAGTGACCCTTTAGCAGTAACTATCTATTCAAATAGTAACCAAGCAAGTTTGGCTTCATTTGAAAATTTTAAAATGGATATCTTGAAATCTACTCAAAAAGATCAAGCGTATATTCCTGATGACAAAACAATTCAAAAAATGTTTGATGAAGCAAAATCTGCTAAAATTAAGATGATCGAACACAGAGCGAATCGTGATATAACTGTGAGTGCTATTATTATGGTAATTGCTTTAATATTATTCGGTTCACATATTTGGCTGATAAAAAAAATGAAAATTGTAGAAGAACAGAATGTAAATAGTCCATAATTCAATAATGAACAAAACAAAAATACTTTTTTGGCTACCTCGGTTTTCATGCATCATTGCAATACTATTCATTAGTTTATTTGCTTTAGATGCTTTTGAACCAGATCTTACTTTTTTTGGTAACAAATTGGAGGTTTTCTTATTCATTTGATTCCTTCTTTTATTTTGTTAGTAGTACTTCTAATCGCATGGAAATGAGAAAATATAGGTGGTATACTTTTTATATTGATTGGTTTGGGATTTACTCCTTTTATTTTTATGAATAATTATAAAATGAACCACTCAGTCTGGAGGAGTATTGGTATCATCGCAATGATCACTCTTCCATTTGTAATCGTTGAAATTCTTTTTATAATGAGTTATTTTGAGAAAAAATAAGTAATAATTAATACATAGTTAAACATATTCTTGCTTAAATTTGCAGTGTTTTATGAGTAAGCAATTATTTAATAGAGTTACTGCGATTATGTTGTTGGTTTTTTTACTGACACCTATTTCTATTCAGTTAATTCATGCCACTGAAGATCATCATTATCGTGAAAATATTTCTGATGATTTACATCACATTCAGCATATTGAAAATGATTGTGCAGTTTATCATCATCAAATAAATCATAATGCCATTGATCTGTACTTTCACTTCGAAATAGATCTATTTCCAGAATTGAATCAGGATATTTTGGTAACTCTTACAGAAACGAAACAAAACCATATAGAACATAGCTCTTCCAGAGCACCTCCAATCTCACTTGTTTAAACCTTTTCTATTACAGAACTGGATATTTTGTAATTTGTAATTGTAAGTCATTCTTTTTAGTAAAAGGAATGACAATAATTAATCTAATAAATTAACAAGTGAAAAAAATATTTTCAATTCTATTCATTGCCGGATCAATGGCAATTGGATACTCCCAAAATACTCTTACAGGCAAAATAACGGATGAGAATGATCTGGCAATATTTGGGGCAGATATCTTTTCGGAAGACCTTCAAAGAGGAACTTCTACAGATGAGAATGGAATTTATACTATAAAAAATATAACCAATGGTGAACATACATTTATTTTCTCCTTTTTGGGTTATGAAACACAACAAAAAAAAGTCACCTTTTTTAACAAAGATAAAACACTAAACATAAAACTATTTGAAACTGTTTTCCATATGGATGAGGTTATTGTTTCTACACCTTTTAACAAACTGCAAAGTCAGAATGTAATGAAAGTGGAGCATAAAAGCATTCAATCACTTGAAAAAAAAGGAGGAACAACCTTGATGGAAAGTTTAAGTAGTATTGCGGGAGTTTCGAATATGTCTACCGGTACAGGAATAGGAAAACCTGTTATCAGAGGTTTGAGTGGCAATCGAGTTTTAACTTATACACAAGGTGTAAAACTTGAAAATTATCAAAATGGCGAAAAACACGGACTAGGAATTAATGAATCAGGTATAGAGGCTATTGAAGTCATCAAGGGCCCTGCATCACTTTTATACGGATCGGATGCTTTGGGTGGAGTACTTTATCTTATTCCTGAAAAATTTGCATCAAATAATAGCACCAAAGTAAATGCATCTGCTAAATATTTTTCAAATACTTTAGGGTTTAATAGTTCTGTCGGTGTAAAAACATCAGGAGATACATTTAAATTCATTGCCAGAGGAGCTTATGACACACATTCTGATTATAAAACCGGAAATGACCAAAGAGTAACAAATTCACGTTATAATGAAGCAGACTTTAAAACTGCATTTGGCTATTCCGGTGATAACTTTACAGCAGATCTTAGGTATAATTATAACCAATCACAAGTTGGAATTCCAAAAGAGATTGGAGAGCAGGAAACTTCTAAAGAAATGACGGGTTTACATCAAGATCTTGATTATCATATTATTAGTATGAAAAATGATTTTGTTTTAAACGCTTCATCCATCAAAACCAATATAGGATACACACACAATAGCCGAAAATTGGTTCAAAAAGACAAAGTAACTGTTGATATGCTGTTAAACACCTTTAATTATGACGCAAAATGGTATTTGCCTGAATTTGGAAATTTTGAAACTGTTTTTGGCATGCAGGGAATGTTTCAAACCAATACAAATTACGGTAAACAAGTATTTTTACCTAATGCTGATATAAATGATTTTGGAGTTTTCGGAAATTTAAATTACGATTGGAAAACAAGTGCAATACAGGCTGGACTTCGATTTGATAATCGAAAAATTGATACTGAAGAACATGGTATTTTTGGTGAAGAACACTTTATTGATGCAATCAACAGATCGCTAAATAGTTTTTCAGGATCTGTTGGTTATAAAACCAATATCAAACAAAATTTGGTTACACGTATAAATTTTGCATCAGGATTTAGAGCTCCAAATTTATCAGAATTAGCTTCTAACGGAATTCATGAAGGCAGATGGGAAATTGGTAACTCAGATCTTGATAATGAGCAAAACATCCAATTAGATCTCTCATTAGAATATAAAACCAAACACTTTGAATTCTTTGTTAGCTCATTTTACAATAATATTTTTGACTATATTTATATTGCCCCTATAGGAGAGGAAATTGAAGGTTTTGAGGTTTATACATATGTTCAAAATGACGCATATTTGTATGGTGGAGAAATAGGAATTCACTTACATCCCCATCCAATAGATTGGCTACATTTTGAAAGTTTATATGAAACTGTTATTGGAAAGCAAAAAGAAGGAGGTTTTTTACCCAGAATTCCTGCTAACAAAATAGACAACACATTTAGAGCAGAATTTGACATTGATTACTGGTTAGATTTTGGTTATGTATTTTTGAATCTGGAAAGCACCTTTAAACAGAACAATGTAAGTGATTTTGAAGAAACTTCAGAAAATTACAATCTGTTAAATCTGGGCTTAGGAGGAAATGTCATTTTAGGTAAAATGAAAACCAATATTAATTTCACAATAAAAAATATTTTAAACAAAGAATATATTTCACATTTATCGGTCTTAAACGAAGAAGGAATCCCAAATCCGGGAATCAATTTTGTTTTTGGAATAAAATTTAATTATTAAAATTATGGGCAAAAAAGTACTAATACTTGGTGGTGGTTTTGGAGGTGTTGAAGCAGCTATCTATTTAAGAAGAGAAAAATTTGATGTTACTTTAATCAGTAACCGGGATTATTTATATATTTATCCAACATCTATTTGGATTCCGGTTAAAAAGATCAAGTTTGATGACGTTTGTATACCAATGAAATCCCTTGCAAAAGCACATGGTTTTACATGGATAAAAGATGAAATTACCGAAATAAAAGGAAAGGAAGGTAAAGTAGTTTGTGAAAATGAAGAATTCTCAGGCTATGATCACCTCATCATTGCTTTAGGTGCAGGTAAACGTAAGTATAAAGGAAATGAGAATTTCTTATCCATTTGTGGAGCACCGTCAGAAGCAGAACAATTAAGAGATAATTTAGATAAATTAATT
>JAOZTG010000038.1:10637-12912 GCA_029939235.1 Flavobacteriaceae bacterium
AGTGATTATACCATGTATATTCCTGCCTTGCAAGGTCATGATGTTTTTTATAACGCTTCAGATCTTCCACTGACAGAAGCAGGATTTATTAAAATTGATGACTATCAGGAAGTACAATTTGAAAAAGGTGAAAAAGTTAGTAAAACTCATATTTATGCGGTAGGAGATTCTTCTGCATTAGAAGGTCCTGGATGGAAAGCAAAACAAGGTCATATTGCTGAAGTAATGGCAAGAAATCTGGCTTTCAATATTGCTGAAAAAGAAAAAGGAAGTGACAAAAGAAAAGGCTACAAAGAGCATTTGAATATTCTTTGTGTAATGGATAGCGGGGATGGAGCTGCATTTATATATCGAAATCATGATAAAGAAGTAATATTTCCATTACCTGTTATTGGTCACTGGATGAAAAGAGGCTGGGGTTGGTATTTTAAAAATTCCAAATTAAAGAAGGTCCCACGAATTCCCGGAATGTAGTATTAAAACTAAATTGTTAAATCTTAAAAAATAAAAAATTATGAAAATTTCATTTCCTACAAACGACAGAAAAACAATAGCTAAAAGAACCGGTAGATGTAAAGAATTCGTTATTTATAATCTTGTAGATTCAAAAATAGTGGATGTTTCCTATCATGAAAACACCCATGATGATCACGACCATCATCATGGACACGGACAGGGACACAGACATGATGATCATGGAGACGGGCACGGGCACGGGCATCACGATCACGATAAAGGAGAAGGAGAACATAACCATGATGAAATGGGTGACCTATTAAAAGATGTAGATGTGCTGGTTGTTGGAAGAGTCGGTAAATTTATGAAAAAGTCTTTGGATGGTTTTGGAATCAAACATCAGCGCACAAAAAAACTGGAGATCCAGGAAGCACTTGATGAGTTTTTAGAAGGAATAGATTGAAAATATGATTTCTAAATAATAGAATAAAATCAGGAGGGATATAAATGAATTATATCCCTCTTTCTTTTTGTATATGCTCATAAGCCTTTTGAACTTGTCGGAATTTTTCTTCAGCACCTTTTACATGCTCTGGTCCAAGACCTCTTAGTTTATCGGGATGGTATTTTTTAACCATTTTTCGATATGCTTTTTTCACTTCATTATCAGTAGCTGATTTTTCAATTTCCAATATTTTATACGAACTGTTTACCTGATCATAAAACATTGCTTTAATGGAATCAAAATCATGTTGATTGATGTATAAATATCCTGCAATAGTACTTATTTTATGCAATTCTGTTTCTGTAACGCTACCATCTGCTTTAGCCACGCCAAATAAAAAATGCAAGAGTTGTAATCTAGATGCATGTGGCATGTGACCCCTAATCTGCATGCAAACCTGTCTTGTTGAAATATTATCCTTTTCTATAATTCCTTTAAAAAGTTTAAAGGCATGATTTGCGCGATCTTCACCATACATACTAATAAAAGTTCTTCTAACAAAGTCGAGTTCCCTCTTATCAGATTTTCCATCTGACTTGATCACAACAGCTGCCAGTACCAGTAAACTAACTTCAAAATCACCCGATTTTGTTCCTGCAGAACTAGTTGGTTGGTTGTTAAAGTCAACCAGATCAACATCTGAAAATTCATCCATAAAACTTCCAAAAACAAAACCTAATATTGCTCCAATTGGCCCACCAAAAGTCCAGCCTAATCCAGCACCTAACCATTTTGAAAAATTTGCCATTTTCTTATAAAATTTAGCTGCAAATATACGTTTATTTATAAATTGAAAACCCGAATAACTGAAAGATTGAACAAACCAAATTTTCTTTATTTTGTTTCATTTCATTGATTATCTTTGCCGAAACTAAAAAATTAAAAATATGTATCCAGAAGAATTAGTGAAACCAATGCGTGAAGAATTGGTAAATGCAGGTTTTCAAGAATTAAAAACTGTTGAAGATGTTGAAAGTATAATGAAAAAAGAAGGTACAACTTTAGTCGTTGTAAATTCAGTTTGTGGTTGTGCGGCAGGAACCGCAAGACCTGGTGTTATTGCATCTTTACAATTAGATAAAACACCCAATAACTTAACTACTGTTTTTGCCGGAGTAGATACAGAATCAACCTCTAAAGCAAGAGAAATGATGATTCCTTTTCCTCCTTCTTCACCATCGGTTGCTTTGTTTAAAGACGGACAACTAGTGCATATGTTGGAAAGACACCATATTGAAGGAAGGTCAGCTGAAATGATTGCTGCAAATCTTGCAGGAGCATATGAAGAATTTTGTTAATGAGAACTATTTAATT
>JAOZTG010000038.1:13012-14474 GCA_029939235.1 Flavobacteriaceae bacterium
ATCAGGATCTTGAAAAAAAAGCTCTTGAAAAATTAGCTCTGGAGATTAAATCTATGGCTGACGAATCTGTTTGTTCCGATAAATATGTTTGTGATTTTATTGGGTTTGGGAGCAAACCTTGTGGTGGTAACTGGGAGTACTTAGTCTATTCCAATTCTATTGATGTAAATGATTTTCTAAAAAAAGTCAAACTATACAATGAACTAGAAAAACAATATAATACCAAGTACGGTATTGCTTCTGATTGTATGATGGCTATGCCACCAGACTCTACAACTTGCGAAGATGGAAAATGTAAAGCCGTATACAATTAATGTTATAAGTATGAGAATTTAATATCAAAATGAATAATACTGAAATAATAAATAAAACTGTTCAATTTGTTAAAACAACATTGCAAGGGGCAGAAGGTGGTCATGATTGGTTTCATATTGAAAGGGTTTGGAAAAATTCCAAACTAATTGCCAAAAATGAAAATGTCGATTTGTTTATTGTTGAATTAGGCGCTTTACTCCATGATATTGCCGATTCAAAATTCCATGGGGGTGATGAAAATATCGGACCGAAAAAATCAAGAGCATTTTTAGAAAGTTTAAATTTGGACGAAAGCATTATCCAGCACATTGAAAATATCATAAAAAATATCTCCTACAAAAATAGTCTTGAATCAAATATTAATAAATTCAAATCAAAAGAATTAGATGTTATTCAGGATGCTGACCGATTGGATGCCATTGGCGCTATAGGAATCGCAAGGGCTTTTAATTATGGTGGATTCAAAAACAGAGAAATTCATAATCCAACTATCGAGCCAAAATTGCAACAAAGTAAAGAAGAGTACAAAAACAGTCCTGCTCCAACAATCAACCACTTTTATGAAAAATTACTACTCTTAAAAGATCAAATGAATACAAAAACAGGAATACAACTTGCTATAGAAAGACACAAATATATGGAGCAATTTTTAGATCAGTTCTATAAGGAGTGGGAAGGAAAAAAATAATTATCCCCCGTTATTATTGGTATGTTTTCGTTCCAATTCTGCCTGAAACTCTTCCATTACAGGTTTTACCGTGCTTTCCGGAAGATCAGCTATTCGTAAATACATCAAGCCATCTACCGCATTATTAAACTTCGGATCTACATTAAATGCTACTAATTTTGCATTCTGTTTAACATATTTCTTCAACAATACCGGTAAGCGCAAATTACCGGGCTCAATCTCATCAATAATCTTATCAAATTTGATCACATCAGCCTTTGCTGCATCAAAAACAAAATCTTTATCCACATCTTTTAATACTACCTTATATTCTTTTTTGGGATGGACATACTGAGCAATAAACGGATCGTAATAATGTGATTTCATAAATTCTATCATCAATGATTTCGAGAAATTTGAAAATTTATTACTAATACTCACTCCTCCCATTAAATATTTATGCTCCGGATATTTTAAAGT
>JAOZTG010000038.1:14574-22328 GCA_029939235.1 Flavobacteriaceae bacterium
AAAATATATTTAATGCTTTTACTGTCAGCCAGATAGACTGCGTAATTTTTACTTCTAAATAAAACCGAATCTCCTTTATTCAATTCATTGATCTCCTTTTCGATAAGATCTGAAGAAATTGGTGATATAATTTTCTCAGGAGCTTTATTATTTTTAAACCTTACCGGATTTAATTTTCTCTTTTCTTTCTCAAAAGAATTTGCCAGCATATAAGTTTTCTTTCTCAAATAGTCATGAAAATCGTCTAAGGAAGCAAACGCATTCTGCTCTTTTACAGTAATCGGTTTACCAATTCGAACTTTGATCGTCTTATTCTTTTGACCTATAAATTCTGATGGCAATTTAGCGGTTCTAAGAGTATCACTAATGGTAGACAGAAAATAGAATAATTTACTGTTATTTGCATGAAAATATATTGGAACTACTGGAACATTTGCCTTTTTTATAATTTTAATTGCACCTTCCTCCCATGGTTTATCAACCACTAATTCACCATCTTTATATGTGGAAACTTCTCCTGCTGGAAAAATACCCAAAGGGTTACCATTCTTTAGGTGTGCTAATGCATTTTTAATTCCCGCCAAACTCGATTGCATGTCTTTCCTGTTTTCAAATGGATTTACAGGCATTACATACTTTTTCAAAGGCTCGATCCTTTGCAATAAAAAATTAGCAATTATCTTATAATCAGGTCGTTTCTCAACCATCAACTTTAATAATAAAACACCATCAATTCCACCTAAAGGGTGATTGGAAACGGTAATAAAAGCACCATCTTTAGGTATTCTATCAAGATCTTCTTTTGGAATTTCAAAATCAATTTTTATCTCCCTTAAAATAGCATCCAAAAAAACTACATCCTTTTTATGCTTGTGCTTATCATAGATCTCATTTAACCGAGATATTCTCAAAGTTTTTAAGATCATCCATCCAAAAAGATCACCAAAACCACCAAGTTTTTCAAAGTGCAATGCTTTTGATATTTCTTTTGATGTTACTAAACTCATATTAATTTTTAACTACGATTTGAGTGGTTTCCCTGCTTAATTGTTTGATTAAAACTTCCTTATCGGATTCAATATTTCTAATGGCCTCCTCCGTAAAATGTCTTATGGTATAAAGAGTTGCATTCTTAATTGTACAAAACTTCATACTTACCATTCAGATCTTGAATCAGAATGCCAAAGTTATTAAAATTATCTTCAATACACACGGCAAAACTAATTGCTTCATCCTTTTCAGAGGAACCTCCAAACTTATAAACTTTCATTTTGTATCGTATTTACAAAACTTTCCAAAGCCTTTTCGCTTATTTGAGCCACTCTCCAATCATCAAAAACTTCTGCTCCTGTGCTTATATAATAATCAATTGCAACTTTATTCCAATCCAAAACTTCCCAGGCAACCCTCTTATAATCATGATCATAAGCATATTTTAATACTTTAGTATAAAGAGCATTTCCTATACCTTTCCCCCTGTGTTTTTCTTGTACGATCAAATCTTCTAAATGCAAAGCTTTACCTTTCCAGGTAGAATACCTTGGATAGAAAAGAGCCATACCAACTATTTCTTCATTTAGCTCTGCAACAAAAACCTGAAACTTTGGTTTCTCTCCAAAACCATCCTCCAGTAAAGTTTCTTTTGTTATCTCAACTGCCTCTGGTTCCTTTTCAAATAAAGCCAATTCATTTATTAATTGTAATACCAAACTTATATCGGTTCTTTTGGCTTTTCGCAATTTTAGTTCCATAAATTCGTTATATTTAGATCAAAAATAATGATATTTGTACTGTAATTACTCAAATTAATATAAAATGACCAATCATATTACTTTAGGGGAATATATTATTGGAAACCAGAATGATTTTCAATATTCTTCCGGCGAACTTTCCAGTTTGCTCAGTTCTATCAAACTTGCTGCAAAAGTTGTAAATCACGAAGTAAACAAAGCCGGATTAGTTGATATTCTTGGCAATGCAGGAAATACAAATGTGCAAGGTGAAGATCAACAAAAATTAGATATCTATGCTAATGATGTATTTATGAAAACTCTGGTAGACAGAGATATTGTTTGTGGGGTTGCCAGTGAAGAAGAGGATGATTTTGTTATTATTGGTGGTAAAAAACAAACACATGATCATAAGTATATTGTCTTGATGGATCCTTTAGACGGTTCGTCAAATATTGATGTAAATGTTTCCGTTGGTACTATTTTTTCAATTTACAGAAGGGTAACACCTTTGGGAACACCTGTTACTAAAGAAGATTTTTTACAACCGGGTAATTTACAGGTTGCTGCCGGGTATGTTGTTTACGGAACATCTACGATGCTGGTTTACACAACGGGAAACGGTGTTCAAGGCTTTACTCTTAATCCTGCCCTTGGTGTTTTTTATCTTTCACATCCAAACATGACATTCCCGGAGGATGGAAATATTTATTCTATCAATGAAGGATATTATATTCATTTCCCGCAGGGAGTAAAAGATTATTTAAAATACTGCCAGGAAGAGGAAGGTGACCGACCATACACATCACGATATATTGGCTCATTGGTTTCTGATTTTCACAGAAACATGATAAAAGGAGGTATTTATATCTATCCTACAAGTTCCAAAGCTCCTCAGGGAAAATTAAGATTGTTATACGAGTGCAATCCTATTGCATTTTTAGCTGAGCAAGCAGGAGGCTACGCAAGTGATGGTTATAAACGCATACTGGAATTAAAACCAACCGAATTACATCAACGTGTTCCTATTTTTGTTGGAAGCAAAAATATGGTCACTAAAGCAGAAGAATTCATGGCAAATCACCCTGAAGATGCAAAGTATTAATTACTAAAGTTCGCTTTTTTATGAAGTAGACTCCCTTTTTCAATGGAAGGATAAATCTCATCATATTTAGCTATTGTATGCATACCGATTCTTCTGTTCACATGTTTACGCTCAATCTCCACATGATTTTTTAGTCCGGCTGCTGCAATCATTTCCATAAAACTATGAATTGTTTCCTCATGATAATTGGCAACTCTTTGAGATTTTTCTTCTACAACCAATCCTTTGATAAGTGATTTGTTTTGAGTAGCCACACCGGTTGGGCAAGTATTTATATTACATTCTCTTGCCTGAATACAACCTATGGATAACATCATTGCCCTTGCACTATTACAAAGATCAGCACCCAATGCTTTTGCTCTTACCATATGAAATCCTGAAAATATTTTTCCCGATGCAATGATCTTAATTTCTTCTTTCAGGTCATAGCCAACCAATGTATCATGTACAAAAACCAAACCTTCTCTTAGCGGCATACCAATAGAGTTTGAGAATTCAACGGGAGCAGCACCGGTACCTCCTTCTCCCCCATCAACAGTAATAAAATCAGGCCTGATTCCTGTTTCGATCATTGCATTACAAATATCTGTAAACTCTTCTTTTTTTCCAACACACAACTTAAATCCAACTGGTTTTCCCCCTGAGAGCTCTCGCAATTTCTTGATAAAAAGCATCATCTCCTTTGCGTTTGAAAATGCTGAATGGGAAGGTGGTGACAACACATCTATATTTGGTTCTATATGACGGATTTTCGCAATTTCTTCGGTATTTTTTATTGCGGGTAAAACTCCTCCATGTCCGGGTTTTGCTCCTTGAGACAATTTAATCTCAATCATTTTAATTTTATCTTTTACAGCTGTTTTCTGAAAAGTATCTTCACAAAATGTACCTTCATCAGTTCTACAGCCAAAATAGCCTGTTCCAACTTGCCAGATAAGATCACCTCCATGCTCCAGATGATAGGGACTTACTCCTCCTTCTCCGGTGTTATGAGCAAATCCACCAATTTTAGCACCTTTATTTAAAGCCATGATCGCATTATTACTCAATGAACCAAAACTCATTGCCGAAATATTCAACAAACAGGCATTATAAGGTTTTTTACAATCTTTCCCTCCAATTTTCACTCTGGGTTTTTCATGCTTTTCATAAGTGTTTTGCACATACATAGAATGATCCATCCATTCATAACCCGATTTATAAACATCCATTTGGGTTCCAAAAGGTGTTGTATCATTTACCTTTTTTGAGCGTTGATAAACAAGTGTTCTGAATATCCTGTTGATTGGTCTTCCCTCCGTATCTGTTTCTACAAAATATTGCATGATTTCCGGTCGGATAGATTCCAGTAAATATCTCATTCTTCCAATAACCGGAAAATTTCTTCTAATGGCATGTTTGGTTTGTGTCATATCAACTATTCCCATAATTATCAAAGGACCAATCAATAAAAAACTCCATAAAACAGAAGGTTGGTAATACGAGATCCATAAAACAATTATTATAACTGATACAGATATCAAAACAAATTTTTCTCTTACTTTCATATTCTACAGATTTTTATAATTTGCCCTTAATTTACATTAAATAATTAAGAGACTAATTGTTTGTTATAGACGGAATTAAATTTAAACCTTTCTTTTGAATATAAATAATGTACTATCTTCTATTTCCTGTGTAAAAAAGAATTGATTAAAATTGGTCAGATCTAAACTCCATATAAATTTTTACAAGGAGTTTATGTATATTTACAATGTAAAAATTTATGTCTTTTTATAAAAAATAATACTTTGGGAATAATAAAAGTTAAAAACATTCGAGTCTATGCCTATCATGGTTGTTTACTTGAAGAAGGTAAAATTGGTTCAGATTATCAGGTGGATCTTTCTGTTAAAGCCAATTTAAAAAAATCTGCAGAAACAGATGAATTAGATGATACTGTTGATTATGTACATTTGAACAGGATCATCAAAGAAGAAATGGCAATTAGAACAAAATTACTGGAAACAATTGCCTCCAAGATCTTAGACCGAATTTTGTTTGAAATTCCTTTGGTTTCTTCTGTAAAAGTAAAGGTCTCTAAATTAAACCCTCCTATTGGAGGCAATGTTGAAATGGTTTCCATTGTAATGAAAAGAAAAAGATAAACTGTTAAAATCTTAAAAATTATCGATAGATAATGAAATTGCATTTTTTTGTTGTTTAAAAATTAAATTTATGTAAATTTGCACTCTCAAAATGGCGTCATGGCCGAGTGGCTAGGCTGGGCTCTGCAAAAGCTCCCACAGCGGTTCGAATCCGCTTGACGCCTCCAAAACAAATCACACTATCTAACTAATTGACAGTGTGGTTTTTTTGTTTTATTTAACACTTATTCAATAGATTTTTTGCATATTTGCGTGGCTAAATTTTCGCAATGCATATCTACCCCATAGAAACAGGAAACTTCAAACTAGATGGTGGTGCCATGTTTGGGGTAGTACCAAAGGTTATTTGGCAAAAAACCAATCCTGCCGACAGTAATAATTTGATTGATATGAGTATGCGATGTATGCTGATCGAGGATGAAAATCGATTGGTATTAATTGACAATGGCACGGGCGATAAACAGCTCGATAAATTTTTTAGCTATTATTTCCCTTTCGGGGATGATACACTGGACAGGTCACTGGATAAAATAGGTTTTCACCGAAATGACATCACCGATGTTTTTTTAACACATCTTCATTTTGATCACTGTGGTGGAAGTATCCAATGGAATAAAAACAAAACAGGCTATGAACCGGCTTTCAATAATGCCAAATTCTGGAGCAATGGAAATCACTGGAAATGGGCTACTGAACCTAATCCACGTGAAAAAGCATCCTTTTTAAAAGAGAATATCCATCCAATTGAAAGTAGTGGTCAACTTAACTTTGTTGATATTCCGGAAAACAAATATCTTAAAAATTCTAATTTGGGTTTTGATATTTTTTTTGCAGATGGGCATACTGAAAAACAAATGATACCCCATATTCATTATAAAGGAAAAACAATCGTTTTTATGGCCGATCTGTTACCTACTGTGGGACATATTCCTTTACCTTATATAATGGGTTATGACACCCGTCCACTAATTACGATGGATGAAAAAGAAAAATTCCTGCAAAAGGCAGCCGATAATAATTACTACCTGTTTTTGGAACACGATGCAGTAAATGAAATTTGCACGGTAAAACACACTGAAAAAGGAGTCCGATTAGATCAAACATTTAAATTCAACGAAATATTCAATTAATTAATAAACTTTAATACACAAATAATGATAAATAAAAAATTACTCTTAGGATTAGGTTTTGCTGCAATTCTTTCAAGTTGTAGTACAACAAAAAATTTACATAGTGTTGCTGTACCTCAAGGTTCATCTACTGTTGTTAACATTCCTGCAAAAAAAGGAACAATGACCACAGAGGAGATCCAAAAATGGCCACATGCCGATATAATGACGGATTCTATTCCTGGAATGAGCTTAGGAAAAGCTTACCAATTTGTTGCCAATAAAAAAACAACTACTGTTATTGTTGCTGTAATTGATTCAGGTATAGATATCGATCACGAAGATTTGAAAGATAATATTTGGGTAAACAGTGACGAAATTGCCAACAATGGTAAAGATGATGATAAAAACGGCTATATTGATGATATTCATGGATGGAACTTTTTAGGGGGTAAAGGTGAAGCTACTCCTGAGCAATTAGAAGTTACCAGAATTTACAAAAGGCTAAATACCAAATATGCTAATAAAACAGAAGACCAGATCTCTGCACCTGACAAAGAAGAATATGCTTATTATCTAAAAGTTAAAAAGGACTTTGAGAAAAGAGTGAAAGAGGCTACATTGAATTTAGAGGGGTATCAGGGTACAAAAAAAATGTTGACTGATGCAGATGCAGAAACAATCAAAAAACTTAATAAACAAGTTTATACCATTGAAGACCTTAACACTTTAGATCCAGCTGACAGGGCTCCTCTGTTAATGAGACTGCTTTCAAGTGGCGCTACAGTTGCTGAAGTTAAAGAACAGTTAGAAGGGGGATTAAAATATTATGGTTCCCAGGTAAATACAATGTATAATCTTGATTTTAATGGAAGAACTACTGGTGATGATGCATATAACATTAAAGATGTTCCTTATGGAAATCAATATACAATTGGCTCTTTAGAGGATGAAATGCATGGAACACACGTTTCAGGAATAGCTTTGGCTACACGAAACAATGGCAAAGGAATGAATGGTGTTGCAAATAACGTAAAACTTTTAACTGTACGAACAGTTCCTGATGGTGACGAATATGATAAAGATGTTGCTTTGGCAATTAGATATGCTGTTGACAATGGAGCGAAAGTAATCAATATGAGTTTTGGTAAAAGCTATTCTCCAAATCCTGAATGGGTTTATGATGCTTTTAAATATGCTGCAAGCAAAGATGTTCTATTGGTTCATGCTGCTGGTAATGATGGGAAAAACATAGATAAAAGTGATAATTTCCCAACAGATTCTGACGATAAAGTAAATGAATATGTTGACAATGTGATTACTGTTGGTGCAATGACCCGTCAGTATGATGAGAATCTGGTTGCTTCTTTTTCAAATTATGGAAAACTAAATGTTGACATTTTTGCTCCTGGATTAGAGATCTATTCCACCATTCCAAATAATGAATATAAATCTATTCAGGGAACTTCCATGGCTGCTCCCGAGGTTGCAGGTGTTGCTGCTATGGTAAGATCTTACTACCCACAACTTTCTGCGATTCAGGTAAAACATATTTTAATGAATTCAGGTACAAAAGTTGGCTTTGATGTTTTACTTCCCAAAGGGAAAGGTGAAAAAGTTCCTTTTAGTGACCTGTCTGTTTCCGGAAGAGTTTTAAATGCTT
>JAOZTG010000163.1 GCA_029939235.1 Flavobacteriaceae bacterium
TATTAAAATAAGTTATTAACTTTTTTTGACCCAGGACCTTGCACGATTGTAATCTAAATAATAGATCACTTTTATGGAGAGGCTATGACCGAGTGGCTGATCAAATAAATTACCAATATTATCTTCAAAAGATTCATCTGAGTTTTCATCGAAATTTATTATGGAGTTCCGGTATAACGCAACCATTTCACTTCCTCTTGCAAATTGCCAGATATAGCGAAGATCAAAATTCCAGCTGGTAAAATTAAGGTCATGATCTCCTGTATAATCACTTTCAATCAGATAGCCATCTTCTGGTAACTCAAAATATTGATCTTTGTATGCAACCGGTGACCAGTAGTGGCGAAATACGAGTGAAAGTGAAGACCTGTCATTAAAACTATATTTAGAGGCCATGGCATTTTCTATTTCCTTCACATATCGTTGTCCGAAAATAATGGTTCCATCATCTAAAGTATTTACGTATCCATATTCATTAAAATCCTTTTCCAATCCTAAAGAATAACTAAATTGTAATTTATCATTGATTCTGTATCTTGGTGAGATTTCTAAAGAAAAATCACTTTCATCCACATTGTGGAATTTTCCTTTTCTGGCACTAAAAGTCACAGCCAGTTTTTTTCTGAAATCCGTAGAAACATATCCTTCTACTTCTGTTTCCGGATTTTTTACCCAATATCGACCTTCCGTTCGGGGTTCAAAATAATCTATTCTTTCACCTATATTACTGCCAATATCAAAACCGAATGTAAGTTGTTTTTTTGTTGTGAAATGGCTAAATAATCTAAAATAATTTCCCGTATATACGCTGGGGTCAAGTCTTCTCATATACATAGCAAACAGTCCAAATCTAAGGTTGTTAAAATGTTTTGTTGGTTTGAAAATGCGATAATCAACTCGGCCTCTAACGTTATTATAGTTATTTCTTCGCTGGAATCCCAGATCATTTTTATCATACTTAGTATCTACCAGACTGTGATTTATGCCAAATCGTACATTACCTTTGGTTTTACTAAAACTTACATTAGATGCAAATCCGGTAGTGTTTTCAAAATTTTCTCTAATTGTACTACTACTTATATCACCACCTATTTTGTATGAATTTTGTTTATTTGCCAGATTAAATACAAGCGAACTTACATTGGCATCTCTAAAACTACCTTCTCTTAAAACATTGGTATTTACAAAGCCGATGGAGGAGTTCTTATTGAATTCCTGATCAATAACCAATACATTGTAATTAGCCAAAGGTTCAGTAACAACTTTCCTTTTCTCTTCGGTATCTGTATTTTCTATAGTAGCTTTTGTTTCTTTTGTCACTGCGTTTAAAACTGCAACACCCAGTCCTTTTTTAGTTCTCCCGGTTACCTTTATGGCATTGATCACATCGACTTCCGTTGGGTTGTCTACAACTTCTTCCTCTTCCTCTAAATCATCATAAACAACAGAATGATCTACCGGACGGTTACCAATTCTTCTTGAAAAGAACAGATCACCTTTATTTAAAAGATCGGCTCCTTCAATAAAAAACTGCCTTTGCTCGGCAAATTGTTGTTCAAAAGGCCCTAAATTCAATGTAACTGCATCAAAACCTGCTTGTGAAAAATCGGGTATTAAAGTTGCTATCAATGTGAAATTGTCTGTAATACCATATTTAATGTCTAATCCAAAGGCAAAATCAGTTCCTGAATCTCCATCATAAGTATCATAAATAAAACTGGTAAAAGGAGATAAACTTAAGCGAACAGGAGGTGTAATGTTTTCAATATCTGTTAAAATTCCAGTATATAGGGATGCTTCTCCTACAGATTTATCAATGGGATTCCATGTGTATAGTTCACTTCTGTTTTCAATATTTCTCCAAAAATTAACTCCCCAAATATATTTATCCTCTTTTGAAAATCTCAAAGCAGCATAAGGTAATTTCATTTCAACATACCATCCTTTGTCATCAAAACTTACCTTACTATACCAAACTTCATTCCAGCTAAAATCATCTTCATTTGTAGGAGAAATTTGTGCATCAATTTGAACACCGGCAGCAGTTACTAAAAACATAAATTCATTTTGGCCATCATTATTTGGATTAATGGTTATACCAAAAACATCTGTAGTTCCAAAATTATCTCTTTCAGTCAATTGTTTGCGTATGTTTTCCGGATTGGAATCATACATATATCCGGCAATATAAAGTGCTGTATCATCATAAGTCACTTTTACCTGGGTTTTTTGATCTTTGGGTTCCGGATCACGATCGCCCGGATCAAACATTACAAAATCACTTGCGATGTTTGCATTTTCCCAGACAGCATCATCCAGCTTACCATCAATTTTTGGGTTTTCAGTAATTCTGTTAGCTTTTAATTCCTTGATAATACGATTGCTATCTTGCGCTATAATATGGGTATTTGTAAGAAAAAGGAAGAAAATAATGAGAGTAAATGGCTTCATTAATAAACTATTGATGATGAAAAATAATAATTAGCTAATGTCTTAAAAGAATCATGATTTGTATCCTAAAGTTTTGTTAAACTGTTACAGGAAAAAGAGCAAGTTTAAAATTAAGTAACAAATGTTTTTTAAATAAAAAAAATGGATATAGTCATCCATGTTTCTCAATTAAATACTTACTTTTGTATTGATTTAATTGAAAAAAAATAAGTAATGAATTTACACGAATATCAAGGAAAACAATTATTAAATAGTTTCGGTGTAAAAATACAAAGAGGTATTGTAGCCGATAACCATAAAAAAGCTGTTGATGCAGCAAAACAATTAACTGCTGAAACCGGTACAGGTTGGTGGGTAATTAAAGCTCAGATTCACGCAGGTGGAAGAGGTAAAGGCGGAGGTGTTAAACTTGCAAAGAGTTTAGCTGAAGTTGAAACTATTTCAAAAGATATTATTGGAATGATGTTGAAAACTCCTCAAACTCCGGCTGAGGGTAAAAAAGTTAACCAGGTTTTAATTGCCGAAGATGTTTATTATCCAGGTGAGGCAGAACCGGAAGAATATTATATGTCTGTTCTATTGAACCGTGCAACAGGAAGAAATATGATCATGTATTCAACAGAAGGAGGTATGGATATCGAATCAGTAGCAGAAAAAACTCCTCATTTGATCTTTACAGAAGAAATTGATCCTGCCACCGGAATTTTATCATTTCAGGCACGTAAAGTTGCCTTTAATTTAGGTCTTTCTGGTAAAGCATTCAAAGAAATGACAAAATTTGTTACTTCTTTATATGGAGCTTATATTGGATCTGACGCTTCTTTATTTGAGATCAATCCTGTTTTGAAAACTTCAGATGATAAGGTTTTGGCAGTAGATTCAAAAGTAACTCTTGATAACAATGCTTTGTTCCGTCATAAAAATTATATCAATTTACGTGATTTACGTGAAGAAAACCCAATTGAGGTAGAAGCAAATGCTGTAGGTTTGAATTATGTTGACCTTGACGGAAATGTTGGTTGTATGGTAAATGGTGCAGGTTTGGCAATGAGTACCATGGACTTGATCAAGCAATCAGGTGGAGAACCTGCAAATTTCTTAGATGTTGGAGGAACAGCTGATGCAGAAAGAGTAGAAGCAGGGTTTAGAATCATATTGAAAGATCCTAATGTAAAAGCAATCCTGGTTAATATTTTTGGAGGTATTGTGAGATGTGATCGTGTTGCCCAGGGTATTGTTGATGCATATACAAATATGGGAGACGCAATTAAAGTACCTATTATTGTCAGATTACAAGGAACAAATGCCAAAGAGGCGAAAGAGTTGATCGAAGCAAGTGGATTGGATGTTATTTCAGTTGTAGAGTTTAAAGAAGCCGCTGATAAAGTGCAGGAAGTTTTGAGCTAGTAAATAAATTCAATAATTATATATAAAAAAAGGTCTGATTTTTCAGACCTTTTTTGTTTTTATTATTACACTATTTGATGTAATTAGCATTAAAAATAAGAATCACCACAATGTGTTATTTTTCATATTTCACTAAATACAGGAATAAAAATACACTTTTTCAGGTATTTTAATAGTACCCAAATTCCATATAATAATCTTGGAAAATATATAAATATTAAAAAAATGAAATTTATGTGGAGTGCAAATTAACTAATAAAAGTATAAAAACAAATAACTATATATACTTATAAATCAATTAAATACCTTGATAATTCATTATAATTTATGAAGGCACAATTGATCTCACCATAAATGGGGATATTTAAATCTACTGTTTTTTACTATTGTTTTATATAGTATTTCGTGCTTACATTTGGAGTATAAATCGGAAATGAAAAAAACGGTTTATCTCTTTAACAATTATTAGTTCTTAATTTTATAAATTTTTAATATGATCAGTTTATTTTTAAATTGAGATCCATTCGGATAATAAGATCTTAATTTAGTTTTCAATATCTGAAGTACTATAACTGCATATTTTTAAATTTATTGTTTACTTACCAATTTTAACATTTTCCTAACGTAGTAAAGAATTCATTAGAATTCAATTTGATAACTTAAAATTTTCAATTATGAAAAAGATAACTTTAGTATTATGTTTAAGTTTAGTTGGGTTAGTAGGAATGGCACAACAGACTGAGATTTCAAAAAAAGCAGCTGATTCATTTCAGCAGGAAAACAGCATTATTATCAATTTAAACGATCACCAGGAAATTGTGACCATTGAAAAGACTTTGATCAACAGCAATGATTTCAATAGAATCGTTAATTTTAAGAACAATAATCATGAACTGGTACACAACACCATCACCACTTCAAAATATGATTTTAAATTTAATGAAGAAGCTTTTTCTTACGAAGATGGTGTTGCTTTCAATGACTATACCGTTAACTATGAATTTGACCCCATGGTACATGGTTCTGACCAAGCAACTGTTTGATCAAAAAGTAATATTAAGTAAAAGTTATCTTCCCTAAAGTAAAAAATAATTATCCTAAAATAAACAATCATTTAAAAATAAAATTATGAAAAATACAATCTTAATCATCGCTATCACACTAATAAGTTTAACAGGTTATGCACAAACAAATAATCCAGATAAACCTGCCAAGATCACTAAATATGTTACAACATTTCCGAACGGAGAAGAAGCCATTATTATTACTGAAAATTCTCAATCAAATAATTTGAAATTGTCATCAGCCGATAATTTTTATAAATATGAAATTCTGGAAACAGCAACGCACGAAATGGTACACAATTCAGATAACAGAGGTAAAATGTGTGAGATAGATAAAACAAAATTAGAAGATGGAAATTATACTTTAAAAGTTTATACCAAAGATTTTGTAATCACTTCTGATATTACGATCTCCAATGGCTAATTACTTTATAAAATCAAAATAGAAAAACATATTATCAACCAAATAAAACAGTAAATCATGAAAAATATAATCGTAATAATTGCAATCTCATTAATTAGTTTAACAGGATTTTCACAAACAAACAAATCTGCAAGCCAAGGGAAAGTTACCAAGTATATTACTAATTTTCCAAATGGGGAAGAGGCAATAACAATTATTGAAACTTCAAATTCAAATTATTTAAAACTAACTTCAGCCGATAATTTTTACAAATATGAAATTCTGGAGCTTGCAAATCACGAATTGGTTCACAGATCAGGAAATAAAGGTAATGTTTGTGATATTGATAAAGCAAAATTAGAAGATGGAAATTACACTTTGAAAGTGTACACCAAAGATTTTGTTATAACATCTGATATCACGATCAACAATCAAAAAGAAGGGAATTCCTGATCTGTCAGAATCAACTAACCAGTCACAATATAAAAACTAAAGTTCAGTTATTATTAATTGGATTTATAAATAAGCAAAAAAATGAAAAAATTAAAACTTTATATCATCGTCTTCACCATCACTACTACGCTATTTGCAGTGAATAAAATGAAAGGTCAGTCATTTGACCAAATAGATAAGAGTCCACATGATATTGCTTATTTTAAAAACAATGAAGTGTCCAGTCCGCAGATCAAAGTTGTTTACGGCAGACCGGAGGCAAAAGATGAAGTGATATTTGGAACTCAGGTGCCATATGGAGAGGTTTGGGAAACAGGAAGTAATGAGGCAACGGAAGTTAAGTTTTATAATGATATTATGTTTGGAAATAAGTATGTAAAAGCAGGAACCTACGTTCTATACACAATTCCTAATAAAAATTACTGGACAATTATTTTAAGTAATAATTTGGATACTTATGGTTCACATTTTTATAATTCGAAAAATGATATTGCAAAAATTGAAGTCCCTGCCGGGGAAGGTGAAATGATAAAGAATTTCTCTATTGCTTTTTTAGCAAAGAGTTACGGATCTCAAATGGTATTAGGCTGGGGAAAGACAAGAGTTAAAATACCACTATACAGTGAGCAAAGTTTGATCACAAAATTATAATCTTATTCAAAAAAAAGGGGAATATTTTATAAAAAAGGGGAAACATTATAAAAGAAAAAGGGGATTAATTGAGGAAATAGGTTTATCTGATTAGATAGACCTATTTTTTGTATGTTATAAACCTATCAATTAAATAAAGAGCTTTAAAAGACTTATAAATAATATAATAGAGTGAATTTTAAGAATTTCAGTAAAAAATTACTCTGTATTTAAAAACTTGCTTTCTGAGAAGTTGGCCTTCAAGAATTTGATGTTCTAAATAAAGTAAAAACTTAGTAAAACCGAGAACCCGCTTACCAGCGTGGCAAATGTCAATAAGTTAGTGAGTCAAAATTCGTATTCACTGATTTTTTACACCGCCCCTAAAGGGTGAAATCAGTGAATAGTTAGCTTTTTTGACTCCCTTTAGGGCAGGGGGTTAAACAAAAAAGCTTAACTAATTGACATTGACCGGCGTGGCAGGGTTGAGAGCTTGCTCGAAAATCACTCGGCTGCACTTAGTTTT
>JAOZTG010000164.1:0-4393 GCA_029939235.1 Flavobacteriaceae bacterium
ACCTAATTTTTTATTTCTTCTAACAGATGATCAAACCTATAAAACTATTCATGCCTTAAATAATTCTGAAATTGAAACTCCTAATATGGATAAGTTATCTGAGCAAGGAATCACTTTTACACATTGTTTTAATCAGGGATCATGGTCAGGTGCTGTTTGTGTCGCTAGCAGAACCATGTTAATTACCGGGCAAACAGTTTTTAGAGCTCCCCAAAACGAAGTCTATTTGGATAAATGGGCTCGTTCAGAAGATATAAAATCCAATAAGGAAGTGCTTTTATGGCAAGAGGTGTTTTCTGCAAATGGATATGAAACTTTTATAACCGGTAAATGGCATAATTCAAAATATGCCGTTCTGAAAAATTTTGATAGAGGAGAAGCTATTGGAGCCGGAATGTACTCATCATTCGATAAAAATCATTCTGATAAATTAGCATATAATCGTAGTTCTATCAATTCTGAATGGAAGCCATGGGATGTTTCTTATACAGGTCACTGGACACCCAAAGTAAATGATATTATTTATAATGAAAAAGGACAAAAAAAAACAGGAAGTGCCTATACTGCCAACAAACACACTTCAGAATTGTATGCAGATAAAGCAATCAATTATCTTATGACCAAGGTCAAAAATATCGAGAAACCATTTTTTTTGTATGTTGCTTTTAATGCTCCTCATGACCCAAGACAATCTCCAAAAGAATTTGTAGATAAATATCCCCCAGCCAGCATAAAAATACCTGAAAATTATTTAAAAGAACATCCTTTTGATCAGGGAGATCATAAGATCAGAGATGAAAAATTAGCTCCGTTTCCAAGAACAAAAGAAGCTGTTCAGTTACACATTAGTGAATATTATGCTATCATTACTCATTTTGATAGAGAATTAGGAAGGATTTTAAAAGCCCTGGAAGCAAGTGGAAAAGCGGATAATACCTATGTTATTTTATCTTCCGATCACGGACTTGCAGTTGGTCAGCACGGATTGATGGGTAAACAAAATCAATACGATCACAGTATTCGAATGCCTCTTATTATTAAAGGCCCTACATTAGACAAAGGTAGAAAAGTGAATAACAAAGTGTATTTACAAAGCATGTTTGCTACTACTTGTGAACTTGCATCAATTGAAATTCCAAAAACAGTTGAATTTAAAAGTATAAAGAATCTTCTAGAAGGTGAAAAAAGTGGAGGTGAAAAATATATTTTTGGAACCTATAAAAAATTTCAACGAATGATCAGATCAAATGAATATAAACTTATTGTATATCCACAGGTTAAAAAGTTACAATTGTTTGATATGATCAATGACCCAAATGAGATGAAAAATCTGGCAACAGACAAAATACATCAAAAAATAAAAAAAGATCTGTTTAAAAAACTAGTTCAAAAACAAAAAGAACTGGGCGATTATCTAGTATTGAATCCTTCTGATTATAACCTTTAAAAAATGCACAACATGAAAAAAACAATTCTCCTTCTCAGTATAATTACTATACTTTCTTCACATTTAATTGCACAAAAAAAGATCTGGAATGAAACAGATGTCCAAAAAACAGAACGTCTTGCCTGGTGGACAAATGATCGTTTTGGAATGTTTATACACTGGGGAACCTATGCTTTAGCAGGAAGGCATGAATGGGTAAAGAAAAGAGAGAGGATCTCTGATGAAAAATACCAAAAATATTTTGATAATTTTAATCCCGATCTATACAATCCAACAGAATGGGCAAAAATGGCAAAGGCAGCAGGCATGAAGTATGCTGTGATCACTACAAAACACCATGAAGGATTTACATTATTTGATTCTAAATTTACTGATTATAAGGTGACAAATACACCTTATAACAAAGATGCTCTTAAAGAATGGGTAGATGCTTTTAGAGCGGAAGGATTAAAAGTTGGATTTTACTATTCACTTATTGACTGGCATCATCCGGAATATACTGTTGACAGGGTTCATCCGAAAAGTGCCAAAACAATGGAAGAATACGATAAACTAAATAAAGATCGTGATATGAAAGTTTATCGCAAATATTTAAAAGATCAGGTAACTGAGATTTTAAGTAATTATGGCAAAATTGATATTCTTTGGCTGGATTATTCTTTCCCTGGAAAATTTGGTAAAGGTCGTGATGACTGGGGTTCTGTTGAGCTTATGAAATTAGTTAGAAAACTACAACCCGGCATCATTGTCAATGACAGAGCAGATCTAAAAGAATATAAAGGCGGCTGGGATTTCACTACCCCAGAGCAATTTAAGGTTGTGGAATGGCCAACCTATGAAGGTAAAAAAATCCCATGGGAAACCTGCCAGACATTTAGTGGTTCATGGGGTTATTACCGGGATGAACTTACATGGAAAAATAATAAACAACTATTGGTATTACTCATTGAATCTGTAAGTAAAGGAGGAAATGTTCTATTAAATGTAGGCCCGACCGGAAGGGGAACCATTGACAATAGAGCACAATCAGCATTGCATAAAATGGGAGAATGGATGAAAGTAAACAATCGATCTATTTATGGTTGTACACAGGCTCCTGCAGAATTTGAAGCACCGGAAAATTCATTATTAACTTACAATCCGAAAACCAACAGACTTTACATTCATCTTTTGGATTATCCACTTAAAAATTATACTTTAAAAGGAATGAAAGGAAAAATTAAATATGCTCAGTTTTTGCATGATGCTTCTGAAATACTGATCAAAAACCGCCATGGTTATGGCGAATTGAAAAATAGCGGATTTGAAGAAAGTGATATTAATATTGAGCTCCCGGTAAACAAACCTGATGTTGAAATTCCTGTTATTGAATTGATATTGAATTAAACACCTTATTCTTTTGCAGCTATGTTCAAAAAACCTGATTTGATTTATTTTTTATTATTGTTTTTGTCAATTGTTTCATTTGATGCAAATGGACAGAATAAAGGCCTTGTAAAAATAGCTTGTGTAGGCAACAGCATTACTTACGGTTCAGGTATATCTAATAGAGAAAACAATGCCTACCCTGTACAACTGCAAAATATTTTAGGTGATCATTATTTGGTAAAGAATTTTGGAGTGAGTGGCAAGACACTTTTAAAAAAAGGAGATCACCCCTATTGGGAAACAGATGCCTATAAAAATGCTTTGCAATTTAAACCTGATGTTCTTTATATTAAATTAGGAACCAATGATAGTAAATCACAAAACAGAGTTTATCTCAGTGAATTTGAAAGTAATTATGAAGAACTGATTGCTAATTTTAAAAATCAAAATAATAATATGAGGATTGTAATTTTACTTCCTCTACCGTCTTTTATAGATGATTCAACCTCTATTTGGAATCCGGTAATAAAAGATAAGATCATCCCAAAACTTCAAAAAATTGCATACAAAACCAATGTGGAAGTTATAGATCTGTATCAATTATTTATTGATCGATCTGATTTACTACCCGATAAAATTCATCCTTCTTCATTGGGAGCTACCGTTATTGCTAACAGATTGTATGAAAATCTTATGCTTAACGAAAGTGCTTCCTTAAATATCACCCGAAATAAAGTAATTGGGGATAAAAAAGAATCAAACTTTTATGGGTATCAATTAACTGATTTTAAATTCAATGACTGGAATTGTAAAATCGTTGAACCAAAAAAAGTAGCACAAGGAAACCCATGGGTAATACGAGCTCGTTTTTGGGGACATGAACCACAAACGGATATTGCTTTGTTGGAAAGAGGTTTTCATATTGCATATTGTGATATCAGTAATTTATATGGAGGAAAAGATGCTGTAAAAAGATGGAATAAATTTTATCATTTTATGGAAAAACAAGGTCTTTCAAAAAAAGTAGTTCTAGAAGGAATGAGTCGTGGTGGCCTAATCATTTATAACTGGGCAGCAAAAAATAAGAAAAAAGTAGCATGTATTTATGCAGATGCTCCGGTATTGGATGGTAAAAGCTGGCCGGGAGGTTTTGGGAAAGGAAAAGGTTATCCGGTTGGATGGGAAGAATTTAAACAAGTATATAAATTAAAAAGTAAGAAAAAAGTTGCTTCATTTAAAGGTAATCCAATCCATAAAACAAATAAAATTGTAAAAGGAAAATACCCAATGATGCATGTTTGCGGTGAAGCCGACCAGATAGTTCCTGTGGATGAAAATACACGAATTTTTGAAAATGAAATAAAAAAATATGGTGGTGATATTCATGTGATCTATAAAGAGGGAGTAGATCATCATCCGCACAGTTTAAAGAATCCAACTCCAATTGTAAATTTCATTCTAAGATCTACTGATCAAATGATCAATTTTGCAGCTCAACCAGCACCTGGTTCTGAGTATCGGTCAGCAGCTGGCTGGAAAAAAGGAAAAGGATGGTGGGCACAAATGGAGGATATCGAT
>JAOZTG010000164.1:4493-6929 GCA_029939235.1 Flavobacteriaceae bacterium
CTTAAAAAAGATCTGTATTCTTCAGATGGCATACACCTGCTACCAAAAGGATACGATATATGGGGTGAATATATTACGAAAACCATAAAGAATTATACTTTAAAGAAATGAAAAGAATGAGACATATTTTACATTACATATCAGTTGTTTCACTTATAGCTTTGACAGGATGTAATATTTTATCGAATAAAGAGAAGAGAAGTGAACTTAAGATCAATGATATTCAAACAATTGGCAGTCATAACAGCTATAAGCAGGCTATCGAACCTTCATTACTACAGATCCTACAAAAGGAAACTTCACGTTCATTTGAAGATCTACAATATGCACACATCCCAATCTCACAACAGCTGGAAGACTATAAATTAAGAAATCTTGAAATTGATGTGGTCTATGACCCACAAGGTGGACGATTTGCAAATCCACTTGGAATGTCGATCTTAAGACAATTGAGTATTGATCCTTTGCAATATGACCCTGACGGTTTGATGAAAAAACCAGGATTTAAAGTAATGCATGTACCTGATATAGATTTCAGGTCCAATTGTTTAACACTTACAAATTGTTTAAAAGAAATCAAAAACTGGTCGGATACTCATCCTAATCACCTGCCTATCTTAATTACGATGAACACCAAATCAGAACAGATTGACAAACCTGGTTTCGTAAAATTATTACCTTTTTCAAAAATAGCTTTAGATTCTCTTGATAAAGAAATTCTTTCGGTAATTCCGAAAAACAGAATTATTAAGCCAGATGATATTCGTGGAAACTTCAATACTCTTGAGACTGCTGTACTAAAAAATAAATGGCCTAAACTAGATGATGCTAGAGGTAAATTTATCTTTGTTATAGATGAATTTGGAGAAAAGCGTAAAAATTATCTGGAGGGTCATTCTTCACTTAGAGGAAGATTAATGTTCATTGCATCTGGTCCGGGAAATCCAGAAGCGGCAATAATGATCGTCAATGACCCTATTAAAAATCAAGAAAAAATAAAAAAGCTGGTCAAAGCTGGTTATCTGGTTAGAACAAGAGCAGATGCAGATACAAAAGAAGCAAGAAAAGGAGATTACACAAGGTTTAAAGCAGCTTTAAGTTCGGGAACCCATTATATAAGTACAGATTATTATATGGCTGATAAAAATTTAGAAACAGGTTATAAAATTGGGTTTTCCGATAAAAAAGTTGCTCGATGTAATCCGGTAACTATTCCGAAAGGATGTAATGATAAAATTTTAGAATAAGTAATAAATATTTAAAAGTGTGTATTTATACCTTAAGGAGCAGCTATATACCATTTTTCATTTCATATTATAAATTTCGATTATTTTTGGTTCAATTCACATAAATTAGGATTATGCATAAACATTACTTAAAATTTACATTGCTCTTTATATTTGTTCTGTTCAAGATCAGTGCTCAAAAAGCTACTGAAAGATCTCAGTGGTTTATAGATGATCGTTTTGGTATGTTTATCCACTTTGGGCTTTACAGCGCTGCAGAAGGTTATTGGCATGGAGAAAAAATAAGGTATGATAATGACTATGCAGAGTGGTTGCAATACAGAAACAGAATTGATACTGAAGATTATAAAACATTAATTGATAGATTCAAATGGGATGAATTAGATCCTGAAAAATGGGTAATCCTTGCGAAAAAAGCCGGAATGAAATATATTACGATCACTGCCAAGCACCATGATGGTTTTGCTTTATGGGATAGCAATGTGAGTGACTATAGTATTGGAAACTATACTTCTCCTAAAAGAGATATCATCAAAGAACTGGCAGTTGCATGTAAAAAACACGATATAAAACTGGCTTTTTATTATTCTCACTGGGTAGATTGGGAACACAAATATGGCTGGGATCATACCAAAGAACTTAGTGGTATAACAGAACAGGAATACGATAAATACTGGCAGGAAAAAGTAATCCCACAAGTTAGAGAACTACTTACCAATTACGGAGATATCAGTATCATGTGGTTTGATATGTGGATACATCATTCAAGAACCATCATTACCAAAGAACAACTTTTTCAGCTAAAAGAATTGATCAGAGAATTACAACCCAATTGTTTGATCAATTCCCGTTTAGGACTTTCTGTGGAAGAAGACAGTGATATTGATTTCAGAACTTTGGGCGATAATCAGCTGGGAAAAGAAAAACTGGACTATCCATGGCAAACTGCAGGAACTGTGGCGCATTCGTGGGGCTATCATGCAACTGAAAACCAATGGAAATCTACTACTTCCTTGTTAAAATCGTTGATCAATAATGTAAGTTTAAATGGTAATTTCATGCTCAATATCGGTCCAAGAGCAAATGGTGAAGTTCCTTTTGAAATTTCAGAAAGATTAGAAAAAATGGGGGAATGGCTTGAGATTAACGGAGAATCTATTTATAAAAGTGAAGCTTTTGACCTTCGAAC
>JAOZTG010000165.1:0-5674 GCA_029939235.1 Flavobacteriaceae bacterium
ATATAGCCGTTAGCAGGAACCTCAACTTCTATATTTATAGAGTAATCTCTATTTAAACTATAGGTTTTAAAACCACCATTCATTTTACTGATCTTTACAGAATTTTTCAATCCTGTATAGTATAAAGGAAACTTAAAATCCTCTTTAATAGCCTTATCGGTAGGGTTAAAGAAAATTGCAAAAGCTTTTTCTTTAAGTTCAGAATTTACATGCATAAACCCGTCAATCCTTCTGCCATCAGCTCTTCGGAGATGTACAATAGGGGAATTCAGAATTTCCCGATGTTTTTTATACCAGTTTACTACCTCTTTTACAGTATTTTTTGTCTTTTCTGTGTCATATAATCTTGGACCCCGATAACATGCCTGAACTCCTGAACCATAATTTTGTATCATATGATCTTGGTATGCATCCAGATGATCATTTAAGGGTTCTATAGTTGCTGCAGCCCCTCCACCATGGTATTGTGAAAGAGGAACAAATGTCCAACTCATGGTAGGGGTTCTTTCCCATGTGCCATCATAAATATTTTGCCGACCCAAAATCAACTGCTGTTCTCTGGGTAACGACCAGTTTACTTCCCGATAGCCAATACCATTTTTTGTACTTCCGCTGAGATAATACCAGTCAGGAATGTTGAGTGAAATTCCATTCTCATTACACCATTTATAAAAGTTAGTTATTCTTTTCCAGGATTTCCATTGAGAATCTTCAAGACCTTTATGTCCCACATGTTTTGTAGAAGCACAAAGTTGACCCGGATAAGAGCCATCATGTTCTAGCAGATCAAATCCTGTTCTTTTAAAAAAAGTTTTTAATTTTTGAAAATAATCTATACCCCACTGACTGTTTAGGCAAGGAGCACTTCCATGAATCATACCCCCTCTTTTTCCTGTTTCAGGATTGATCACATCCACTTCATCACTGATCCATCTGCTTGACAGGAGAGAATAGCCACCAAATTCAATGCCTTTACCGTGCGCATAATCAGCCAGAGCTTTGTATTTAGATATGTTCTTTTCAGAAATATCTTCCATATTCAACCCACTTCCAAAACTTAAAATAACCATTTCATAACCTGTTTCTGCACATTGGTCAATAGCATCTTTTACTTTTTGATCATTTGTTGTGGTTAGATGTAGAAACATAGGGTTTTCTGTTGTCCAGGGAGCAATCAAACTGTAAAAGCGATTAGTAGCCAGACCTTTCCTTTGTTTATCATATGAATCAAAAGGCATCTCCCATACTCTGAAGGATTCAAATTGTTCTCCTGATTCAATGATTTCTTCTGGTCCGATGGGAGGTTTGCATTCCAGTAAACATGGAGTCAATAACTGATAATTGACCTGTGAAGTATAACGTGGATCTTTTTCCCAGTTTACAACTTTATTTGATCCTTTGAATGACATGGAATGAAAAGCATAATCACTTTCTATATGGATATTAGGAAGTTCCCAGTTGTCTTCTCCCCGCTCTACTGAACTTTCGCCTTCCACCATGGCAATGATCTCACTTTTAAAATTATTGAGTATGATCTTTTCTTTTCCATTATTTCGGATGGTAAACCATTTACTTATCAGAGGAATTCCATCATAAATAGAATAATGTATAGCTACTTCTATATCTTTCAGATCTGAGTGAGCATAATAAAAAGTAAGGGTTTGCCCATTTAAAGGCTCTTTTTTTTGAAGTGACCAGCGCTTATTTTTCCAGTTAATTCTTGACTTAATTTTTCCAATTTCAAATTTTTCAAGATGAAAAGAATTGGGTATACTCCACATTTTCTCCAGCCATTCTGGTTTTAGATAGGCAAATTGTTCCTGTCCATCAAGGCCTCCTATAATATATTCTTTCCCATTTATTTTTAAAATAGCTTCCGGGCTAACACCTCTTAAAAGATTTTCTCCCGTAACAAGATTCTTAAAGTCAACTGTTGCACAATTAGGGCTTAGTTGAAATGTACGACTTATCAGACCGTTAGAAATCGAAATTTGTTTATTGTTGTCATTTTTAAAAACAGCTGAGCGTTGTGAGACATGATCTACAATCCAGTCCTTTTTCACTCCATAGATCAAATTTTTATTTCCTTTAGAGAGTTTATTGATCAAGGGTTCAATGTTATTGGTAAAATGATGATCTGATTTTTCTTTTCGAAACAGGTAGTTCTTATCAACGATTTGTGGTTTATGATCATAATAAGTAATTTTTGGATAAGCCCAAATGGCATGATCTCCTGAGACACCATCACCCATATCATTAACCATAAGTTCAAGAATACGGATTCCTTTAACTGAGATCTTTACTTTTTCACCTGACATTCCACCTGTCATTTTTTTACTTTTCCAGAGTAATTTTCCATCTCCAAGAATCTCAAACCGAACAGATCCAGACCCAATATTTTCCTTGGTATTATCAATTCCAAGAAAATACTTTCCGGCTTCATCTTCTGTATAAAAAAGTTTGGAACCATCACCCAGAGCATTGAATTTTATATTATCAGGAGTATTCTGTAGATCTTGAATCCCCACCAGAGAACTAAAGGTCTTTGATTTGCCATCTAAAAAAAGAACGATCCTGCTCCGTGAGATCGTACCGATTCCTTTTTTGAATTTTTTTCCATTGATTTGTATCGATTTACCTGTTATTGCTTTGTTTTTCTGAGGAGTCCACCAGGGTTGATCTACATATTTTAGATCCAGATCAGTCAAATAAACTATTTCATCAAGATGTTGTCCGTATACTGCAAATGAAAATAATATAAAAAGGAATCTTAAATAGATCTTCATTTTAATGGATGATTTTAAGGTTTTTATCCAGGTTGTAAGTTTTTCCACTTATCATATTCAAAACAGCTTCTTTACCCTCATAAACTATCTTTTTCTTTTGATCTATATTACTTTTTAAAGAAAGTTTTTGCAATACACTATCTTCCCATTTAATGTCTACGGTAATATTTCCACGGGCTTTTAAACCATTGATTTTTCCTTGTTTCCAGCTTGGTGGTAGGGTAGGAAGAATTCTAATAAAACCTTCATGCGATTGCATTAAAAGTTCAGCAACTCCAGCGGTAAAACCAAAATTACCATCAATTTGAAATGGAGGATGCATGTCAAACATATTATCTGCAATAGATATTTGTAAGAATTTATGGATGTTTTCTTCAGCTTCGTTTTTTTGGAATAAACGAGCATTGAGATTGATCATCCAAACCCTGCTCCAACCGGTTCCTGCACCACCGTATTTCAAGCGATAGGCAATGGTTTTCTTTGCTGCTTCAAAAGCTTTTGTATTCTTTTCAGTAATTTGATTACTTGGGTGTAAGGCGTATAAATGTGACATATGTCTGTGTCCTTTTTCTGGTTCATCATAAGGTTCGTTCCATTCTAATATTCTACCATCTTTGCCAATAATAACTCCCGGATGTAATTTCTCTCTTTTACGTTTTACTTCTTTGATGAAATCATCATTATAACCTAAAATTTTAGAGGCTGCGATCACATTATCAAAAACTTCTGCTATGATCTGATGTCCCATAGCACTTCCAAAAGATACTGCAGCTTTTCTTTTATCTTCTGCGATATAAGAATTCTCAGGAGAGGTCTCTGGGGTAGAAACCCATGTTTGAGTCTTGTCATCCCAAACCAACCAATCCAAATAGAATTCTGCTATAGATCGCATAAAAGGATAAGCTCTCTCTTTTAAAAAATCTTTGTTTTGTGTATATTGAAAATGCTCCCAATAATGTTGAGCAGTCCAGCCGCCACCGTGTATCCAGGCTCCCCAATAAGCTTGTTCGGCACGCATCCAGGAATTTGCCCAGAGATCGGTTGTGTGGTGAATTACAGCGCCTCGATCAATTCCATATTGTTTTGTTGCTGTAATTCTTCCTCTTTTTTCAACCCGGTCTAAAAGATCAAAAAATGGCTCGTGCAATTCACTTAAATTGGTTACCTCAGCAGGCCAGTAATTCATTTGCAAATTGATGTTTAAATGATAATCTGCATTCCATGGAGCTTCAATATCTTTATTCCAAATTCCTTGTAAATTTGCAGGGTTTGTTCCAGGACGGGAGGAAGAGATCAGTAAATATCTTCCGTATTGGAATAATTTGGCAACCATATCCGGGTCATCAGCTCCTTCTCTTATTTTTTTTAATCTTTCATCTGTTGCAACAGCATCTAATGCATGTCCTTCGAGATCAAAATCTACTCTTTTATATAATTTTTGATAATCATTTACATGTCTCATTAATAGAGATTCAAATGATTGATTTTTTAATAGAGTTAAAGTTTCTCTATTTTTTTGCTTGAAATCTTTATAATAAAAAGAAGTGTTACCAACAATAAAAATAGTAGCTTTTTGGACTCCTCTTAAAAGTAACTCTCCATTTTTAGAAGTGATAGTTCCTGAATTATTTTTAACCTTTAATAAAGTTTCAAATTTTACTCCATAATCAATTGGAAAAGGTTTGGAATATTTTAGACCTCCATATTGAGTAACCATGCCTGTCATACTGATCTCATTATTTGCTGGGTTTGAAACAGAAACAGTTGCATGTTCTTTATCCTTTGGTCTGCTTAATTGTAAATTGAAATTCATACCATCTTTAGCAGAAGTACTTAATTCAATAACCAAAACGTCATCTATTGTAGATGAAAATACTTTTTCAATATAATTATTTCCCTCAGAGGTATAGGTTACTTCAACAAGAGCACTATCCATGTCAAGGGTACGTTTATAATTCTCTATTTTTTTATCCTTATGAAAATTGATAAAAAGATCCCCCATGGTTTGGTGGGATCTTCTAGTAGATTTATAAGAAAATTTTTCAACAATTAACTTATCTGCTTTATGGGCTTCTCCATTTTTAATAAGTTCTCTTATCTCTTTTAGATCTTCTTTTGTACCTCTTGCATCTCCCCAATCGGGACCACCAGACCACATAGAATCTTCATTCAATTGTATTCGTTCTTTTTGAGGATCACCAAAAACCATAGCACCTAATCTTCCGTTTCCAACAGGTAATGCCTGCATCCATTTTGTTGCGGGTTGTGCATACCAAATAGTATTGTTAAACGAGGAGTTTTTGTTTTCCTGACTATACGCTGAAACTGATAAAGTAAAGAGTAGTAGAACAGTAATTTTTTGAATTGTATTGAATTTCATGATTATTTATATTTCGTCACCTGTTATTTTAAAAGTCCATGCATAGGTATCTTTACTCCATGTTTGCAAAACTTTTGAAGGAAGAATAATTATTAAACCTTCTTTTTTGTCAAAACTCCATTCTAATGGATTTTCATAGCCTAGAAGTGTTATTTTTGAATCTTTTTTAGGTTTTAAATTTTTAAGAATAATTGTTCTATCAGGTTTTTCCATCACAATGGCAAAATAAACAGGACTTCCTTTTTCTTTCGTAAATCGTATTTTATCACCCTGTTTGTAATTGTTTTGTAGTTTTTCAGTTCCATAAATGGCTTTGCTATTTATCTTTAGCCATTGACCAATTTGGTTTAATCTTTCTACACTTGGGGCAGGAATAAGCCCTTCGGCAGTTGGACCTACGTTTAATAAATAATTTCCTCCTTTGGCAGTTACATCAATCAAATTATGTAATAGATCTTGAGCAGATTTCCAATTATGATCATTCTTTTTATAGCCCCAGGTATCATTC
>JAOZTG010000165.1:5774-6909 GCA_029939235.1 Flavobacteriaceae bacterium
TGCCAGTCAATGATAGAATAGTATAATCCAAATTTGATCCCTTGTTCTTTACATGCTTTAGAAAGTGCTTTTAAAATGTCTTTGCCATAAGGAGCAAAATCTACTACATCATAATCTGATACTTTAGAATCCCAAAGCCCAAAACCATCATGGTGTTTTGAAGTGATAACCACATATTTCATACCAGCATCTTTCATTGTTTTTGCCCATTCATTTGCATCAAATTTTACGGGATCAAATTGTTTAGCAAATTTTTCATATTCTTTAACAGGAATTTGAGCATTATTCATAATCCATTCTCCGTTATCACCTTTTACTTCTTTATTATTATATATTCCTGCCGGAACAGCATAAACACCCCAATGAATAAACATACCAAAACGATCATCTCTCCACCATTCCATTCTTTGATCAAAAGATTCTTTGGATTCTTCTAAATAGTTAACTATTTCGATTTTTGCTTTTTCGGGTTTCTTTTTATCAGACTTGCAAGCATTCATAAATAACACAAGCAATATCAAAAAACTCAATGATATTAATTTTAAGTTTATAATTTTTCCAGCCATATTCTATTAAATTTAATTGTTTGATTTTTAAATACATTCACATCCAGTTTGATGTCATAAAATCCCGGATGATCAATTTGAGCTTCTCCTAATTTAAAAAAGTTATAACTATCAATTACCCAGGCAGATTTTGGTTCTCCTACTGTTTTACCTGTTGCCTGAATTTTATGTTCTAATTTTTGATCTCCCATCTTTATTGTCAGAGAATTTTTATCATTTTCATCCTGAAAACTATAGGAAATATCTAAAAGATAAGTTCCTGGTTGATCTATATAAACATGCCATTCATAGTTGCTATCTTCTTCAATAATCAATCGTTCAGGAATTGAACCAAATTTACTCGGAGATAAGATCTTTGTACTTCCCTGAGATTTTGTAGTATTTTTAGGAGTTAGCGCATATCCTCCTCCAATGGATTCGCCAATCAGCCCTTTTTCAACCTTTGGATAATGATCGAATTCCATAACAATAACCGAAACATATGGATCCGGAGCTTTAAAAGGTAATTGAATTCTCGTAACCACTTCCTTTTGTTCAAATTGAATAGAAGATTTCAATTTATCACTTAA
>JAOZTG010000039.1 GCA_029939235.1 Flavobacteriaceae bacterium
AATTAAATCACGTAATGGCTCAGGGTTTATGGTTTCATCATCGTTGTTGCAACTGGAAATAATAAAACCAATAATTAAGATCATCATAAATTTTAAATTTGTTTTCATAATATTATATATTTAGGGGGTTCATAATGATTTTACAATGGGTCCGTATCAAAATAGATAGGTTATTTTTTTAATGGTGAATGGTGCTCATGTACCATCTTCCAGCCATCTTTTGTTTTAACAAATAATAATGTAATCTGGTCATTTACTACTACTAGATCATCTCCAAATTTTAATTGAAAATCGGAGTGAAAAGTTAAATTGGCTACATCACCATAAACTGCAACTTTCAAATCTTTCGCATCGAATTTCACTACTTCGGTTACAGAACCAAATACCTTGCGTTCATGCGCTTCATTAGCTGCACTACCGTTACGTGGTTCTCCGTTCTTAAATTCTGTAAACTTTGGACTATAGGCATGAAAAGCAATTAGTTTATCCATATCTCCATCTTTAATGCTTTGTGCAATTGCAACGAAAGTATCTATTACTTCTTGCTTTTCTTCAGGAAATTCGTCGTTTACAAGGTCGACCTTTGATTTACAGTTGGTAAATAAAAATCCGATAATCATAATTAATGTAAATGTTAATCTTGTTTTCATAATTTTATATTTAATTGGTTAATTTTATTGTTACAACTATTGTATAAGCTACAAGTTTTGATTTCTTATGATTTAAATCAATATAACAATGTGGAACAAAGCTAGTTACAATTGTTCTGTAACGATATAAATAATAAACGTTTCCATTGCAATCATGTATCAAATGATGGTAATTTTAGGTTTTCGATGGTAATTTTGGGTAATTTTGAAAATATAATGATTTAAAATCGGGAGTATTGTGAAGCTTTTTAATTCGTAGTTATGAGCTTTATTTCCTGTTCGTTAGTTACGAATTTGAAGTGTTAATTAATTTTTGAAAATCCAACTTTATCAAAAAGGTCTTTATATTTCTGATCATCCCGTAAGGGGATTAAAAGGGGTTCTTCTCTAAGCCAGGTCATCTCTACTTCATGACGATCGTACGACTTTTGTAGCCAGATAAAAGTATTTTCATAATCTTTGAAATAACAATAGTAAAGTGCAATAAACCACGCAGGACTTCCTGAACTATGTGTTTCATAAAGATTCATGAGTTGATCTATATATAATGCAGCATTTTCATTTTCGCCATCCATTTTAGCAAAAACTGCATCCAACCAAACTAAAATAGATGGATTTTCATTTGGGAATTGGATTCTTATTCTTTTCAATTGATTTCTGGACTTTTCAAATTCTTTAAGGTAAAAATATGTTCTTGTTGATCCACGCAGATAATACATATCATCACTAAACAAGGCATTATATTTCTCGAGTAATTCAAGAGCAGCATCCTTTTTACCTAGAAACATTAAAATTTCTGCCTTAAAAGAATATAAGTGACTGGTCTTTGGAGATTTTTTAATATACCTTTCATTTATAAGAAATGCCTCACTATATCTCCCGGTTTTTATAGCATAATCCAAAAGAACTCCAGTTATATTTTTATAGTCAGATTGTAACAATCTTTTTTGATAGTATTTTTCCGTCGCCTCAAAATCCCAGTCATAATAAAATAAGCCTAAATGTAAATTGTATTCAATTTCATGGTTAACACTGTCAATACTCCTGGCTTTTAGTAATAATTGTTTAGAATTTTTCCAGGCTTCCTGCTCATTATACAAGCCCCATACCAATCCACCTATCAGCCACATTTTTGACAATCCCAAATACGCTTCAACAAAGTTAGAATCTAATGCGATTGATTGTTCATATAAAGGGAATGCTTTATTAAAAGCGATTTTATTAAACAAACTTTTTTGATATTCGGCTTGAAGAAATAAATTATAGGCTTCCTTATTATCTGTTGGATACTTTTCTATATTTCTTATCTCATCAGGACTTAGAGTAAGATCAAGTTGTTTTACAATACGTTTAGAAACGTCATTTTGTAACTTTAATGAGTTTTCAATACTTTCATCATAAGTATTTGACCAAACATGCTTATCTTTTATATTAATCAATTGGGTAATAATTCGAACAGAATCACTGTTTTTTGATTTGGATACACTTGACGCAAGAATATAATTTACTTCAAGATTTTTTGCTATTTCTTTTATAGGAGTATTCGTATTTCTAAATTGTTTTACTGAGGTACGGGAGCTTACCAATAATTTTTTAATACCTGCTAATTTTTCAATAATTTCTTCGGTAAGTCCATTACAAAACCATTGTATATCAGATTCCGGACTATGATCGTCAAAATATAAAACGGCAATCGATATTTCATCAGGGGGGGTTTTACTTTTAATAACTGAAAATATACCGAAGATCAATAAGGCTGCACCAAGAAAATACAAAGCAAATTGAAATTTTTTAATACGGGACGAGACAATTTTTTCATCTGGGTCAATTAAGAGAGGCTTCTCTTTATATTCTCCCGGGGTAATACCGTAGTATTTACTAAAACATTTATTAAAATAAGAAGGACTACTAAACCCTACTTTATAAGATATTTCGGAAGCAGTAAAATTAGAATTTAGAATTAATTTAGCGGCTTCCTGAAGTCGGGTTTCCTTAATAAACTGATTTACTGATATTCCTGTTACAAATTTTACTTTTTTAAATGTATGAGATCTACTCCAGCCAATTTCAGATGCTAACTTGCTTACACCAAATTTTTCATCATCTAAATGATCTAAAATAATTTGTTTTACTTTATCTATAAAAGGAGTATCCATTAAACTAAATTGTAACTAAAGTTACGGAATTTTTATTAATGGTACTTTTAATCTACTTTTTACAACCTAAAAATCACTTTTTAAACTTAGAAATCCCATCATTTAACCAATCCAGATAAGCTTGAATATCGGTATTATAAGCAACATGTTCGTTTAAGTTATTTCCGTCATGGTCTAATAATACATAATAAGGTTGCGCATTGGCTTTGTATTTCTTGATCTGGAAATCACTCCATTTATTACCAATATATTTGATCTTTTTACCGGTCACTTCTGAAGTATATTGTTCACTTTCCGGTAAAGGTCTTTTATCATCAACATATAGTGAAATTAATACAATGTCATTCTTTAATATTTGCAATACACTTGGATCTGACCAAACTCTCGCCTCCATCTTTCTGCAATTTACACAAGCCCATCCTGTAAAGTCTAATAGAACAGGTTTGTTTACCTTTTTAGCATAATCCATGCCCAGATCATAATCATTAAAAGCAATGATATCATGCGGACCTAAATGTGCATCTTTAGGAATTTCACCATGGGAAACACCTTCACCGCCTCCCAGTTTTGTATAACCTACACCATAAGGAGCTTCACTATAATGCATTGGAGGAGGGAAGCCACTTATTAATTTTAAGGGTGCACCCCAAAGTCCCGGAATCAAATAAATAGTAAATGCTAAAACAACCAACCCTAAACTCAATCTACCAACAGAAATAAATGGAAGATCGGAATCATGTGGTAATTTGATCTTTCCAAAAAGATATAAGGCAAGCATTCCAAAAATAGTAATCCATATCGCAATAAATACTTCTCTTTCTAACCAGTGTCCCTGTAAAACAAGATCTGCATTGGATAAGAATTTAAACGCCAGTGCCAGTTCTAAAAATCCTAAAAATACTTTTATGGTATTTAACCATCCTCCTGATTTTGGTAAGGAGTTCATCCACCCCGGGAAGGCTGCAAACAATGCAAAAGGTAAAGCAATTGCCAGTGAGAAACCAAACATACTAATCACAGGAGCAATTCCCCCCTGTGCTGCTGCTGCTACCAGTGCTGTACCAACGATTGGACCGGTACAGGAGAAAGAAACGATTGCCAATGCAAGTGCCATAAAAAAGATTCCTATCAAACCTCCTCTGTCGGCTTGTGAGTCTATTTTGGTTCCCCAGCTACTTGGTAGTGTTATTTCAAAAGCTCCTAAAAAGGAAACTGCAAAAACGATTAATAACAAAAAGAAAATAATATTGAACCACACATTGGTCGACAATGCGTTAAGTGAATCGGCGCCGAAAATGGCAGTAATTACTGTTCCTAATAAAACATACAAAACAACGATGGAAACTCCGTAAATGATAGCGTTTTTAATCCCCTGAGCCTTACTTTTACTTTGTTTGGTAAAGAAGCTTACCGTCATCGGAATCATCGGGAAAACACAGGGAGTTAACAATGCTGCAAATCCTGCTAAAAAACTAAGTCCGAAAAGCACCCAAAGACTCTTATTTTTTTGTTTCTTTTCGAGATCTTTTACATCATCGGTACCTGATACTTCCTTTGTTACTACAGCCTCTTTTTTTGAATTATCAGAGGTAGCAATTGTTGTTTGAAGAAAATTTTTATCCTCTGACTTTTGACTTTTGACTTCTGACTTTTGACCTACCTCTCCGGTAGATTGACTTCCAACTTCAAAAGAATAATCTACATCAGTTGGGGGTAAACAGTTTGTATCATCACAAACCATAAATTCTAAAGCCCCGGTTATGGTGATATTATTTTTGCTGAGTACTTTGATCCTTTGTTTAAAGGTAGCTTCATCACCAAAATATTTGATATCCATATCAAAAACCGGATCATGTACTTCATGACCTTTACCCTCCACCGTTTTTCCAATCAGTTCATATTCTTTTTTGGATTCTTTAAAGGAGAAGGAAGTTGGTATTGGTCCTCCTTCCGGAACGTTTTGCGAATATAAATGCCAGCCGGAATCAATGGTTGCTTTTATGATCAGGTCATACTCTGTTTCAGATACTTTTTCAACGGAAGTTTTCCACTTTACCGGATCATGTATCTGAGCATTTACATTTGCAATAAACCCAATGAATAAACTAAAAAGTAAGATATATTTCTTCATGTTTCAATCGTGATTTTTAATATGTTTTTTGATTTGCTGGTTATTTTAAACCGGTTATCTAATCTTTTACCTATGATCCAAACGATTTTATTGTCTGAACAAAGCAGCCAAATATTTTCTTTTTCAAGCAATGACATTTTCTCATCTTTAAAATATTTGCTTACCTTTTTTCTCCCTTGTAAACCGAGTGGGTAAAAATAGTCACCATTCTCCCATTTTCTTACAATTAATGGAAAGTTTAACAAATCTTTATCAATAGTTACAGTATCTGGAGTGGTTTTTTTAAAATCTGCAATAGGATAATCTGACGAGTCAATTTGTTGAATATTTAAAAACAGATCGTTTTTTCTGTTATGTAAATCATTGATGTTAAAGTTTGTTACAAAATCATTAATTACAGAACTTTTTAATTGATTATTATCAATGTTTAAAGGACTTATAATTAAACACTCTCTGTCTTTTAATAAACGATGTGTATTTGATAAAACCTGTTTACCTGATTGAGCATCGAGCAATGATAAAACATCATCCCATTCAGTAAATCCATAGTCTTTTAAGAGTTCGTATAAATATGCTTTTGGATTACTTAAAGAATTTAATTTTTGAATATCCAGTTTTAAAGAACCATTCTTTTCATTAATTATTTGGTCTTTTAAATTTTTAATTCTGTCTTTTACAATTTGTTTACTACCCTGCAAATTTTCAAGGGTATTGGCAAAAGATGCCATGAAATTGGGATTCAATTCTTTAAAAAACGGAATAATATCGTGCCTTAACTTATTGCGTAAATATTTGGTTTCACTATTGCTTTGATCTTCACGCCACGATATTTTATTCTCTTTTGCATATTGTTCAATTTCCTTACGGGAAAAGGGCAATAAAGGACGAATGGTTTTATGATTGATAGAAGGAATTCCAGTCAGACCCTCAATTCCGGTACCACGGGAAAAATTAATTAAAAAAGTCTCTAAATTATCATCGGCATGGTGAGCAGTTAATAAGTAATCAAGGTTATATTTTTGCAAGAGTTTCTCAAACCATTCGTAACGCAGTTCACGTGCTGCCATTTGAGTAGAAATGTTCTTTTCTTTGGCGTATTCCTTTGTATCAAATGAGATAACATAAAATGGTATTTCCAGACTCTTAGCAGTCTGAATCACAAACGCTTCATCCAGATCGGACTCTTTTCCACGTAAGTGAAAATTACAATGAGCTAAAGTGATTTGGTAATCTAATTTGGATAAAAGATCGGTCAATACCATACTGTCAATTCCACCGGAACTTGCAACAAGTAACTTTTTCCTGTGAAGGAAAGGAAATTGATGTTGGATATGTTCTTTAAATTTAGAAATCAAAAGCAAATAACTTTTTTTTAGTAATCTTCGGTATCTAAATAATACCAAAGCCATGAATTAATGATAAATTTTCTTTGCGAAGCTTAATTTTTTCTTTGAGGTTCTTTGTGGAATAACTATTACGCAGAGTTTCGTAAAGAAGCACAAAGTAGCGCAAAGATCAAACATGTATTCGTGAAAATATTTATCATTATTATTTTCAGTTCATCAATTCGTGACAAATTTTCGCAAATATATCATTCTTAAAATAAAAAAAGCCCTTAACAAAAAGATATTAAGGACTTTAAGACGGTAATATTATTTAATTCTTAACTAAGAATTGTTTTCCTATTTTTAATTCAGAAAGAACAGTTAAAGCTTCTTCTACATAAATATCTTTACTTAGGTTTTTATGCCAGATCTCACGTTTTTTTGCCAAAATAGAATCTTGTTCCATCATTGGGAACTCATATGCAGGAGAGTTAAAGGTCAGATCACTTTGATATTCAGAAATTGCATCAAACTCTTTACTTTCGTCCAGTCTTTTTTGAAGCTCTTTCTTATAATTTTCATAACCTAAATTGATGGTAGTATCATCTCGTCCCTGTTTCAACCATTTTGCATTTTTGTCTATTAATTTAAACTGAGGATTTGCAGCAATTCTCTTTTTGCTGTCATTTACTACTTCATGAAAGTTCTCGTAAATATGTAATGGAACATATTTTGCAGGCTCAATTTTATCCCATGGCAACGGGTTTTTTTCATCACGTTCACCAATTTCTAAATAGGTATAACGATCGGGCATAGCGATATCACTTTGCACTCCTTTTAGTTGTGTAGATCCACCATTTATTCTATAGAATTTTTGGATGGTCATCTTTAAAGCCCCAAGATCTTCGGAGTATTTGAAATAATTATTAAGCGGTAATACGTTTTGAACAGTTCCTTTTCCAAAGGATTGTTTACTGCCAATGATCACAGCTCGGTTATAATCCTGCATGGCTGCCGCAAAAATTTCAGATGCAGAAGCTGATAATTCGTTTACAAGAACCACTAAAGGACCATCCCACTGAATTTTTTTGTCTTTATCAGATCTTACATTTGGTTTTTCACCTCGGTATTTCACCTGAACAATTGGTCCATCCTCGATAAAAAGTCCGGCAATTTCAATAGCTGTTTTTAGAGACCCACCTCCATTATTTCTAAGGTCGATCAATAAACCTTCAATATTTTCTTCTTTTAAACGAGCAATTTCCCGTTCCATATCTGTTGCAGAATTACGGAAATTCTTTTCATTAAAATCAATATAGAATTTTGGTAAATTGATTACACCAAAAGTTCTGTTTTCCATTTTTACAACGCTTGATTTTGCAAATGTTTCTTCCAGTTCAACTATATCTCTAATGATTGAATAAACAACGATAGAGCCGTCAATTTTTTTAATGGTCAATTTTACTTCTGTTCCCTTTTTACCTTTGATAAATTCTATAGCATCATCTAAGCGCATACCTACAATATCAATGGGGGGTTCATTGGCCTGACCTACTTTGACAATAGCATCACCAACTTCCAAATCACCTGCTCTCCATGCAGGACCGCCTGAAATTAACTCAACAACGGTTGTAAAATCACCTTTTTTTTGCAAACGAGCACCAATACCTTCTAATTTACCCGCCATACTTATATCAAATCTCTTTTTGTCTTTAGGCGCAAAGTAATTGGTATGGGGATCAAACTGACTTGCCATTGAATTGATAAAAACTGAAAACCAGTCGGTATCATTCAAATCATCCATCAGATCATATAAATCATCCAGACTTTTTTCGGTAGCTTCACGCGATTCTTTTTCTAATTCGTCATATGATTTTTTTACTGTTTCAGATTTATCAGCATTGGCTACATCTTTTTCTTTTACCTTTTGCAATACTTCTCCATTAACCATTTCATGTTCTGTTTCCACAGTATTTTTTTCTTTTTCTGTAGATTCCTGATACTCTAATTTGTCATACAATCTGGTTAGCGTACTAACTTTTAACTGTTTTTGCCAGTTTTGAATAAGTTCAGCACGATTTTTTGAAAAAGTTTTGGACTCATAATCCAGATCAAAAGGTTCATCTTTGCTAAAATCGAATGGAGTTTTTAAAATCTCTTTATAATATGCCTTTGATTCATGAACTCTTTGGTTAAATCTTTTGTACACAGTATTATAAAAACTCAGATCCTCTTTTTTGATCTGATCATCGATCAAATATTTGTTTGCAGAAAACTCATCAATATCACTTTGTATAAAGAATCGTTTATACGGGTCTAAACTATTTATAAAATCATCATAAAGTTTTTCTGAAAATTCATCATCAATTTGATGAGGCTGATAATGACCTTGTTTTAAAGCATATCTTATCAATCCAACTAAAATTTTATCCTTTTCAGGGTCGGGCTGATTGGATATTTGAAAGCTAAAAAGTAAACCTGTTAAAATGATTATGGGGATAATTATTTTATATTTTCTTTTCATAAAGAGGATTATTTTTTTTAATATATTTTCTTCGTACATCATCTAAATACCGAGTCAATCTGATAAAAATGGTTGAATCAGCAATAATATACAATAATAAATTAATTTTCTCACAATTAATTGTTAAAGACAAATTAATCGTAAGAATACTAATAATTCTTAAATCTTGATCCCACCTTTATCCATAAGCAAGTCTGTTTTGCTACAAATTCAACTTACATTTCAGAGTTTGTTTAAAAAACTCTTCAAAATGGAGTTTCACTAATAAAAAACTTTAAATTTGCTTTAAAATATTATAAAATGCAAAAAAAGCCTTTAATTTTAGTTACCAATGACGATGGAATTACTGCTCCGGGTATTAGAACTTTAATTTCCGTAATGAACGAAATTGGTAATGTTGTTGTTATAGCACCTGACAGCCCGCAAAGCGGAATGGGTCATGCTATAACTTTAGATTCAACAATTTATTGTGATGCGGTATCAATTGATGACGGAGATCAATTAGAATATCGATGTTCGGGCACTCCTGCCGATTGTGTAAAAATGGCAATTAGTGAAGTGTTAAATCAGAAACCTGACCTTTGTGTTTCGGGTATTAATCACGGAGCAAATTCATCGATCAATGTACTTTATTCAGGAACAATGAGTGCAGCTATTGAGGCAGGAATTGAAGGAATACCGGCCATTGGATTTTCGGTTCTTGATTATTCCTGGCATGCTGATTTTAAAGGAATTGAAAAATTTATTAAAAAAATAGCTCTGGAAGTGTTGCAAAATGGTTTACCTGATGGAGTGGTTTTGAATGTGAATTTTCCAAAAATTAAAGAGAATAAATTCAAAGGAATAAAAATTTGTCGTCAGGCACGTGCTAACTGGAAAGAAGAATTTGATAAAAGGACTAATCCACAAGGTAAAGAGTATTATTGGCTTACCGGTAAATTTATTAATTTAGACAATGGTGAAGATACAGATGTTTGGGCATTAGAAAACGATTATATTTCTTTGGTTCCAACACATTTTGATCTCACAGCTCATCATTTTATTCAAAAAATAAATAGTTGGGATCTATGATTCAAAAAGAAATCTTTATTGGATTTTTAGTTGCTGTTATTGCAACAGCATTTGGTTTTTTTATTTATGTGGAATTTATTTTACCCTATGAATTTAACGAAGCCATAAGAATAATAAAAGAAGAAAACCTTTGGGGAAAAATTATTGGTTTATCAGCCATGCCAAATATATTAGTCTTTTTTCTATTCTTAAAAAAGAAACAAGATTATAGAGCCAAGGGTGTTTTGCTGGAAACCTTTGTACTTGCATTTTTAGTATTATTCACCATGTTTTTTTGATTCAATCCTTAAAAAAAGAAAAATTTGAAATATTATATCATAGCGGGTGAAGCATCAGGCGATCTACATGCCTCCAATTTAATGAAAGCACTTCAACAACAGGATGAACATGCTGAATTTAGATTTTGGGGTGGTGATCTAATGTCGGATGTTGGCGGAAATAATAATTTGGTAAAACATTATCGTAATCTTGCTTTTATGGGTTTTGCAGAAGTGATCATGAATTTGCCAACCATTTTAGGTAATATTAAATTCTGTAAAAAAGATATTTTAGATTTTAAACCCGATGTATTGATTTTAGTAGATTACCCCGGATTTAATATGCGAATTGCCGAATTTGCCAAACAAAAGAAAATCCCTGTTCATTATTATATTTCACCACAGATCTGGGCATGGAAAGAGAATCGTATTAAGCAAATAAAACGAGATGTAGATCAAATGTATGTGATCTTACCATTTGAAAAGGATTTTTATGAAAAGAAGCACAATTTTCCGGTTCATTTTGTAGGTCATCCTTTGTTAGATGCTATTGCAGATAGAAAACAGGTGAATCCCGAGCAATTCCGTAAAGAGAATGATCTAAACGAAAAACCAATCATTGCATTATTACCAGGTAGCAGAAAACAGGAGATCAAAAAAATGCTCAGTGTTATGTTACAAATGGAGGATAAATTCAATGATCATCAGTTTGTAATTGCAGGAGCACCTAGTCAGGATCTAAGTTTTTACAAGCAATTTATAAAAAGTGAGAATATTTTGATTGTTGAAAACAAAACCTACGACTTATTATCACTTGCCAATGCTGCATTGGTAACATCAGGAACTGCAACATTAGAGACTGCACTTTTTAAAGTGCCGGAAGTAGTTTGTTATAAGGGAAATGCCATCTCTTATCAAATTGGTAAACGATTGGTAAAGAACATCAAATATATTTCTTTGGTAAATTTGATTTTGGATAGAGAATCGGTTACCGAATTGATCCAGGATGAATTTAATGTGAAAAATTTAGAGAACGAGCTTTTTAAGATTTTAGATCATAAACATCGAAAGAAAATTTTTGCAGATTATTATGAACTGGAACAAAAACTGGGAGGTAAAGGAGCAAGTGAAAATACTGCAGCATTGATCATCAAAAATTCTTAAATGAAAGCAATTAGAAAACACAATTTGATTATTTATACGGCTTTAGTGGTGATTTTATCAGCATTTGTAAAACCTGAAAGCACAATTGATTTAACACAACTAAAGCAAAATATCGAACATAGCTTTCAACAATTAGATGGCAATTTTGCACTGGCATTTGTTAATTTATCGGATTCTAGTCAGAAGATAATGATTAATACAGAAGATACTTTTCATGCAGCCAGCACCATGAAAACTCCGGTAATGATTGAAATTTACAATCAGGCTGCACAAGGAAAGTTTAAATTATCTGATTCTATTTTGGTAAAAAATAAATTCAAAAGTATTGTTGATGGAAGCAGTTACACGATGGATATTGGTGAAGACAGTGGGGATGCTTTATATAAAAAGATCGGACAAAAAGTAACCATCCATGATCTAATGTATGATATGATCACAGTGAGTAGCAACCTTGCAACCAATATTTTAATAGAATTGGTAAATGCAAAAAAGGTAACTACCAGCATGAGAAAACTGGGAGCAAAAGATATCCAGGTCTTAAGAGGTGTTGAAGATATTAAAGCTTATGATCTGGGTTTGAATAACACAACTACAGCTAAAGATCTAATGATCATTATGAAGGCAATTGCTACAAATAAAGCAGGAAACAAAAAAGATTGTGATGAGATGATCTCTATTTTAAAAGATCAAAAATTCAATGATATGATTCCGAAATACCTGCCAAAAAATGTAAAAATTGCACATAAAACAGGATCTATTACGGGAGTTCATCATGATTCAGGAATTGTTTATTTACCAAATGGGAAAGCCTATGTTCTTATAATTCTTTCTAAAAACTTAAAAGATTTTGATAAGGCAACTGATGAAATGGCAAAGGTCTCAAAAGAGATTTTTGAATTTATGATGCAAATTTAAGAATAGATAGTTTTAAGGTAAAACAATTTAAAGTTGAATATAGTTTTAAACTTTGAGCTACAGATAATGAATAAAAAAAATACCAAATTCTAAAAAAACATGAAAAAAATTCTTTCTGAATATAAGGTTAGTATTGGTGATATCAATTACGGTGGGCATATGGGCAATGATAAAGCATTACAGGTTTTCCATGATGCACGAATTAATTATTTAGAACAATTAGGATACTCAGAATTAAATATGGGTAATAACATTGTTATTATTGTTGTAGAAGCAAATGTTAAGTACAAGAAAGAAGTTTTTCTACATGACATTTTAGAAACAGAAGTCTGGGTTTCTAAAATAGACGGGCTAAAATGGACAATTTCATACGACACCAAAAGAAAAAATGATGATAAAATAGTTTTAACAGGTTCAACTGTAATGTTTTGCTATGATTATAAATATAAAAAAATCACTAAAATACCGGAAGATTTTTTAGCAAAAGTTAGTGTTGAATAGCTCAATGTTGGAGACTTTGAGCGGCAATGATCATTAGAAGGAGAGACATTGACTCAATCAAGACAATAAGTTTTATTTGTCAGATGAATATAATTCTAGGGATAACAATTTCCCTCCAAAAGACATAAATAGGAAAAAAAGACTCTCCGAGGATTATCAACTCTCGGAGGTCTATTTTTTTTGATGTTGTACCTGTAGATTATTTACATAAAGCTTTTAAGGCATCTTCAATTTCACCAGGAGTACTCATAATTTTCATAAAAGTTCCCATGGTCAATTCAGGCCAGTGAACCGCCAAACGATAACGTCCGTGTAAAATAGTTGCAGTTTTACCTTGTAAGATGATTTCATAAGGCATAGCAGCTAAATGGCTGTTGTCAATAATTGGTAAAAAGAACCCTTCCCCTTTTGTAGGATCTAATAAACCAACACCATAAACAGCAACTTTATCAGAACTGAATTTTAGTTGATAAACCAGTTTTGTATTTCCTTTTTTAGCAGCAAGATTTTTTTCAATGGTTTTTACACCTTCTTCAAAAGAACTGAATTCTTCCAGTTCAACAGGATCAGAAAAATATGGCATCATCATTTTATAATGATATTTACGCAGATCTTTAGCAGATAATGAACCTCCAAAACCTTTATTATCATTGCCCAACGCAGATAAAGCAGATTTTACATCTTTCGTTACTTTTTGTAAAGCTGATTGATGCTTGGAATAGTTATCACCCAAATAAGCATTAAAAAGATACTCCGGATTCAAGTAACTGATAGTAGTATTCGAACCGCTTACTTTTAATCCAACTTTTAAAGCAGCAGCCAATGCACCACGATCTTTTACTTTTAAAACCGTTGTTTGTAAATCTTTTCGAGAGTAAACAATAACTTTTAAATTCTTATTGTTTTCTACATTGTATTCACCAATAATATCAAAGCCTTTGCTTGTTAAAGCTGTTTTAACCTCAGAGGCTGTTTGATCCATATTGGTGGTTGCATCTCCTACTTTTATGTAGGGAGATAGGTCTTGCGCTTTCGCCGAATTAATTCCGGCATAAAGCAGTGTAATTAGTAATAAAGAAATTACTTTTTTCATAATTGTTAAGCATTTAGATTTTGCTCAAAAATACAAGGAATAAAACCTTAAAATACTAACTTTTATCATGTTAATGAGACTCTAATTTTAATTTTTAAAATTAGTTAGTCGAATTAATCCCGCTTTTTATAGCGGGATATCAAACTTATTATATCTTGAATCTCTAAAAGTATTTATAAAGATATTCCTCTTTTGAGAGGAGAACTCTTTTGTAATATGTGAAGGTCATCACATCCATATCCTGCTGCACAAAGTATCTGATTTTGAATTGCAAAACGTGTGAAGCTCCTCTGTGAGTTGTTTGTAAAAAAGATTAGCAGACTCTCCGTATTCTAATGACTCTTGGAGGTCAAATCTTGAAAATTTTGAAATCAATGAGATATTTTATGATTCTTCCGTTTAAAAACGACAACCAATATACCTCCTCTTAAGATCATCCAGATTGTAAAAGCGATCCAGATAGCATAAAGTTTTAGGTCAAAATAATCACCAATCAGTAAAGTCGGAATAAAACCTAAAAAAGTTGCAATTAATAAGGTATTTCTTAGGGTTACTGCCTCTGCCATTCCTTTAAAAATACCATCAAATACAAAAGTAATTGCATTGATGGGCTGCATTAAAATTACAATCCAAAATATACTGTAAAACAAGGATAAAACCTCTGTTTCTTTGGTGAATAATTTGCCTATAGGCAAATAAAAAGCAAAGCATAAAGCACCTAATATCAATGAAATAATGAGAGTATATTTATTTAACTGTTTACTCAGTTGCCAGATTTTTGGATAGTTCTTTTCACCTAATAATTTACCCGACAAGATATTTCCAACACTGGAATAACCATCAATAAAAAAGGCAAAGAACAACCATATTTGAAAAGCAATGGTTTGTGCTGCAATATAATTGGTTCCGTATTTTGTAGCGTAAGCATTTGCCATATATAAAGCAATATTCAATGCGATGGTTCGGATGATAAGATTAAAACTCAGAGACAATAGTCGTTTGATCTCTGGATGAAACGGAAAAGAAATCTTTAAATGAAAAGGCGTTTTTTTAAGCATTAAAACCAAAGCTAAAATTGCCATAACAGCCTGTGCAATTACACTTGCCCATGCTGCTCCTTCTACGTGATATGCGGGTATAAAACCCTCAATACCAAAGATCAAAATAAAATCTAATCCAACATTTAAAACAGCACCAATAATACTGATGACCATAGGCCAAAAAGTATTTTGCATGCCTCGGAAAATTCCAAAAATGGAAAAAATAAACAAAGTCAATGGTAGGCCCAAAGCCCTTATTTTATAATAAGAAACCGATTGCTCTAAAACCAATCCTGTGGCATTGTAAAGAGAAAAAATCTCTCTGACAAAAAAAAGTGTGACAAAATAGATAAAAACACTTAAAAGTAAATTGATAAAAATAATCTGTGCCGGGAGTTTAATTATCTCATGGATCTTATTTGCGCCAAAATACTGTGCAATGATCGCTGAAATAGCCGAACGTGTTTGTGCCAAGATCCATACAATTGCCGAAATAAATGAACCTGCAATTCCAACTGCCGCCAATGCTTCTGTTGGGTTGATTTGAATATTTCCTACAATGGCAGTATCGGTGATTGAGAGTAATGGCTCTGCAATACCAGAAATGATTGCCGGAATTGCCAGTTTGTTGATCTCTTTAAATGATATTTTTAAACTCTTTTTCAAGGGTATAATGTTAACTTTTGCGAAAATATGACATTAAAATGGTAAAGTCTTCACTGTGTTGAATTTAAAATATTTACCTATCCACTTTACCTTATTTCTGGTAACAGGCATCTTATTAGGGTATTATTTTGATTTTTCAATGATCATTTTGTTAATATTTGTTGTAGCCTGTATTGCAGTTTTATTTTATTTGAATTACAAAGCCAGATCATCGTTTTCTCAGCCAGTTCTATTTTCTATTTTTACTGCTATTGGTTTTTTATGTATTGGAATGATCAGTATACAATTACAAGATCCAAAGTATCAAAAAACACATTATTTAAATAACTATATACCTAATAATCATATTACTATAAAAATAATATCTGTTTTAAAATCGAATAAATATTATCAAAAATATGAAGCCAAAATTATTAGAGTAGATACAATTAAAACCAAAGGAATTATTTTATTAAATATTCCCAGGCAAAATCTGAAAGACACTTTAAAAGTGGATGATGTTTTTTTAACTTTTCATCCTTTGCAGGAAATCAAGAAAGCACTGAATCCAAATGAATTTGATTATAGAGAATTTCTAAAAAAGAAAGGGATCAACAGACAATTAACGATAAAAAACGGAGAATATATACTTCTTGACGAAGGCAAAAGATCTTTGAAAGGGTATGCTTCTTTTTTTCGGTCAAAAATTAATAAAGCATTGCATCAGTATGATTTTTCGCAAAAAGAGTTATCTATTATAAACGCGATTCTTCTCGGACAGCGCAATGATATCAGCAAAGATCTTTTTGAGAGCTATAAAAATGCAGGGGCAATTCATATTCTTGCCGTTTCCGGTTTGCATATTGGAATTATTTTACTGCTTTTGAACCTATTGTTTAAACCTTTGGAGAAATTAAAAAAAGGAAAAATCATAAAGTTAATTCTTGTTATTTTTTGTTTATGGGTATATGCATTTCTTGCAGGGATGTCAGCATCTGTAATTCGTGCAGTTACTATGTTTACCGCAATTGCCATTGGATGGATATCAAACCGTCCTTCAAGTGTAAAAAACAGTTTGATCGTTTCATTTTTCTTTTTACTATTGATCCATCCTTTATTTTTATTTGACGTTGGATTTCAATTAAGCTACACCGCTGTTTTTTCTATTGTTTTGATGCAGCCATTACTGGCACAATTATGGAATCCAAAATGGAGATTAGTAAAATATTTTTGGCAATTATTGACAGTTTCCTTTGCTGCTCAAATAGGAATCTTACCATTGAGTTTGTATTATTTCCATCAATTTCCAGGATTGTTTTTTGTTTCCAGTCTGGTGATTATTCCCTTTTTAGGAATTATTATAGGATTTGGAATACTCACGATTACTTTAGCGTTATTTCAAATTCTACCAATTTTTTTAGCAGATACTTATGGTTTTATTATTTCACAGATGAACAATTTTGTCGATCTGATTGCTCAACAGGAGAGTTTCATTTTTCAAAATATTTATTTTTCGTTTATATTAATGATAGCTTTTTACATATTATTAATTTCGATTCTAAATTATGCAATGGATCATTCTCCAAAAAAACTTTCACTCATTTTTATATCTGTAGTAATTATTCAATTATCATTTATTTATGAAAAATTTTATGATCAAAAAACAAATGAATGGATTGTTTTTCATCAGGTTAAAAAAACATTGTTAGCAGTAAAAAAACAAAAAAAGATCTGCTTTTACCATACTTTAGATTCTTTGGAAACACAAGAAAACAGAATTATAAACTCCTATTTATCAAACATATTCCTGGATAAAAAGATTAAACAGGATGCCTTAAAAAATGTAAATAAATTTAATAATAAAATAACTCTTATTATTGATAGTTTAGGGGTTTATTCTGATATAAAAATTCTTCCGGAAACGGTTATTTTAACGCAATCACCTAAAATTAATTTGAATAGATTGATTGAAGTGATGCAACCAAAATTGATCATTGCTGATGGGTCAAACTATAAAAGCTATACAAATAGATGGGAAGAAACCTGTAAAAAGAAACATGTTAGTTTTTATAGTACATCAAAAAACGGAGCTTTTGTATCTGCTTTAAGTCAGTAATTCTCCTACAATTTTATGTATATTTGCTCGTTTAGAAACTAAACAAGAAATAGATTTTATGAAGATAATAGTTCCCATGGCAGGGATAGGCTCACGTTTAAGACCTCATACCCTAACCATTCCAAAACCTTTAACCTTATTAGCAGGAAAACCAATTGTTCATCGATTGGTAGAAGATATAGTTAAAGTGGTTGATCAAAAAGTAGAAGAAATAGCATTTGTGATCGGACCAACTTTTCCAAAAGATACAGAAGAAAAATTAGAAGCAATTGCTAAAAGTTTAGGTGCTGATTGTAAGGTAACTGTACAGGAAGAGGCACTTGGAACAGCTCATGCCATTCAATGTGCTAAAGAGTCTTTAAACGGGCCTTGTGTTGTGGCTTTTGCCGATACTTTATTTAAAGCTGATTTTACTTTAGATGCAAATACAGATGGTGCAATTTGGGTAAAACAAGTAGAAGATCCTACGGCTTTTGGTGTTGTAAAACTAAAAGATGGAATCATAACAGATTTTGTTGAAAAACCTCAGGAATATGTTTCAGATCTTGCGATCATAGGGATTTATTATTTTAGCAAAGGAGAAGATCTAAGAGATGAAATTCAATATTTATTAGATAATAATATTACAGAAAACGGAGAATTTCAATTGACCAATGCTTTGGAAAACATGAAGCAAAAAGGATTGAAATTTGTTCCCGGAAAAGTTAGTGACTGGATGGACTGTGGTAATAAAGATATTACGGTAGAAACCAACGGAAGAGTTTTACAGTTCGCTAAAGTAGACGGACAAAATTTGGTTTCAAAAACAGTAATATTAGAAAATTCAAAGATCATTGAACCTTGCTATATTGGTGAAAATGTAGTATTAAAAAATGCTACAATTGGTCCGAATGTTTCATTGGGTGATAATTGTCTGGTTGAAAATTCAACTATTGAAGACTCACTCATTCAAACAAATACAACTATCAAAAATGCCAGTTTAAAAAATGCAATGATTGGAAATCATGCATATTTTGACGGAGAATTCAAATCTGTTAGTATTGGAGATTATTCTGTTTTAGATTGATTTGATAAAAACGATATTACATATTATTATAGCAGGAGTTTTACTGATTCCTGTTTTCTCTTTTTCACAGGAAGATGTAGCCTCAAGAGAGGAATTACTTGTGGAACAGGAAAGTATTAATTTTCAAACCTTTTTTTTTGAAGCTCTTCAGCAAAAGGTAATAGAAAATTACGATAAGGCTATTTATGCATTAGAGGCATGTAATAATATTGATAATAAAAATACGGCTGTTTTATATGAACTTTCTAAAAACTATGTTTATTTGTTAAAATATTCCGAAGCTGAATATTATGTTTTAAAAGGTTTAGAAATCGAACCGAATAATATATTTATGCTGGAGCATTTAAAGGAGATCAAAGCAAAGCAAAATGATTTTGAGGGAGCCATTCTTATTCAAAAGCGGATCATTGCTCAAAAACCCGAACTTGAATCAGAATTGGTGTTGCTACAGATCAAATCAGGGAATATCAATGAAGCCATTGAACTTTTAAAGAAATTAGAGAAAGATAATAATCTGCCATCACACCTTATCCCTTTAAAATTAGCTCTTTTGCAAGAAACACCATTAGAAGAACCTACTATAACAACAAATATTCCCAACCATCCAAAAAGTAAATTAGATAATTTAAAAAAGGATTATTATCTAAAAAATGACTATCAGTCATTAAAGTTAGTTTTAGAAAGGGAACTAAAAGAAAAAGATTATTTACAACTTTTAAAAGACAGTCAGGATGGAATAGATCTGTATCCGGCTCAGCCATTTGTATATTTAATGAACGGAATTGCATTGAATAGTTTGAGAAAATATAAAGATGCTGTTTTAATTTTTGGGACTGGTTTAGATTTTGTTGTAGAAGATTATAGTTTAGAGGCTGATTTTATGGATCAATTAGGTTTGAGTTATAAAGGTATGGGGCAAAACAAAAAAGCTGTAGAATATTATAATAAAGCTGTAGATTTGCGGAAAAAATAACAGAATGCTTAAGCACAGTGTAATTATTATATTTTTACTTCTTCTAATTACCTCTTGTAAAAGTACTAGATCCGGTACTGGAAATATTGCATCGTTATCTGCGAAAAATATCATCAAAAAAAATGATAAAGCCAGTTTTGACAGATCAACTATTAAAGCCAGTTTATCCATAAAATATAAGGGAAAATCTAATCTTCCTAGTTTAAATGGCTCTATGCGAATGATCAAAGACTCAGTAATTTGGCTGAGCATTTCAAAGCTTGGATTTCCTGTTGCAAAATTAATGATCACACCTCATGAAGTCAAATTTTATGAAAAAGTATCTAAAACTTATTTTGAAGGGAATTATAAAATTATAAGTGATCTTTTAGGAACAGATTTTAATTTTGAAATGGTTCAGAATGTATTTTTGGGAGAACCAATATTCAATTTAAAAAATGAAAAGTACAAGGCAAATATTCGTGAAAACAACTATGAATTAGTGCCAAAATCTATAAATCCTTTATTAAGTTTCTTTTTTTTAATTGATCCTGTAACCTTTAAAATAGAAAGAGAGGAATTTAAATATGCAGACAAAGATCAAAATTTAACAATTTTATACAAAGATTACCATAAAATAGATGAATCTTTGTTTCCTAAAGGTTTTGTTATCAAAGCGGAGGATAAAAAGAAAAGGACAATTATTGATGTAAATTATCGAAATGTTGTTTTTGATGTAATAATGGGATTCCCTTTTAAGATACCAAACGGATATAAATTGATCAAGATCAAATGATTTCAGTTAATTCTAAAATATGGATAAATAAAAGCCTGAGCTTACACAAATTTATTATTGTCTCATTTTTTCTGTTATTTTCTGTAGTTAGCTCTGCTCAAAGCAGGCAAGATCTTGAAATACAAAGGATTAAACTTCAAAAAGAGATCAAAGAAATCAATTCTTTATTGTTTAGATCACAGCAAAAGGAAAAGACTTTACTTTCAGATCTGTCAGATCTAAATAAAAGAATCAGGGTAAGAACCAAATTGATTGAAACGATAAATCAAGAAACCAAACAAATTTCAAAAGAGATTAAAGAGAATCAAAAAGAAGTAGATCTTTTGCAAGATCGTCTGGAGGTTTTGAAAAAAGATTATGCTAAAATGGTAGTGCAATCCTATAAAAGCAAGACCAAACAAAGCAGGTTGATGTTTTTACTCTCATCAAAAGATTTTTTACAGGCCTATAAACGGATGGAGTATATCAAACAATACAATGATTACCGTGAAAAACAAGGAGAAGAGATCAAAATTGAAACGGTTAAGCTTCAAAACTTAAATGATTATTTAAAAGAAACTAAGTCGGAAAAAGAGGCTCTTTTATTAGCCAATACCAAAGAAAAAGACAGTATTCACAAAGAAAAAATTTCACGTGAAAGTTTGGTGAAATCGGTAAAAAAGAAAGAAAAAAAATATACTGCTCAAATAAGGAAGAAACAACAGGCAGAAAAAGTAATTGATAAAAAAATTGAAAAATTAATTAGAGAAGCCATTGCTAGATCTAAAAAGAAAAACAATAAGAAAAATATTAAAAGTTCGGGTTTTGCCTTAACACCAGAAGCAAGAAAATTAGAAAAAGATTTTCTTTCAAATAAGGGAAAGTTACCTTCACCGGTTAAAAGAGGGGTTGTAGTGAGGCACTTTGGAAAGCAACCGCATCCAACACTTAAAGGTATTATAATTGAAAGTAACGGTGTGTTTTATGCAACAGAAAAAGGAGCAAATGCACGAGTTATTTTTAACGGAAAAGTCTTGGCAATTCAGGTATTACCTGGTAAAAAGAAAGCCGTTTTGGTACAACATGGTAACTATATATCTGTATATAAAAACCTGGATAATGTAACTGTAAAAAAAGGAGATCTGGTTTCTACCAAGCAGGAATTAGGCAAGATCCATACCGATAGAACTACCGGTAAAACTATTTTAGCATTTGTTCTTTTTAAAGAAGTGCAAAGACAAAATCCAGAATTATGGGTTTATAAGATCTAGTTGATTTAATTGAAGACTTTTAGGTAAAACAATCCTGATTATTTCTATTTCTTTTGTAGATTTGAGAGTAGTATTCCTACGAAAAAAAATTACTCAAAATTTAAATTATTTCCTGCCTGATGCGTTACTTTTCAAACCTAAAACCACTTTTCATTTTTCTTATTGTTAGTTCGTTATTTACTCAATGTAATAAGGAAAAACCCACCAATAAAATAGACTCCGATTTTACTGGATATATCTCAGGTTATACAAGTGGAGTGATCAGTAACA
>JAOZTG010000004.1:0-4886 GCA_029939235.1 Flavobacteriaceae bacterium
TCTTTGCACATCTGCTTCGTTACAAAACCTTTGAAATAGAAGCCTATATCTAAAGGTTTCGATGTCTCGCATCTATGCAAAGCTAAAACCTGAATAATTCGGGTTAATTCTATGTAAATATAAAATATTTTTTAGATTTAGAGCACTGCAATGGTTGTTTAAAAACTATGTTTGGTAAGTTTATATAGCATGATTGGCTCTTGGAAAAGAAGCTGAAATAAAAAGGTAAATTTATTAAGAGTAGGTATTTAAGAATTGATCTGCTAATTTACTTTGAAAAGGAAAAAGTATCTTATCTGATGGTATATTGAAGTTCTTCTGGCTTTGTTTCTTTACCATCATTATCAAGCATTTTATCAATTCTTTTGGCTAATTTGCCTTCTATATTATTGGAAGTCCCTTTCTTTTTATAAATAATCTTACCTTCTTTATCTACAATAAGATGCATCGGAAATATTTTATACATACCTGTTTGATAGGTATTAAAAACTTCGAGATTTCCATTTTTTGATAAATGCTGATAATGTGTAATTTCATTTTTGATAGAATTATATAAACTATCATTTAACTTATCAGTTACGATAATAAAAGTAACATTCCTGTTCTTATATTTAGCTGCAAACTGATCAAGTTTTTTCAATTGTACAATATGATCATTGTCTAATATACTGATTACCTTTAAATTGTTCGAAGAATTGCTCGTCCAATAGGATGGATTATCTAAAGAAGAAAATGTAATATTTTGTTTGTTGTTTTGTGAGATCAAATTAAATGACAGAAAGAAAACCAGAAAGATCATTACAATATGTAGGTTTGTTTTTATCATTTTTTTGAAGGTTTTACAGAGACCCTTTAATAAATAGACGACATGAAATGGCCTGCGTTACGGTGGTAATGCTAAAAAAATGTTAAGATTTAAATATGAAATATTAATTGATACCGTTGTAATCCATATATTTGAGACTACAAAAAGCTTTGATTTTTGATAGTAATTAGTGATCAAATGTTGTTTTTAAATTTTAAGAGAGTTTTAATCCATGGCTAAAAAAGAAAAATTTGGCACATTTGCAGGTGTTTTCACCCCTTCTATTCTAACGATCTTAGGTGTAATTATGTATATGCGTCTGGGGTGGGTTGTTGGAAATGAAGGTTTGATTGGTGCTATTGCCATCATCATTCTCGCACATATAATTGCTGTTACTACTGGATTAAGTGTTTCATCCGTAGCAACGGATAAAAAAATTGGTGCCGGCGGTATTTATTATGTGCTTTCCCGAAGTATGGGGATTCCTATTGGTGGTTCTATAGGAATTGCATTATATGTTGGAACTGCTTTTTCCATTGCTTTGTATTTGATAGGTTTTGCCGAGAGTTTTAATGGTTATTTCGGATTTGGAATGAGCATTAATAATTTTAGAATAACCGGAACGATCGCTTTGGTTCTGATTACTATTTTGGCCTTGATAAGCACCTCAGTTGCATTGAAAGCTCAATTCTTTATTCTGGCGGCAATTATCCTTTCATTGGTCTCTATCTTTTTTGGAACTACTGAATTTGTTCCGGAAAGTGTACCCTTATTAGCAACGGAAGGTGCTGTAAGTATGGAAGTTGCATTTGCTATATTTTTCCCTGCTGTTACAGGTTTTACGGCAGGAATTGCCATGAGTGGTGATCTGAAAGATCCAAAACACTCTATTCCTTTAGGTACTTTATCTGCAATAGGTGTTGGTCTTATTGTTTATATTGTTCTTGCTGTTTTTTTGGCAAGAAATATCAATGCTGAAGTATTAAAAACAGATTATAATATTTTAATGAAAATCGCATATTTCGCTCCTGCCGTTGTTGCCGGAGTTTGGGGAGCCACATTATCATCGGCTTTGGGTGGAATTCTTGGTGGCCCGAGAATATTGCAAGCCATGTCGGTTGATAAAGTAACTCCAAAAATATTTGGCAAGGGAAAAGGAAAGAATAATGAGCCTGTAAATGCATTATTGCTGGTCTTTATCATTGCAGAAGCCGGTATTTTAATTGGAGAATTAGATGTTATTGCCCGAGTTGTTTCTATGTTCTATTTAACTGCCTATGGTTTTATTAATATTACTTATTTTTTAGAAAGCTGGGCAAACCCAGATTTTCAGCCAACCTTTAAGATCAAGCGATGGATTGGATTGCTTGGATTTATGGCTTCTTTTGGTGTGATGTTTAAACTGGATATGATGGCTATGTTTGGTGCGTTGGCTGTTGTTGGTAGTTTATATTTTTGGTTACAGCGAAAGGAAGTAAAACTACAATCAAATGATGTTTGGAGGAGCGTATGGGAAAATATAGTGAATAAGGGATTGAAACAAATAGATGCGCAAGTTGAGGAACAATCAAACTGGAATCCAAATGTCATACTTTTTAGTGGAGCCAGTTCGCATCAACACTACTTATTAGAATTGTCAAAAACCGTATCAGGAAGAACCGGGATAGTTACCAATTTCAAATTAATTTTGGATAGAGAGAATGGCAAACCTCTTAAAAAGACAGAGCAAATTGTTAGAAATGAAGAATTTAGTGAGTTAGGTATTTTTGCCAGGCAGATAAAAGTAGATAATATCTATCAGGGAATTACAAACATTGCAAGTACTTTTGGTTTTTCAGGAGTGGAACCAAATACCATTATGATGGGATGGCCTAAGGGTTTGGAAAACTCGGTGGAATATTCGAAAATGACAGAAGTTCTATTACATTTAGATTATAATCTATTGTATTTGGATTTTGATCAAAAGACAAAATTCGGAAACTATCAAACAGTTGATCTTTGGTGGAGAGAAACAGATAGTAAAAATGCAGAGATGATGCTCAATATTGCAAGATTTATCATTGCTTCTCCAAAATGGAACAAGACAAGTATCAGAGTTTTATTTGTGAATAATAACAATGTTAAGAAAAAGATCATTCAATTAAAAATTTCTAAACTCGTAGAAGATCTTAGGGTAAATGTAGAAATTAAAATTATAAACAATGCTGTTGAACAAAAAGCATTTTATGATATTATTGAAGAGCAGTCAGGATCTACTGATTTAACTTTGGTTGGAATACCAAACTATAAGATCGAAAAGCAAACAGAATTTATATTGAAAACAAATCATTTATTTGAAATTATTGGCTCTACCCTACTGGTTAAAGCTGCAAATAATTTTAATGTATTAGATTTGGATTTTAGTAAAAAAAAGAAAAAGAAACAATTCAGAATATTAAATCCACGTAAAACTAAGAAAAATACAAACCTTCATTAATTTTATGATTTGCTTATGAGAAAATTCAAAAATGCTACGGTTTTAATAATTACCATTTTTTTCTTTAATTCTCAAATAACAGCACAGGATATAAGGATAAATGAAGTTGTATCTTCAAATTCTACTTATTTAGATGAAGATGGAGATACACCGGATTGGATCGAATTACACAATTATGGTAATACAGAAATCTCATTGTTGGGTTGGGGACTTTCTGATGATGTAGATTATTTATTAAAGTGGAAATTTCCTGATATTACTATACAACCAGATGAATACTTATGGATTTGGGCTTCATCTAAAGATCGCTCTTATATTTCTTTTGTAAGAACAATTATAAATCAAGGTGATAGTTTTAAATATTTTGCACCTGTTTCAGAACCTTCATCCAGTTGGAAAAATTTAAATTTTGATGATGATAGCTGGTTGCAAGGAGTATCCGGTTTTGGGTATGCAGATGGTGATGATGCTACTATTGTACCAAACGGAACACAATCTTTATATACAAGAATAAAATTTAATATGTCAGATATTGATAATCTCGTAAGCTTGATATTAGATGTAGATTATGATGATGGTTTTGTTGCGTATATCAATGGAATAGAAGTTGCCAGAGCAAACATAAATGGCACACCACCTTTATTTGACGCCGGAACCATAGTAGATCATGAAGCACAAATGTATGACGGAGGTAAACCAGAACGGTTTTTAATTGACAATCCAGATAATATATTGAACGATGGTGAAAACATATTATCCATTCAATTACATAATATAGGTGCTACATCATCTGATCTAACACTAATTCCATTTCTATCTGCTGTTTTTTCTGCTCCAACTTCTCTTGGTATGGATCCACCTGATATATTGGGTTTGACAAATGGGAATTTACATACCAATTTTAAAGTTTCATCAAAATCTGAGATACTTACATTAAGCGATTCACAAGAAAATATTGTATCTCAAATATTGGTAGAAGGGCTACATGCCGATGTATCCATGGGAACATCTATAAATAATGATGACATAGTTTATTATTTGGAAACAACTCCTGGTTCGCTAAATTCAGCTAACGAAAATTCAGGAATTATAAATTCAGATGTCGTTTTTTCTAATGAAGGTGGGGTAATTAACTCAGCAATAGACTTAACCCTTTCAGGAAATGAGGCAAATCAGGTAATTCGATATACTACAGATGCAACATTGCCCAATGAAGCATCTGCCTTATATACAAATCCAATTCCTATTGCAAGTAACAGCACTGTGAGAGCTCGTATTTTTGCAAATGAATATATTCCTTCGCTTTCAAATAGTAAGACCTACATCTTCAATGCAGATCATCAAATAGATATTGTTACTTTAACTACCGATCCTTATAATTTTTTTGATGAAGACTATGGAATATATGTTTATGGAGATTCATATGATCCCAATGTGCCTCATTTTGGAGCCAACTTTTGGGAAGATTGGGAGCGACCTGTGCACTTTTCTTTTTATGATAAAGATAGTGGTGAATTAGGAACTGAATTTAATGCAGGGATCAAGATCTTTGGTGGATGGAGCAGGGCTAACGACCAACGATCATTATCTATTTTTGCCCGTGGA
>JAOZTG010000004.1:4986-13122 GCA_029939235.1 Flavobacteriaceae bacterium
TAGATGCGGATGATATTACACTTTTAGAAGGAAATGGTCAGGTTATAGAAGGATCGAATGAAGAATATAATGAATTAATTAATTATGTAGAAAATACAGATCTAACAAGTGATGTTAATTTTAAATATGTTAGTGATCGAGTTGATATAAGCAACTATGCCTTATATCAGGTTACCCAAATATTTTTCAATAATACAGATTGGCCAGGAAACAATATTAAATTTTGGAATCATCCGGAAGGAAAATGGAGATGGATTTTGTATGATACTGATTTTGGTTTCGGACCGCATTGGAATACTTCTAACTATCATGAAGATACACTTAGCTTTGCTTTAGAAGAAAATGGACCTGGTTGGCCAAATCCACCATGGTCAACACTTTTATTTAGAAATCTAATGGAGAATATTGGATTTAGGAATATTTTTATCAATAGATATGCAGATGAGTTAAATACAAGATTTTTATCAACTAATGTTAAAAACCATATAGAATCTGTATTTCAGATGGTTGAACCTGAAATTCAAAAATATTATACAAGATGGGGAGGAAATCCTGATGATGCCCGTTATTTTGTAGATGAAATGAAAAAATTTGCAGTCAACAGACCTTACTATGCAAAAAAACATATCAAAGAGAGATTTAGTTTACCTAGTAATATGCATACGGTAACCATTATTAATAATGATATTTCACAAGGATATGTCAAGGTAAATAAAAATCTAAAAATTCAGATGCCTTCCTGGAATGGAGATTATTTTGAAACCGTTCCAATTGAGCTAAAAGCTATAGCTGAAGCAGGCTTTGAATTTTCTCATTGGACGGGTGCAAGCGTTTCAACAGATGATACCATTGAACTTAGTTTACTTGATGATATTCATATAACTCCAGTTTTTATCATATCAACTACTGCCAAGGCTATTGTGATCAATGAAATTAATTATAAATCAAGTGATGATTTTGATCCGGGAGATTGGGTTGAATTATACAATCCAAATAATGAAAATATAGATGTTTCTAACTGGATATTGAAAGATGATGATAACAGCCATGCATTTAACTTGCCAGACGGCACGACCATTCCGGCTGAAGGTTTTTTAATCCTAACAAAAAAAGGAAGTGACTTTTCAAATGTTTTCCCAGATGTAACGAATATTATTGGAGACTTTGATTTTGGTTTGGGCAGTAATTCGGATGCTGTGCGACTATACAACGCCGATGAAATACTACAAGATGAAGTTTATTATAGTTCAAATGCACCATGGCCAGAATGTGCAAAAGGCTTAGGACCAACATTGGAATTAGTTTCACCTGAATTAGACAATAGTTTACCTGATAATTGGGATTGTATCAATGCATTTGGCAGTCCGGGTAAAGCAAATGATCTGCAATTGGCTGTTGATGATTTTAATGCCAAAACCATTGAATTATATCCAAATCCTGTAAGCAATATTTTAAATATTAAAGGTTCATCAACATCTGACTTATCCATTGTCATCTATAATGTTTTAGGAGAAGAAATGATATCTAAAAAAGGTACAGATCATATAGATTTATCTTCATTAACAAATGGAATATATTTTGTTCTGATTACAGATGGAATAAAAAATTCAAGTTATAAATTGATCAAGAATTAGTACTCTATACTATACATTAGATGATATAATCACCTTCTTATCAGACTAAAATGCCCTTTATGAATTCTGCCATCTTGTAGTTGAACCATATACCAATAATCCGTTGAAGGCATTTGATTTCCTCTATATAATCCATCCCAGCCATCTCCTTTTGAGTCAATTTGTTTTAATAATTTACCAAATTTATCATAAATATAGATTTTAGAATTTGGTTGAGAAATAACTCCGTCTACCTGCCACGTATCATTAATACCATCTCCATTTGGTGTGAAAAATTTAGGGTAACCAATAACAAATACATCAATATTTGCAGTACCACATCCGTTAATATCTTTTATAAAAACAGTATGTTTACCCGCAATCACATATTCAAATAAATTTTCAGTTTGATAAGGACCATATTCATCATCTAATGCAAATTCATATATTCCTACTCCTAAATTATCAGTATTTATTTCTATTGTATTATTTTCTGAATTATCTGTAACTGTAATATCATTTGAATCTATCGTAGCAATGATAGACTCCGTTACTTCTACTGTTTTGGGAAAAGATTCGCAATGGGTGTCAGAAGTTGCTATAACCGTATATTTTCCTCCAGATGAAATTGATACGGTAGATTCATTACTTAAAACAGCCCCACTTTCATCTAACCATTTATATGTATAATTATCAACCGGGTTATATGTTGCCAGTGTAATGGAAGATAAATTCAAACAAATGATTGCAGTTGGATCTACATCAAATTCAGGCAACGGATGAACCATTAATACCAAATGCGGACCAATACCATAGCAATCTCCATTGTCATTACTCTCTACCCTAATATAAAGTGTTTGAGAATAGGCTGTTTCATTTCTATAAGCTGTTTGAGACTGAATTTCATTTTGCTCTAATTGAGCATCTGATAAATTCCTATAGTATTTAACGATTAGATTTTGCTCAGGTAACTGATCTAATATATTATTTGATGCCTCAGTAAGATCAAATGAAAAAAAGCCATCGTTACTGGAATCTGTATCGCATTCCATCAATTCCTCTTGAAAATCTTCAGGAAAAGAGGTAGTTGAAACCTGTAAATGAACTGTTGAAATATCATAACAACCACTGCTATTTTCCACTCTTGCATAAACAGTATCAGATCTGGAATTATTAAATGGAAACGGTATTAAAGGATTAATAGCAGCATTGGCATCGTTCACTGAAATGTGATATGTTACGGTTAAGCTATTATCATTATTTGTAATGATCTCATTTGCTTCTTCTAAATTAAAATCAGTAAAACCATCAGGAATTCCATCTTCATCACAATTCTTTAGGGTTACGTCATTAATAATTACCGGAATATCATTAATTGTGGCAACAACGGTTTCTCTTAGCCCTTCAACACATCCATTTTCAGAAGCTAAGATATAATATTCTGTTGTGGTACTAAGCAATGGGGTTATAAATGAATTACCAGTAAATAATGGTGTATCAGAAGAAAGCGATTCAAACCAAAGTATAGAACCTGATGATGCGGTGGCTGTTAATGTAACTGTGCCAGGTCCGCAATTCTTTCCTGCATTGTAACTTTCAATCAATGGCACATAAATTCTGGTACTTGCTGAAAGATCAAGATCGGGATCTCCTGCTGTACCACCGTATTCTACAATATATCCTTTTGGTTGATAATTTCCGGAAGCAGCGCCCGTATTACTCAAATCATTCCATGAACCAATTATTCCTACATTTGGAGCAGTAATATGTGCATAGTCTTCATCTCCCGCTTGGTTTGGTTCACCTGTATTCCAATACGAATAAACCCCTGCTGGTGCAGAGCCGTTTGCTTCTCCATTCCAGAAAATAGTTCCATTTTCTGGTCCGGTCACCCATTTCCAAACTCCTTCTGTTTCCTTATCACTCCCTCCTATCCAACCTGCTCCTTTTGCTTGTTCTCCGGCAAGTTGTGATTCATCAGCAGATGTAATAGTTGCCAGGTAACCTTGTAGTCCGTAATAAGTCCTTGAATCTGCAGCTGTTTTTGCACTAGTCCATGTAATTCCAATATCAGCAATATACTCATAATAATGACCTGTTGATGGTAGATAATTGGCATCACCAATGGTAAATGAAAATAATTTTTCACCATTAACTGAAAGAGAACTACTTTCAAAAACAACATCTTTTACGGCAGCAATCATATCATCATAGCTTACTAACCCTGATGTGGCACTTTTTAATGTTAATTTACCTTCTGAATTGCTCCAATTTGTATTAATATTAGGATGACTATTATTAAGAGTTAACTTATCTTGTCCGTTGACGTAACCTGTTGATATTTGAATAAATAATGCCTCAATTTCTGTATCATCAGGATCAATTATATTAAAATCAGTAACTATATTTATTTGTGATAAAGGACAATAGGCCTGATTACCAGTTGCTTCCATATTTGGTGGAATATTCTGAGACCACCCTGTATTTATGAAGGAAATAAAAGATAATAGAAAAAATAATATATAATAAACTTTAAATAGCTTCATTAAATAAGAATTAATATTTTGAATTCACATTTGGACAACCTGTTGATCTTTGTTTTTCGCAAAAAACATTTACTCCAAGAGTGAATTGGTGACTACCGTAGTCTAAAACCACATCACCAATTTGATGGGTATATGTATAGGAAAACATAAATCTTTTATAGTCAAAACCTATTATTGGAGTTAGTTGTTTAAGACTTTCTATTTTGTTTCCTTCAAAACTTTGCCTGTAGGATAGTACTGCCCATAGTTGAAAATCATTTTGAATTTGTTTATAAGCTTTTATATTAAAATCAACAAATATTTCACCTGTACTTTCAACAAATTGCCCCATAATAGTAGGCTCCAATTGAAAACTACGATCTCTTCCAAAATAATAACCTAATGTTAATAAATATCTCCTTAAGTTAAGAGATTCATAGGTGTTACCGTATAAATCTCGTGAACTTAACAGAAGATTTTTAATAGTAAAATAACTAAATGCATCCCAATAATGATATGCAAGGCTAAAATCAGTATTATAATAACCTGCAGATTCAACAATCTGTGAGATTGCAGGATCACTTACTGGTGAAGTAAAACTTCTTTGATCCACCGAGTTTTGAACATACATAAAAGAAATTCCAAATGATAATTGATTTAAAGTATATTCATTTCCAAAATTAAGATGATATGCATAGCTTCCAATAATTCCTTTTTGCGCATGAAAACCATTTTCATCATTAAATAATATCCCTCCCAAGGCCATTTTTTCACTAATTCGTGAGTGCATACTTAAAGTTTGTAAAGAAGGTGCATCGTCCAGACCGAATAGCTGCTGCCTTGCAGTAAGTCTTATTTTACCACAATTTCCGATACCTGCTGCTGAAGGGTGGATCAGGAATACATTATCTGATAAATAATCCGTATAAACCGGAAATGTTTCCTGTGTATAAACATTTGAAATGAATAGTAGAAAAATTGTTGAAAATAGTAGTTTTCTTACCATATTTTATCTTCTTATTAAACTAAAATGTCCTTTAAAATCTCTTCCATCATCCAATTGTACGTGATACCAATAATCTGTTGATGGCATTTGATTGCCTCTGTAATTTCCATCCCATCCATCTTCATCTGCTTCAATCTTTTTTAAGATTTTACCAAACTTATCAAATATGTAAATTTTTGAATTTGGTTGTGAAAAAACACCATCAATAATCCACGTATCATTTATTCCATCATTGTTTGGAGTAAAGAATTTGGGGATATTCAATACAACAACTTTTTCGGTTTGTATTCCACAGCCATTTTTATCTTTTATAAAAACGGTATGGGTTCCACCAAAAAGTCCATCAAAATAATTCTCTTCCTGATAAGGTCCATAAATATCATCCAAAGCATATTCATAAACTCCTTCTCCATTTACATGAATTGTAATGGTATTATTTTCTGAAACATCTTCAATATCAACACTTTCTACATTGGCAATATCAGATGCTTCAATACTTATTTGTTTTGTTCTTTCACAATTTATATCTGTAATTGCTGTAAGAAAATAATCTCCTTCCTTTATTACATTTAAAATGGATGTTTTATTTGTAGTTAGTAGGTTTCCATTTGCATCTCTCCACTCATACGTGTAATCACCCTGTGCATTTTCAACGCTTATAACCAAAGGTTCAGGAAGTTGATTCAAACAAAGAAATTGATGATTTTTTAGATCAAATTCAGGTAAAATATTTGTATTTAAAGTAATATGAAATCCTAAACCAATACAGGCATTGTTGTTTTCATTGTCAATCCTTACAATTATTTGTTGTGAAAACGGACTGTTTTCATTTCTAAAATTACTACTATCGATCTCATCTTGCAGAGATAAAGCATTCTCCATATTTTCATAGTAGGAAACAACTAATTTTTGATCAGGAGGAAACAGGTCTAATATATCTTGTGTTGCACTACTAAAGTCAAATGTTGTGATGCCATTTTTATCATCACCATCAACTAAAATATTATCACATTCATCAATTGACAGCATAAAATCTGCAGGAATTTGTGTTGTTGAAACCTGTAAATAAAGATCAGCAACAACATGACAGTTTAATTGATTTTCAACTCTAACGAATATATGATCTGTAATGGCATTTGAAAAATTATTTGTATCCAATATTGGGTTAGTATTATCTTCTGCATCTAAAAGGTTCAAATGGTAAGAATATGTTGGCGAAGGATCATCCTGACTAATTAATACCTCACTTTGATGGAGATTAAAATTGGTAATACCATCATTATCATCATCACATTGCTGTAAAATAATTGGAGAAGTTATATTTGGTAAATCAAATATAGTTATGGTTTGATTAATCGTTTTTGTTTCGGTACTGCTGGTAACAATTACTGTTAAATTATAGTCACCAGGGCTAGCATAAACATGGGTTGGATTTAATTCTGTAGAAGTTCCGGTACCATCACCAAAATCCCATATAATTTTAACAATAGATTCATTTGAGTTTATTTCAAAACTGGTTTCATCTCCAAAGCATTGATTCTGGACATTAATATTTGCAATAAAAAAAGATTGAATAAAAGGTGGTAAACCCTGACGAGATATTCTACTACCTAAATCAATGGCTTTATGGATATAATTTGCGGCAAGACCATCAGCTTCGGGATTATTTATAACCCCTAAATAAGTTTGCTTATCCATAGCTCTATAAATTTTACCATCTAATCCAACCTGCAAAGCTGCACGTAAATTATTGTAATTATGAATATTAACCCTTGTTTCATTTATATTTTCACTTGTTGGAACAGGTAAATCTACCGTGAATTGATATAGAGATTCCTCCTGTGGAATTCCATCCGGATCATACTTACCAGTAGAGATATATAATTTTTTACTTAATGGAGAAAATTCAACACCGTAGGAATATTTATCTTCCACATCAATTAACCGTTCATTGCTTATCAATCCGGTTTTATCATCAAAATCATATAAAAATGCACCAGAGTTCATATTTGCCGAAATTAATTTGGTGCCATCAGGAGAGGTTTTTAAATAACCTCTGGGATCTTCAGATAAATTAAATCCGCTATTTCCAGCAATTGGTGTAATATTTACCCCATTTTCATCTACTTTATAAACATAAAACCGATTTTCTTTTAATGAGATTACCCAAAAGGCATTTTCATCGAACACCTTTACAGCAGTTATTTTTTCTGACATTGGTGATTCCAAAATCAAAGTTTTTACAGGACTTCCATTCAATCCTATTACATCACCTAAACCACCATCTAGAGTCATATCAACGGTGTAGTAATTCAAACCATCACTACCACCACCCCAGTCAACGGTAAAAACAAAATAAATATTAATATCATCTGGTTTTGGGACAATGATAGCAGATTGTGTACTGGTTGAATTACCCAGCAAACCAATACCTGCAGGCATTATTTTATGGTTTCGATTCCATACGGTAGAGCCATCTGTATAAAACAATAATTTACCAGTAGCATCAGAAATAGTAGCACAGCCTTCATCTGTTTCTAACGCACCACTTGAATCAACTACCGGAGTCCCAGAACTAAAATCTAATCCCGCTTTTTCACCAAAATACCAATGTGTTGTTTCTTTTTGGGCAATAGAAAATTGAAAGGACAAAAAAAGGATACTATATATAAGATATTTCAATAGCAATTTACTAAAATTTACAGTAACCAAATATATACTAAAATGATATGATATTGTGAAATTTTAATAAAATTATAGTAAGCCCTAATTATAGTTACTTAATTAGAATAGTTGAAATTCAATGGGATTGATTTGAGAAGGAATCACGGTATTTCAATAATAACTGACTTTAGTAGTCTGTTTCAGCAATTCTTTTTTTAATGCTATAAATAAATTCGTTATAGTTTTTTTGATGTATTTTATACTCATCTTCAGAGAGTATTGCTTTAATTTCTATATCTTGTTTTTTGAGTAGCATATCCATTTTTTG
>JAOZTG010000004.1:13222-51951 GCA_029939235.1 Flavobacteriaceae bacterium
ACTCCATAAAGATAAAATCTTACAAAACGTAACAATCCGAAAAGCAAGTAATTAGTAAATTTATAATGAATGATTCCGGCAGCAATACTTGTCATTGAAAAAGGAATAGGTAATAAAGCTCCAACTACAATTAAAAATCCACCCCATTTTTTAGTGTTTTTCAAATGCTTTTTCATTTTCACTTCCATATATGATTTAACAGAAGGTGTTTTTGAAATAGCTTTTCCAATAAAAAAAGAAACAATTCCTCCCATATAGGAAATCAATGCCAACAGGGATAAAAATAAAATTGGTGCTGCACTTTTGTCCGCCCAGGCAATGAATATTTCTGGAGGTATCAAGCCTAAAAATGATTCCGATGCAAAAAACAATGCAAATATTTGTACAGGTGAATAGGTATTCGTTATGGAAGTAAAAAGCACATTAAAGTCAACTAGATACCTATCAGTCATGAATATAGCCATTACAATAAAAGTTATTGGCAAAATGGCTTTCTTCAAACTGTTCAACACAAAAGAATAGAACCCCGTATAACTATAATATTGATGCAATAGTCTTATTCTTGATTTTTTTGCATTTATTCTTACAGAGTTATTCAAAGTTGGCATGAAAAAGTTTAAAGTTTATGGATTACTACTAAAAATATTTTTTGAATTGCGAATATACATTTTAAGCAAAAAAAATAAGTAATGTAAATAGCATAAAAGGGTTAATTTTTTGTTAAATAATTCATCTGATTCCTGTGTTAGTATCAATATATTATGAAATAAAATTTTTGAATGTTTCTTTGAAACCTGATTTATAACCTGATTTGAAATAATAATAAACTAATGATCGATTAATGCTTTATTTCTATATTTCTGCAATCTTTAAAACGAAAAATTATAAAAAGTATTGTTGCATTATCTATCCTATTATTGATAAATATTTCTGTAAAAGCACAGGATTTAACCAAATTGTATGAAAGAGTAGATCCTGCTGTTGTAGTGATCATCACAGAGGTAAAAGATGTTGTAAATGTTGGTTCAGCAACAAAAATAGTTAGTTCAGAAGGATTGGGATCTGGATTTTTAATCTCTGATAAACAAATTATTACTGCCGCTCATGTTGTGCAGTTTGCTGAAAAGCTAAATGTAAAGTTTGATGATGGTGAAATTATCCCCGCAAAGGTTATTTCTTCCTTCAATACTGCTGACCTTGCACTCTTAGAACTTATCTGGCCTAGAAAAAATGCAGTAACAGTAAAGTTAGGAGATTCAGATAAGGCAAAAATAGGTTCAAAAGTATTTGTCGTAGGTGCACCATATGGACTGAGTCATTCACTTTCTTCAGATTATGTTAGTGGTATAATAAAAGATGAACAAACTAAAAATCCTTTTACAATATCTGAATTTATTCAAACAGATACTGCTATCAATACCGGAAATTCAGGTGGACCTATGTTTAACATGCAGGGAGAAGTTATTGGTATTGTAAGTAAGATTCTGACAGAATCAGGTGGATTTCAAGGGATTGGGTTCGCAGCAACTTAAAATCTTGCTAAAAAGTTATTATTAGAAAAAAATAAATTTTAGAGTGGTATTGAAGCAAAGCCTATTTCCGGCAGGTTAGCAGAAATATTTAACTTGCCTCAAGAAAGTGGTCTATTTGTACAAAAAGTTGTTAAAACCTCCCCTCTTGGAATTATAGGTTTAAAAGGTGGGGATATCGAAATGATCCTGGATAGTCAAAAAGTATTGGCTGGTGGTGATATTATTTTAGAATTTAATGGAGTCAAAATTGAGTCTTCAGATGAAGCCCTTGTTAAACTTGGAAAAATTATAGAAGCAAGAGATGCAGATGACCCTATTGAACTTACAGTATTAAGAGCTGGTAAGGTTATTACTTTGGGAAGGAGAAAATAAGGGTTTATGGAATGAGATAAGTTTTTATCATTCTTATTATTTATTTGTAATACAGTCTTCTACCCTTCTTGTATCGATCAAATTAATAATTTGCCATTTCATATTTTTGTCTTTTATCAATTGAAAAGCATCTACACCGCAATGACTAAATTTATCACCGATAAAAAAGGAATAATATGTCCAGACTTGTGCTAAACTGCCATCAATTTGAATGATAGTATTGCTTATTTTTTCATCCCAAACATTTGCATGTGGTGTTCCAACTGCTTTTAAAAAATCATCTAATTTTCCTTCTTCTAATAACTGTACTTCATTTTTTGATCGAAACGATGTATACATTCTGGCTTTATCATGAAAAACAGTATGTACTTTGCAACTATCTCCTTTCCTCATACCATCAAATAAAGTAATAATTACTTTATGAACCTTGATGCTATCACTCTTAAAACTGTTTTGCGAGTTTACCTGCATAAAAGATAGAAATAGTAAAATGAAAACTGTCGAAAATTTAAAATAGGTCATTCTTAAAAATTATTTTTACAGATTTTGAAATTAACCAAATAAAACAGGGATGCTATCATTGTAATGAACATACAATACTTATTAATTTATGTCCCTCCTTCCACTTGTTATAAATCATTTGTATGTTAAATTATTGTTAATATAGTACTTTGTTTAGCATAGTACTGTAACAAAGTAATAAATGATACGTCTACTAAGTATAACCATTAAATATTTATACAATGAAAACTTTATTAAACATCTCAACAGAATCAAGATCAAGAAAATATATTCAATTTTCTAATTTTAAAAATACAAAAAGAATACAATGGTCAGCTTATAGAAACTATTGTCAATAAAACACCATAACCTAATAAATAAAACTAAAAAACCTATTATTATGAAAGCTACAGTTATTGCACCTCCGCTAGAATCTAGAAAACACATTCAATTTTCAAAATTCAAAAATGCAAAAAGAATACAATGGTCAGAATATAGAAATTATGGCTATTAAAAAGCATAGAAAACCTATTCATCAATCATTTGAATAGGTTTTTTAAATTTTCACTTCTCTGAATTTAATTCCTAATTTATTCTCAATTTCTCTTACGTTATCAATTTCATGGGGTAGCACCAAGGCAATAGAAAATCCTCTTTTACCGGCTCTGGCCGTTCTTCCACTTCTGTGTGTGTAATAATCTAATTGTTCCGGTAGCTGGTGATGGATCACAAATGCCAGACTGCTAACGTCAATTCCACGAGCAGAAATATCGGTAGAGATCAAAACCTGCAAACTCTTATTTTTAAAGGCCCTCATTACTTTATCACGTTCTTTTTGCTGCATGTCACCCTCTAAGGCATTAACTGAAAACCCCTCCTCTTTAAGAGCTTCTGCTAAATTTTGAGTTCCTCTTTTAGTTCTGCAAAAAATAATTCCCCTATCATTTGGATGACTTTCCAAAAAATCAACAATAATGTTAACTTTTTCTTTTATAGAAGTTTTAATAAACTGATGTGTGATATTTGCATTGACCATTGCATTTTTATTCACTTCTATTTTAATTGCTTTTGGCGACATATATTTTTTGATGATCTGTAAGATCTCCTCAGGCATGGTAGCTGAAAACAACCATGTTCTTTTAGCCTTACCTGTATATTTTAATATTCGGTTCAACTCCTGTTTAAAACCCATGCTTAGCATTTCATCTGCTTCATCTAATACCAAGATTTTTAGGTTTTTTATGTTGACATCTCCTCTTTCGATCAGATCTATCAATCTACCAGGCGTTGCAACAACAATATGTGTGGTTCTTTTTAAATTATTGATTTGTCGGTCTATTTTTTCACCTCCATAAACAGCTTCAACAAAAATTTTATCATCAATATATTTAGTTAATTTAAATAACTGTTTTTTGATCTGTTGAGCCAACTCTCTTGTTGGAGCTAATATCAAAGCCTGAATCACAGGATCGTTAGCATCAATTTGATGTAAAATTGGCAATCCAAAGGCAGCAGTTTTTCCTGTTCCGGTTTGAGCAAGACCTATAAAATCTGTTTGATCTTGCAGCAATATCGGAATTGTCTTTTCCTGAATTTCAGTGGGAACACTTATTTCTAATTCTTTTAATGCTTTTATAAAAGGTTTTTCAATTCCTAATTCGGTAAAAGTTGCCATGTTTATCTTTTTTTGGATTGCAAAGATAGCATTTGAATTACTATTTTAGCGAAATTGATTGTGATAAAGGCTAAAAAGTCCTTAAAATTGCAACCTTAAAAAAAATTAATGCACGTAAAACTCATTTGTTCTGATATTGATGGAACTCTTTTAAATAAAGAAAAAGAACTTTCTGATAAAACCATAGCAGAAATAATACGGATTGCTCCTACTCCATTTATATTGATCTCATCAAGAATGCCATATGCTTTAACTCACTTACAGAAGGAATTAGACATTCTGCCATTGCCACTAATAGCTTATAATGGTGGTTTGATCATTTCCGATGGTGAAATTATTTCATCTACTGAAATTTCTAACGATTCTACACAAAAGATTTATGAATTTTGTAAAAAAACATCCTTACACTTAAGTTTATACTATCATAATGAATGGTATGTTCCTTCAATGGATTTTTGGGCGCAGCGAGAATCAAACAATACTAAGGTGAAACCTACTATCCAAAAGGTTAAAGAAACTTTAAAAAACTGGAAATCAAAAAGCATAGGTGCGCACAAAATAATGGTAATGGGAGATCCGGAAGAAATTAATGCTTTGGTTGACTATTTGGATAAGAATTTTACCAATGAAATAGTATTTTACCGGTCAAAGCCTGAATATCTGGAGATTGCACATCAATCCATTTCAAAAAAACAGCTATTGATACATTATTAACAGAGAAATATCCACAAATAAAAATGGAGAATGTGTTAGCATTTGGTGATAATTATAATGATATTGAAATGCTTCAGTCTGTTGGTGTAGGCGTTGCAGTGTCAAATGCTATTGATGATGTATTGACTATTGCAGATTTTGTTACATCTGCAAATGTAGAAGATGGTGTGGCAAATTATTTGGAATCTTTTTTGTAATTACAGATCACCATATCACTCAACTTTATTCCTCCTTTTATTTAATCAATGATTCTCCGTTTAGATCAGTAGTTAACACCTCACTCATATAGTCAAAAAACGGACGAAGTGCTATAAATGAATCATTTACAATTTGAATAAGGTCTTTGGAAAGTATTTCTTTATCGGATAAATTCCGTACTGCAACAAATCCTTTTTTTCGTATCAGATCAACATCAGGATGATCTTTTCCAAACCCTCGTGGAGCAGTTTTTAATTCTTCCCCTTCCAATTTTGCTCCGAAAACAGATCTAAAAGGCTCATTATTTATTATTTCCCGTATTTCAGAAGCGCTATATTCAAATTCTTTTCTAATTCTAAAAAGATCTTCTTTGTTAGGTTGCCAGAAACCACCTGCCAAAAATGATTCTCCTGGTCGGATTCGCAAATAATACCCTCCACGTAAGTGCTCCCCTTTACGGGAAAAAGATCCTGCAAAATGTGGATTATAAGGTGTTTTATCTTTTGAAAAACGAACATCCCGATAAATTCGGTACAACTTAAAAACATCTATATCATCATGCTTTTCAAGGTCATTTCTTATCGTTTGGAAAAGGTCTTTGGCATTTCCTTGCGCTAACTGAAACTCACTTTTGTGCTCCTTAAACCATTCTCTCTGATTATTCTTTTTAAGATCATTTAAATACTCTAGTGTTCGTTTTTCTAATTGCATTGTTCTTGATTATTGTGTTTCTCCCAAAATACAAATAATTATGTAGAATAAAATGATTAACTTTATTGTATGAAATTCTTTCTATCTGTTTTAATGGTTTGTTTTTGTTTCAATTTAAATGCACAAGGTGATCCCGGTAAAGGCCATCCACAGCATTTTGTTGCAGGATTTGTTATAGCAGGTGCGACTTCTTTCCTAGTATACAAGAAAACAGATAACAAATTAAAATCATGGCTTATTGGTGCAGGTTCAGCCGTTGTGATTGGACTAGCAAAAGAAGCAATCGATCCGTTAATTGGTAAGGAAAGATCTTTCGAGGATTTTGCATATACATTTTTAGGAGGAGTTGTTGGTGCTAGTATTATTATTCCCTTAAAAAAATCAAAACCAAAAAAAACTACTTATCTATTTTAAATACTTCGTACAAAAAAATTTGATAAACAATCCAATTTATGTACTTTGCAATCAAAGAAAATTTAGAGATTAATGAAAGTATGTATTGCCGAAAAACCAAGTGTTGCCCGTGAAATTGCCAATATTTTAGGAGCAAATACCAGACATGATGGTTATTTTGAAGGCAACGGATATGCTGTTACGTATACTTTTGGCCATTTATGTACTTTATTTGAGCCACATGACTATAAACCTTACTGGAAAAGCTGGGACTTGAATAATTTACCCATGCTTCCTGATAAATTTAAAACCAAAGTAGTTTCTAATTCTGGAATTAAAAAACAATTCAATATTGTTAAAGGTTTATTTAATAAAGCTACCGAAGTCATTAATTGTGGTGATGCAGGGCAGGAAGGAGAATTGATTCAAAGATGGGTAATCCATCAGGCAGGATACAAAGGAGAAGTGAAAAGACTTTGGATCTCCTCTTTGACTACTGAAGCGATTAAAGAAGGTTTTGATAATCTAAAGCCATCAGAACAATATGACAATTTGTATTATGCAGGATTTTCAAGGGCAATTGGTGATTGGCTTTTAGGAATGAACGCAACAAGATTATATACCGTAAAACATGGTGGTTACAAGCAGGTTTTGTCAGTAGGAAGAGTACAAACTCCCACTTTAGCCATGCTCGTTGATCGTTTTAAAGAAATTCAAAATTTCAAACCCCAACCCTATTGGGAATTACAGACTTTATACCGAAAAATCCTTTTTAATTGTGAAGAAGGTCGATTCTTAAAAAAAGAAGAAGGTGAAACTTTTGCTGAAAGAGTAAAAAAAAGTGATTTTGAAATTGTTTCTGTCACAAAAAAAAATGGTAAAGAATACGCTCCAAAGCTATTTGATCTAACCGGATTACAAGTTTATTGCAATAGTAAATTTGGCTTTACAGCGGATGAAACACTAAAAATTGTTCAAAAATTATACGAGCAAAAAGTAGTAACTTATCCAAGAGTAGATACTACTTTTTTACCAAATGATGTCTACCCTAAAGTTAAAGGAATCCTTTCAAAATTAAAAAGTTACAATTCTTTAGTTCAACCATTACTGCAAAGTAAAATTAAAAAATCCTCCAAGGTATTTAATGATAAAAAAGTAACTGATCACCATGCGATTATTCCAACAGGAGTACAAATAAAATTACAATATAACCAACAACAGGTGTATGATATTATCACACGTCGTTTTATTGCAGTTTTTTATGATGATTGTAAAGTTTCGAATACTGCAGTAATCGGTAAAGCCGAAACGGTTACCTTTAAAACAACCGGAAAAGAGATCATAGAAAAAGGCTGGCGAGTGGTTTTTGACACCTCGACTTCGCTCGGTGCAGGCAAGACTTCACCAGGTACAAATACTAAAAAGGAAGAAAAAGGAATTTTACCCACTTTTGTAAAAGGAGAAAAAGGTCCACATGAACCTTCTTTTTTAGAAAAAGAAACCAAAGCTCCAAAATATTTTACCGAAGCAACTCTTTTACGAGCAATGGAAACTGCTGGCAAACAGGTAGATGATGATGAAATGAGAGAATTGATGAAAGAAAATGGCATCGGCCGACCTTCTACCCGGGCAAATATTATTGAAACACTTTTTAGGCGAAAATATATTGTCCGTAAAAAGAAACAGATCATTCCAACCGATACCGGCATTCGGCTAATTGATACTATTCAAAATAAATTATTAAAATCAGCTGAATTAACCGGAAGATGGGAAAAGCAATTGAAAGAGATTGAAAAGGGAGATTTCAATGCAGGAACTTTTATCAGGAACATGAAAAAAATGGTAGATGATCTGGTGTATGAGGTTAGAACCGAAAAAAGAGCCAACATTTCATCCGTTTCTGCTAAAAACACTAAGATTCCCGTTTCCACGGAAATGACAAAAAGTATAATAACCCAAAAATGTCCAAAGTGTAAAAAAGGAACTATTTTAAAGGGGAAAACTGCTTATGGTTGCAGTGAATATAAAAATGGTTGTGATTTCAGACTTCCATTTCTTATTAAGAATAAGAAAATATCAGAAAATCAATTTATTAGATTATTAAAAAAAGGGTGTACGGTAAATTTAAAGGGTTTTAGAACAAATGCTGGAGTTGTGGAAGGTTTGGTCAGATTTGATGATAATTATAAATTGATCTTTGAAGAAAAGAAAAGTTCCGTGACAACGGAAAGAAAAGAAAAAGACAATAATGTTGAGTTGATCTGTCCGAAGTGCAAAAAAGGCAAAATTCTAAAAGGGAAAAAAGCTTATGGTTGCAGCGAGTACAAAAATGGTTGTGATTTTGTTTTTAGTTTTGAAAAAATACGAGAGATTGCCAATGGTAAAGAACTTACAAGATCATTGGTCTATGCAATATTGAATGGAAAAGACTAAAGAACACTGGCATTTTATCATTAATAAACCTTATGGTTATTTGAGTCAGTTTGTTAATAATCAGACTAAAAGGAAGAATAAAAAATTATTAGGAACATTATATGATTTTCCTGATAACACTATGGCCATTGGTAGATTGGATGAAGATTCAGAAGGATTATTATTTTTAACGACAGATGGTAAAATCAGTGAATTAGTTAGAAGTAAAATAGTAGAAAAAGAGTATTATGCTCAGGTAGATGGTGTGATCACAAAGAAAGCTGTTGATAGAATGAGTGCAGGAGTTGAGATTGGAATAAATGGTAAAAAATATCTTACAAAGGCATGCAAAGTGTTTAATCTGCTTCCATCCCCTATTTTCTCCGAAAGGAGTAAAAAGATCAGGGATGAGCGTCATGGACCAACCAGTTGGGTTTCTATCACTTTAACAGAAGGAAAATTCAGGCAGGTAAGAAAAATGACGGCAGCTGTTGGCTTTCCTACTTTAAGATTGATCAGAGTACGAATCGGAAATATAGAACTTGGTGAAATGAAAGCCGGAGAAGTTAAAGAAGTAGATCAATTATTGTAAACAATGAATGATAGAAGTTTTAAAATGAGAAAATTATTAATTATCGGATTTGTTTGGCCGGAACCAGATTCTACAGCTGCAGGAGGCAGAATGTTACAACTGATATCTTTTTTTCAAAAAAACAATTTTAAAATTACTTTTGTTAGTACTGCTGCAAAAACAGACAAGTCCTTTATTTTAGAAGACCTAGATATTCAAACACATCAAATTGAATTGAACGATGTAAGTTTTGATAAACTGTTGAAAGAAGTAGATCCGGAAATTGTTTTGTTTGATCGATTTCTAACAGAAGAACAATTTGGCTGGCGAGTTACAGAAACCTGCCCAAATGCACTGCGAATTCTGGATACAGAAGACCTGCATTTTTTAAGACATGCCCGTCATCAGGCTTTTAAAAATAAAGAAAAAATATCTTTAGAATATCTTGTTAATGATTTAACCAAAAGGGAATTAGGGAGTGTTTATCGCTGTGATCTGTCATTGATCATTTCAAAATTTGAAATCGAACTTTTGACCAATACTTTTAAGATAGATGATTCTCTTTTACTATATCTTCCATTTTTGATAGAGCATACAGATCTCAAAATTATTGAATCTTACCCATCTTTTGAATATCGAAATAATTTTATGACCATAGGTAATTTCAGGCATGAGCCAAACTGGAATGCAGTTCTTTACTTAAAAAAAACTATTTGGCCACTGATTAGAGAAAATCTACCCGAAACAGAACTACATATTTATGGTGCTTATGCAAGTGATAAAGTGAAACAATTACATAATAAAAAGGAAGGATTTATTATCAAAGGCTGGGCTGAAAACTCAAAAGATGTATTTATCAATACCAGAGTTTGTCTTGCTCCCTTACAATTTGGAGCCGGACTTAAAGGAAAACTTTTGGATGCAATGATTTATGGAACACCCAGTGTAACAACTAAAATTGGTGCAGAAGCCATGCATGCTGATCTTCCCTGGAACGGGTTCATTACAGATGATCCTTTGGAATTTGCAAAAAGATCTATAGAATTATATCAAAATAAAAAGATATGGATAGATGCTCAAAAAAAAGGTGTTGATATAGTCAATCAATGTTATGATAAATCAAAATATGAAGATATTTTAATTCAAACTATTTATCTTATTCTTGATCAGTTAAAAGAACATCGTTTGAAAAACTTTACAGGAGCTATGTTACAGCATCATACATTGAAAAGCACTAAATACTTATCAAAATGGATCGAAGAAAAGAATAAGAAGAACCTATGATCTATTCCTTTTTATACTTTTCAAACCATGCCAGGATATTTGCTACTTTTGTAATTAAATTACTTGGCCTTGCTGCTATTCCATGACCTGCACCTGGTATTTCAACTAAAACAGACTCTATTTTACGTAACTTTAAAGCATGATATAACTGTTTTGCTTCACTTGGTGGTGTGCGCAGATCATCCATTCCTACCATGACCATGGTGGGAGTTTCTACATTTCCAACAAGAGATAAGGGAGAAAATTTCCAGTAATTTTCAAAATTCTCCCATGGCTGTCCGGGATATCTTGAATTAGCATAAACAAAATAATTATCTGCAACTAAAGTTTTACTTATCCAGTTTACAACAGGTTTGATAACAGCAGCAGCCTCAAAACGATTATTCTTTCCTATGATCCATGCTGTCATAATTCCTCCGGCACTACCTCCGGTAACAAAAAGCTGTTCTTCATGAGCAATTCCTTTTTTGATCAAAGCATCCACGCCATCCATCACATCATTATAATCCTCACCGGGATAATTGTTTAATAATAAATTTGCAAATTCTTCTCCATAACTGGTACTACCCCTAGGGTTTGGATAAAACACAATGTACCCGGCAGCAGCAAACAACTGTATCTCAGCAGAAAATCGGTCACCATAATTTAGTATGGGTCCACCGTGATTTTCCACTAAAAGTGGATATTTTTTTGAAGCATTATAATTTGGCGGATAAACGATCCAACCCTGGATATCACGTTGATCAAAACTACTTTTATACCAGATCTCCTCTACTTCACCCAAAGTTCTATAGTTTAGCAGATCTGCATTTAGGTTGGTAATCGTTTGTAATGATTTGGCTTTTTTAATGGCCAGTTCAGCCGGAAACTCTGGAGTGGAGTATGTATAGGCAATTGTCCCATTATTGGAAACAGAAAATGAACCACCTGCATAAGGACGACCAATAGAAGTTCCTCCTAAATTATCAGCCAGTTTTTTAATTATCCCAGTCAGATTTACATGAGCAATTTTTGTATTTCCTTTATCATCGTAAGAAAAGTACAAGCCTTCACTTTTATCATCCCAAATAATATTGGAAACATTTCTATCAAGTGTGGTTGTCAGCACTTTTTTTGAAGAACCATCTATATGCATGATACTTAATTGATGGGTTTGATGTGCCTGTTTTTTATCTTCAAAGCCGCTATAAGCAATATATTTACCGTTTGGTGAAACCTTTGGAGATTGATCCGGACCTTTTGCTGTGGTCAGTTGGATGATCTTACCTGAATTTATTTCAACACTATAAACTTCTGAATTTCTAAAATCATATTCCCAGTCTTCATTTCTGTTCGCCGAAAAATAAATTTTATCACTTTTTGGTGACCAGGACAAAGATCCACGATGGTGAAAATTATCTTTTGTAATTTGTCTGGCAGCACCTCCATCAGCAGAAATTACAAAAATATGTTGAAATCCAGGATCGAGATAACCTTTACCATCGGCTTCATGTTTTAATCTATTGGTGATTCTGGGAGTTTCTGCCCATTTAGCTCCTTTTGGTTTTGCTGGTAATTTTGCTGCTACCGGTGGCTTTTCGGGTACATGCATGCTAAAAGCCAGTTGTAAACCATTGGGTGACCATGTAAGAGAGCCCGGACTAAAAGGCAATTGTGATATTTTTGCAATTTTACCTGTTTTGACCCAATACATATAAATTTCTGATCCTTCAATTGTACTGCTCACAAATGCAATTCTATTTCCTGAAGGTGACCAACTTGCCGAGGATTCACTTACTTCTCTTGAAGTTAATTTTTGATGGTCAGTACCATTTGTTCTAACCATCCATAAATTACTTCTTTTTTTATCTTTCATGATGTCAAACCCCATACGTTGATATACAACCCATTCGCCATTAGGTGAAATTTGTGGATTGGAAACATATTCCAGATCAAAAACATCCAAATAAGAAAAATTTGATTTTGTGTTTTGAGAAATTCCATTTGGAATGAAAATATACAGGAACAGGATAATAAATGCTATTTTTTGCATAATAAATAGTTTTTTATAATTTCTAAGATAGAATAAAATTCAATAAAATTAGAACGCTTCGGTCATATTAAAATAAAATAAGGTTTGTCCGCTAAGAGGGTCATGCCCCCAACATCTATTCTAAAATTCATCCTGGGCTGTACTTCTATTCTCAATTCTGCTCCAAAATTTGGCATTATTTCACTCCAGTTTTTAAAATCAGGGCCAATCGTTCCCATACCTGCCCAGGCAGTAAATCCTAGTTTTGATAGAATTTTTTTGAATTTGGTTTCATCTCCTGCATTGATCATTTGCCGATATTCAACCAATGCATAAAATGCGTTATCATCACGGTACACCGTAATAGTTATCAAAGCTACTTTTAAAAAGCATTCTAACAAATACTCTAAATCTATTACTATTAAAGAATAATTGCGGACGAACCATAACGAGTCCCCCACCTGAAAACATATATGAAAAAGCCAAAGGAAGAACTGATCGCTTCAAAATAGAATCCGTTTTTTTTGTTGAAAATGTGAATAATGCACTACCACCTATAAGAGCACCGTAATCAGGTGTATATCCGGAGCCTTCCAAAATACTAAAACGAAAATTCTTTTTTGCCTTTTTTTCTTTTCTAATTTTTTTACAGATATCAACAAGCTAATAATTTTGAAATAAGATGATTTTAAAAAAAGGCAAAGATATAGTAATTTTTATTTATTATTCTTGTGCTGATTATTGTGATAATATTCACTCAATTCTTTGGCATTTTGCATGATCTTTTTATGTTTGGTCCTATCAATTCCTGCTTCGGTCAGAATATTTGGATTGTTACAAATATCTTTGCACAAAACATATCCTTTTTCTAATAATTTTTCAATATCTTTTTTAGACAAGGTAGTTAAAGTGGTTATTGGAAACAAACCATGTTTATTAATTTCAACACTAAGACTATTATTATGAGGATAATCCCAACTTACAAGTTTCAATCCGGCGCATTCTCCATATTTAATCGCTTCTGATGAAAATCGTGTATTGGTATAGATCCATTGTTCATGTATAAAATGATTTCCTTCTTCTTTTTTATGTTCTTTCTCAATGTCTAAAAAACGTGATTGAATGTATAATGGAATTTTAACATCATTTACCCTACCCTGCTGGTTGTGATATTTACATTCAACCATGATATGTTTGTGATCATTTTTAACTACAACATCTACCTCGTGGGTTACACAATGTCCCTCAACTATTACCCCAACCTCTGTTTCATAACCTTCTTCTTTGATGATTGCAGCAACAAATTTTTCAAATGGAAACCCGGAAGGTCCCAATTCCATGATGGCTTTTTTAAGTTTGTATCTTGAGGCATTTGATCGTGATCTGCTTTTATTCAACATTTTAAAAGCCATTTGATAAATTTCTTTGGTTGTAATTCCATCATATAACCTGCTATTAACGGTATTGACAATATTTTGGATAAGCTCTTCTCCTGCTTTCGTTCTTCTAAGGGAAGCTTTTAATTTTTCAATATTAAAATCAACCAGTTCACCTGAAAACTTTTTAACCTTTATTTTACCCATTTATTTGTCTTTAATATTATTTATCATTCAAATATAGGAATTTACAAATTATGAAGATTAAATATATTCATTTGTAAGAATCTATAAAATGAGTATATCAAAAAAAAAAATTTGTTTCTTTTGTGATAGTTGAATTAACTTGATGCCGAAACTAATGACTATGTCCTTGTGATGCCCCTTCTTCAGATATTAAATTAAATCCTCCCAGTAAAAACTGATCACCATCTTTAGAAGGATCATCTTTTATTTCAGTAAAACCATTGTATGTTTTACCTGTAATTATTTCTTTTTTAACAAAGGAATAGCTTTCGTTATCTTCTGATTGTAAGATCAATACATAACTCTTGCCATCTACATCAACGAGTGTATCTTCCGATAAGGCTTTGGCATTATTATTTTCAATCACAATATCTGCTTCAACAAACATACCTACAATAAAATTTTGTTCAATAGCATGATCAATATGTGCATGTACCTGAACAGTTCTGTTTTTATCAATTGATTTTCCTATCAAATGAATATGCCCAATAAAACTTTTATCCGTAGATTCTGGTATTCTAAAAATCACTTTCTGTTCTTTTTTTAGTTTTAACACATCTTTTTCAAACACTCTTAATTCCAGATGAATATGATCCGTATTAACGATTTCCATAATTTTATCAGCGGGAGAAACATAAATACCTGTACTAATATTTACATTGGTAATGCTTCCACTTATTGGAGAATAAATGGTAGATACAGAAGTTAAGTTTCCTTTCTCTACGGAAGCAGGATTGATATTTAACATTTGTAATTTTTTACGTAAACCATGGTACATGGCATTTGTTTTTTTATAATCACTTTCAGCTTTTAGAAAGCTTTTTTTAGAAGATATTTTTTCAGCAAATAATTCTTCCTGTCGATCATACTCTGATTTTAGAAAAGTCAACTGTTCTGAAATTTCTAAATATTCTTGCTGCAATTCAACAAATTCAAGATTTTCAATAGTCACCAGCAATTGCCTTTTTTTTACTTTATCGCCAATTAACAAAGGTGAATTTTTGATATAGCCTCCCGTAAAAGCACTGATAACCGCTTTACTGTTTGGAGGAACATCGATCATTCCTGTAGTTTTAATATAAGTAGGGAAAGGTTTTTCCGCTATACTTACCAATTTCATATTTTCACCTTCAAATTGTGTTTTTGATATACGGATGATATCCTTATTGATAGAAATCTCCTGATCATCAGAGGATACTTTTTTAATTTCTGAATTACTTTCTGATCTGCCACAACTTATTGCCAAAAATGCAATTAAAAGGATAGCTATATTTTTTATAATTTTCATTTTCAGATTTTTATAATGTTAAATAATTGATTTTGATAACGGTTTGATTATATAAATTCAGATTATCCAGATAAATAAGTAATATTCCAAAGGCATTTTCTAAACTTTGTATATACTGGAAAAAGTTAATTTCTCCGTTTTTATAACTAAATTTTGCTGTATCAAAAATTTCTTCTGAAAGATTTTTTCCTTCATTATCATAATAACTTAGGGCTTCTTCATATTTTCTTAATTGTGACAACAATTGAGCTTGTTTAGAACTTAACTCTATTTTGTAATCTTCAGCTTGTTGTTGTACAATTTCCTGGGCTATTTTTGAAGCCTTTATTTTGGAGGCATTTCCACTAAAAAGCAATGGTATTTTTAATCCGATCTGGTATCCGGATAAATTATAGTTTAGATCTGAATTAGTTCCCTGAAAATAATTAAGGCTTATATCTGGTAACAACCGCTGTTTTTCAAAACTGTTCTTTGCCTGAAATAATGACTTTTTATTTTCGAAATAGGTCATTCCCATATTTTCGTTCAGGTTTAGAATATTTAGATCTAGCTTTTTTATTTTTTCCGGTTTGATAGTAAATTCATCTTCACTTTGAACTATTTTCTGTACATAGACCAATGCAGAATTCACATCTTCCTGTGACTGAATATATAAGGTTTGCAATTGCTTTTGTTTCGCCTGAGATGTAATTTTTTCTAAATAATTAGTTTCACCTGTTTCAAATCTTCGTTTAGCAGCATAAGCAAAGGTTTTATAAAAACTATCCATTTTTTTATAAACACTTTCTTTTTCAATTTCATATTGCATCTGATAGTATGCAGATGTAATATCACGTTCTAATATTTTTCTTTTAATTTTATGTGAACTTGACTCTAAATGATAGGTAGCCTCGTTTAGTTTTTTGCCTGCAAAATAAAGAGTAGGAAACAAAAAATCCTGTTGTATACCAAATACCTTCAGAGGTATATCATTTACAGCCATATTGTTTTCATCATAATTATAATAGATCTCTGTTTTATCAAAGTCAAAAGCATTTCCAATTAGTGCATTCGCTTCCTCTACTTTTAAAGAAGAAGCTTTAAGACCGGCATTGTTTTCCATTGCTAAATTATAAACTTCATCAAGATCTAATTGTTTTGTTTGAGCATTACTTTGCATGGTAACAGTTAGCAGAATTGCTAAAAACCCTATTATTTTAATATTTGCTTTTTTGTGACTATTTTTTTCCTTCTTTTTATCAAAAATGGAGTATAAAACCGGTAATACTAACATGGTTAATAATGTTGCAGAAACCAGACCGCCAATAACCACTGTGGCCAACGGACGTTGTACTTCTGCACCCGCATTGGTTGAAATAGCCATTGGCAAAAAACCAAGAGCCGCTGCTGCTGCTGTTAATATCACAGGTCGGAGACGTTCTTTTGCTCCTTTAATAACTCTTTCATTTATATCATCCATTCCTTCTCGTTTTAATTCTTTAAAATGTTCAACCAATACAATACCATTTAATACAGCAATACCAAACAGCGCAATAAAACCTACACCTGCCGAAATACTAAAAGGCATATCTCTTATCCATAATAAAACAACTCCGCCAACAGCTGAAAGCGGAATAGCAGAATAGATCATTAATGCTTCTTTGGCTGAACCAAATGCAAAATAAAGTAATATGAAAATGAGTACCAGTGCAATAGGAACAGCAACCTTTAATCGGGCTTTGGCATTTTGTAAATTTTCAAACTGTCCTCCGTAAGTAACACTGTATCCAACAGGAAGTTTAATATTTGTTTCTATCAAACTTTGAACATCATCAACAACCGATTGCAGATCCCTGTTTCTAACATTGATTCCAATTACGATTCTTCTTTTGGTATCATCTCTTGATATCTTTGCCGGCCCTTTAGAATAAGAAATAGTAGCTAATTCATGCAATGGAATTTTAACTCCTGAAGGAGAATCAATATATAAATTTTCTAAATTCGATATACCAGATCTGTTCTTCTTATCTAACCGAATAACCAGATCAAAACGTTTTTCGCCCTCATACACACTACCTACTACTGCTCCGGAGAAACCAGACGATATCATCATATTAATATCTTCGATATCCAATCCATATCTGGCCACTTTCTTTCGATCATAAACCACACTCATTTGCGGCAATCCAGCTGTTTTCTCAACAATAATATCAGAAGCACCTTTTACATCACTGATCAATTTTTTAATTTCATTTGCTTTTTCACTTAAAACATTTAGATCTTCACCAAATATTTTAACAGCAATATCTGCTCTTACACCGGTTATCAATTCGTTAAAACGCATTTCAATGGGTTGGGTAAACTCAACTTCCATTCCTGGGATTATGGCTAATGCTTCTTTAAATTTATCTGCCAACTCATCTTTTGAACTTGCTGAAACCCATTCATTTTTAGGTTTTAATTTGATAATAACATCACTTTCTTCCATGGACATTGGGTCTGTTGGGATTTCTGCAGCTCCTATCCTACTCACTACCTGATCCACTTCCGGAAAATTATCCAATAAGATATTTTCAATTTTAGTAGTTGTTTCAATCGTTTTACTTAATGAAGTACCTGTTTTAAGAACAGGTTGAATCACAAAATCACCTTCATCCAGTGTTGGAACAAATTCACCTCCCATGGTTGCAAAAAGATAAATGGAAAAGATCAATAAAACTGACGATAGGCCTAAGACAATTTTTTTACTTTTTAATGCCCATCGTATCGTTGGTTCATAGGCATCACTTAAAAATTTCATCAACCTGACAGAAATATTTTTTGAAGAAACTTTTGTAGGTTTTAAAAATATGGATGACATGGCTGGTACGTATGTCAAACCAAAGATCATAGCTCCAACCAAAGCAAAACTAAAAGTTAAAGCCATAGGTTTAAACATTTTTCCTTCTACACCCGTTAAAGTAAGAATTGGGATAAATACGATCAATATGATCAACTGACCAAATACAGCTGAATTCATCATTTTAGATGAACTTTGAAAAGTTATTTGATCAATTGCTTCCTGCTTTTCATCAGGATCGAGCTTTAAAAGTTCTTTCCTGTTCGAGGTAATCTGAAATGCAATATATTCTACAATGATTACAGATCCATCAATGATAATTCCAAAATCAATTGCTCCTAAACTCATTAAATTGGCATCCACTCCAAACAGGTACATCAAAGACAAAGCAAATAGTAAGGTCAGGGGAATAACGGATGCAACAACAAATCCCGAACGTAGATTTCCTAAAATTAAAACCACAATAAAGATCACGATCAAACATCCTAAAATTAAATTTTCTGCAACCGTATATGTAGTTTTTGCAATCAATTCACTGCGTTCCAGAAAACCATTGATATAAACACCTTCAGGAAGAGTTTTAGAAATAATTGCAACACGATCTTTAACGGCTTCAATTACTTTTTTAGAATTGCCATTCTTCAACATCATTACCTGTCCCAAAACTTTTTCACCCTCTCCGTTACCGGTTATGGCACCAAATCTTGGAGCACTTCCAAATCCAACTTCAGCAACATCTTTGATATAAATTGAAAAACCATCAATTGTTTTAACTTTAATATTTTTTATATCATCTATGGATTTTATCAAACCTTCCGCACGAATAAAATATGCTTTATTTGATTTCTCAATATACCCACCACCGGCAATGCTGTTATTCTTTTCCAAAGCATTGAAAATATCAACTGTTGAAATATTCATAGCTTTTAATCTTTCTGTATTCGTAGCTACTTCATATTGTTTTAAGTAACCTCCCCAGGTGTTTACTTCAACCACACCTGGTATTCCAGAAAGTTGACGTTTTACGATCCAATCCTGGATAGTTCTTAGATCTGTTACAGAATATTTGTCTTTATACCCCGGTTCGGTATCGAGAATATACTGGTAAATTTCTCCTAAACCTGTTGTAATTGGTCCCATTTCAGGAGCTCCAAAACCTTTTGGTATTTTTTCACTTGCTGATTTAATTTTTTCAGCGATCAATTGCCTTGGAAGATATGTTCCCATATCATCTTTAAAAACGATAGTAACAACAGATAATCCGAATTTTGAAACAGATCTTATTTCAACAACTCCCGGTAAATTCGCCATTTCCAATTCAATGGGATAGGTAATAAACTGTTCAATATCCTGCGTTGATAAATTCTTTGAAGTAGTTATCACCTGCACTTGATTATTAGTAATATCTGGAACAGCACCAATTGGAATTTGAGTTAGTGAATAAATTCCAAAACCAATGATAAAAGCGGTAAATAAAAATACTATAAGTTTATTCTTTAAGCTGAGTTTAATGATTTTGGTCAACATAATTCATTAAATGTTTTATTAAGTTAGACCCCTGTTTTATAAAAGGGTTTAAGAAGTTTACAACTTTATAAGCACTTTATACCAAGCGCTTAACAGATTGATGTTAAAATTGTTATAAGCAATTTTAAACCTTAATAAATTATGCTAATTGAGGTGGTTGAAATATTTCTTGTTCTTCAAATGAAGAGAATTTATCCTGGTAATAATAGTTGATGGAAGATTCTGCAGCACACGGAATGTCAATGCTAAAAGAGATGATATCTATTATAAAAGAAGCTTGAATATGAGAGCTGCATTCATGATTTATTGGCAGATGTGAATGATCTTTTTCTTCTTCTTGTTGCTGCTGTTTGTGAGATTGTTTAAGATCACCATAATGCTTTGACAAAAACACTAAAAAATTATCATCATATTTATTCTTATGCATTTTAGCATGTTCCATCAATTCATCCAGTTTTAAAACATCCGCTATATGGATGTTAAAACTTTGAACAAGAATTATACTTGAAATGAATATGGAAAATAATTTAGTAACCATTTGCTTTGTAAAAATACTTAATAAATCAACAATACAAAATTGTTTGTATTCATTTTATTGATAATGGTATAGCAATTTATAATACTATTAACTTAATTCTAGTTTTGTATTATCAATAATCAATGTACTTTTGTGATAAATTAATTGTATCTATTAATTATGGAAAATTCATATCATTTATTATATAACTATTTCATTGATTTAGGTTTATCTGAATTATGGGCAAAATATTTAAATATGCTTGTTCTGTTGATCGTTACACTTATTATCATTTATTTGATTGATTTAACAATTAAAAAATTACTACATAATTTTATCAATAAGATTGCAGAAAAAACAAAGTCGGATATTGATGATATTTTAAATCACAACCATGTTTTTCATAGAATAGCCCATATTATTCCATTTTATATTGCGCTGTATCAGGTACCAATAATTTTTACTGATTTTGATACCATTGAAAACCTCATCAGTAAAGTTCTACAAGTAATATTTGTGCTGCTGATTATTTATATAATAAAAAGCGTTTTAAATTCTGTTAGGGATTATATTAGGACTTTACCAAGGTTGAAAGATAAACCTATAGAAAGTTTCGTTCAGGTGATCATGATATTTGTTTGGATTGCTGGTCTTATATCAATTATTGCGATCATTAATGGAGCTGAGATCTGGAAATTCTTCACTGCTTTAGGTGCGGCATCGGCTGTATTACTTTTGATCTTTAAGGATACTATCTTAGGATTTGTAGCAAGTATTCAGGTTTCTATCAATGATATGGTTAGAATCGGCGATTGGATAACTTTTGAAAAATTTGGAGCAGATGGTAATGTTACTGAAATTACTTTGGCAACGGTAAAAGTGCAGAATTTTGATAAAACCATTACTACAATTCCTACGTATGCTTTGATCTCTGATTCGTTTAAAAACTGGAGAGGTATGGAAAATTCAGGAGGAAGAAGAATTAAAAGAGCTGTAATAATCAAATTAAATAGTGTTAAGTATCTTTCTGGAAATGAAATTAATAAATTAAAAGATATTGAATTATTATCTGATTATTTAGAAAAAAAATCAGGTGATATAGATAACTATAATGCAAAAAATAATATCAATAAAGAATTACTGATCAATGGTAGAAATTTAACCAATATCGGGATATTTCGAAAATATGTAGAAACTTATATTGAAAATCATTCAGCCATCAATAAGGATATGATGATCATGACCAGACAACTGGCACCAACTACGCAAGGTTTACCTATCGAGATATATGCGTTTAGCAGTGATAAAAGGTGGCAGAACTACGAATACATCATGGCTGATATATTTGATCATGTTATTGCAGCAGTACCTTATTTTAGCTTGAAAATTTTTGAGTTACCTACTGATTTATCTTCAATAAAAGAATAAAAATTACTAATATACACTACCTTATCTAAGTAATTTTCATTTGTTCATTGATACATTCAATCACTAACAACATTTATTTGTTACTGAAATAACTGGCTGATCTTCACTCTTAACTGACGTTTGTAATCTTCTTCCAGCCATTTGATATAATTATTGGAACTTTTTAATATACAATAAGAATATTGTTTTATCCTATATTCAATATCATCATTTAATTCACGTGACAAAATATGAGCATCAAAAACATCTTCACTATTTTCAGCACAAATTTTGGCATGTTGCTCAATAGATTTCATCAATACAGCTTTTGATTTCAATCCGGCATTGACAGCTATGTTATATTCATCTTTCACATCAAAATCAAAATCATCTGAATTAGCGAACATTTCCCTTATGGAATCCGGCATTACATACCTGAAATTACGCTCTATTTCATCATCACTAATAAGGTTCTCTAAGAAGAAGTTAGGATTTTTAAATATTAAATGCCAATCTATATCATCTGTCCAAAGTCCAAACCTTGAAACATTATTACCCAGATCGATAACAGAAAATTCTTTTTTTGAACCAAAAATTCTTGATCCCCTTCCAATCATTTGAAAATATAATGCCAAAGATTTAGTAGCTCTGTTAATAATGATAGACTCAATGGTAGGTTCATCAAAACCTGTTGTTAAAATACCAACCGATGTTAAAATTGCATCCGGCGTATTTTTAAACCATGACAAAATTCCTTTTCTTTCTTCTTTGGTATTGGTGTTATCAATATACTTTATTTTATAACCGGCACTTTTAAAAACTTCGTGTACGTGTCTTGAAGTTTGAATACCATTATTAAAGATCAGTGTTTTTTTACCTTTGGAAGTGCTTTCATAGGCATTTACCAATTTGGTTTGCATGGTGTTTTTAGAGTACAGTTCTTCCGATGATTTTACCGTATAATCTCCATTTGCTCCAATTTTCAAAGAACTTAAGTTTATATTGAAACTATAAGTGGTTGCTTCAGCCAAAAAACCTTTTTCAATAAGAGATGATATGTTCTCACCAACAATAAGATCATTATAAATCTCTTTCATTGGTAAATTGATATTTGAGCTTAAAGGAGTTGCAGTTACACCTAAAATAAAACACTTTTCAAAATATTTAAAAAGCTTTCTAAATGAATTATAATGAGCCTCATCAACAATTACTAATCCAATATCATTGATATCTGCTTTTTCTTCTTTGATACGGTTGTTTAAAGTTTCAACCATCGCCACATAGCATGTAATTTCATTATCATTATGAACTTCTTTAACGCTACTGTCAATTATTTTATTTGTGACACGAAATTCAGTTAGCATATTAGATGTTTGCCTACTCAATTCTATTCTGTGTGTAAGAATTAAAACTTTTTGATTGGTCTGTTTGATGTATCTTCTCGCTATTTCAGAAAATATTACAGTTTTACCACCACCCGTTGGTAATTGATACAACAAATTATAATTTGTTGGAAACTCATTTATTTTTTCAAAAATTTTATCAATTGCACCATGCTGGTAATCATAAAGTTTTTTACCAATAACCTTTTCCTCTTTATCAAGCTTTGTAAGTACCATAAATCTATTAAGTATATCTTTGCAAAAGTACTCAATAATATAAGTTATTAAGACAAACTTCTTGTGATTTTTTTAGTTTTCTGATTACAAGCTACTTATCTATTGAAATTTAAACGGGTAAATGAGTGATACATTCTTATGAAAAAACAGTCCGTTAATTTAATCTGATTCGTTCATTTATACAATGGAAATACAAAAATTTCTTTATTATTTAGATCTACTTCAGGCCTGCTATTTTGTAGACAGGGATGACAATTCGACTTTGCCAAGTGCAGTATTTGATGCAAATACCAACATGTAATAGCTTTTACATATCAACATATTATATTGTAACACATTATATTATACATGTCATTTAAATATTTTTTAATAGTAAGATTTTCTTAAACGATAAAGTAATAATTTATAGAAAGAGAAATAGAACGATATTAGGAATCATGAAATCAGAAAAATTGTGTAAATTGAATTTTTATTTGTGAGACTCTAAAAAATTAATTTCATTTTTTTAGTTAGTCGTCCCAATAATTATCGGGATAATCCCGTTTTTTTTTCAGCGGGATCTTGGTTAATACCTTTTATTTTTTTGAAGATTTTGCCTTTTTGAAATGCATTAATTTTTATAGTTGTCAGAAGTAAATCTTTAACTATTTATTATGTCCATCAATTGAACTAAACCAGATTACAACAACAATGATCAGACTTATTTTTCTACTAACTTTCCTGACAAGTTACAGTTCTCAAAATCAAATAGCACAAATATCACCTACACAACTTACTTGTGAGTATCTTCAAAATCCATCTATAATTGATGTAAAGAACCCTCGTCTTTCTTGGATAAATATCGCTGAAAATGGTGAACGCAATCAGTTTCAATCTGCCTGGCAAATTAGAGTTTCAAGTACAAAAGAAAAACTTGCCCAACCTGACTTATGGAATAGTGAAAAAGTAAATTCTAACCAATCGACTAGAATAAAATATGCTGGAAAAGACTTAACTTCCCGACAAGAATGTTGGTGGCAGGTTCGTACTTGGGATAAAGATGGGAATGTTTCAAAATGGAGTAAAGAAGCTAAGTGGAATATGGGACTTTTACACACAAATGACTGGCAGGCCAAATGGATTGGAGCACCATGGCAAGGAGAAGAAGCTTTACCAATACCTAAAGGAAAAAGAGCGGCAAAACTTAAAGAACCAGGTCCTCCTGCTCCGTTATTTAGAAAAGAATTTCAAATTAAAAAAGAGATAACTAATGCTGTAGCTTATGTAACAGGACTTGGTTATTTTGAACTCTACGTAAATGGTAAAAAGATTGGTGATGATGTACTTGTTCCTAATCAAACAAATTATAGTAAGCGTCCGGAATTGCCTAATAGATTTATAGCTCTTGATGATAATTTCAAAGAATACAAGGTAATGTACCTTCGTTATGAAATTACAAATCAACTTATTCAGGGTAAAAATGTGATTGGAAGTATTTTGGGGAATGGGTTTTACAATCCGGCTAAAGGCTGGGCAGAAGCTTATGGATCTCCCAGGTTTATCGGACAAGTTCATATCACATATGCTGATGGTACAGAAGATATTATTGTAAGCGATGAATCCTGGAAAGCATCAAAAAGTGCCATATTAATGAACATGGTTTACTATGGAGAACATTATGATGCCCGAAAAGAACAACCTGGATGGAATACTTCTACTTTTAATGATACAGATTGGGAAAATGTTATCATCAGAAAAGCTCCTTATGGAAAGTTAGTTGCTCATACTTCTCATACAGATAAAATTTCAGAAAGAATTTCTCCTGTTTCAATTAAAAAACTTAAAAACGGAAATTATCTGGTTGACTTCGGAGTGGAAATCTCTGGTTGGCTTAAACTAAATAAAGTGGAAGCTCCTTCAGGCCATAAAATTGATATAAAATATAATAATGGCAGTGATTTCTCCGGTAATAATTCCTATATTTTTAAAGGAAATGGTACTGAATCTTATGCTGCCCGATTCAATTGGTTTGTATTTAGTAGTGTAGAAATTTCCAATTGGTATGGAGAATTAAAACCTTCTCAATTAACTGCCGAAGCAGTAAATACCTACATTAAGGAATCTGCAAAATTTGAAACTTCCAATCAATTGCTTAATGATATCAATAAAATTTGGAGAAGAAGTCAGATTGATAATATGCATGGAGGAATTGCTAGTGATTGCCCTCATAGAGAACGCTCTGCCTATACGGGTGATGGTCAAGCTGCCTGCGTTACAGTAATGCACAATTATGATGCACAAAACTTTTATCAAAAATGGGTGCAAGATATGTTGGGTGCACAAAATGTAGAAACTGGTTACGTACCTAACAGCGCTCCTTGGCAGCCTGGATGTGGTGGCGGAGTAGCTTGGGGAGCAGCTATCTGTATTATTCCCTGGGAATTTTATACGCATTATGGTGCTTTAGATATGCTGGAAGATAATTATGAAGGTATGAAAGAATATATTCGATACATGAAAACATGGGTAAATAAAGATGGTATCATGTTTTCTCAACGAAAAGGAAGTGATGGGAAAATTCTTAAATGGTTTAATCTTGGCGATTGGGTAGGTCCTGGAGAAATGGCTTCTGATGAAATGGTTCACACATTCTATTATTGGAGATGTGCAGATTTGACTGCTCAATCGGCGGAAGCCCTAAACAAACACGAAGAAGCAAAAATATATGCCAATCTTGCTGATAAAACAAAGAAAGCTTTTCATAAACTATTTTATGATGCAAAAAATGGAACATATGGAAATGGAGGTGGAAATATATTTGCCTTAAAAATGGGAGTTCCAAACAATCAAAAAGATAAAGTGATCACTTCCCTAAAAGCTAATATCAAAGCCAATGACGGGCATTTTGATACTGGTATTTTCGGAACACAATTCTTCTTTGAAGTACTCTCCGAAAATGGAATGCATGATTTAGCTTATGAAGCTTTAACAAAAAGAACAGAACCAAGTTTTGGTCACTGGCTTGAGCTTGGAGCTACTACAACCTGGGAACAATGGAATGGAGCCAATTCAAGGAATCACCCAATGTTTGGAGGAGGCTTGGTTTGGCTATACAGAAAACTTGCGGGTATGAATGCAGACCCGAAACAACCTGGGTATAGGCATATAATTTTTAAACCACAAACTATTGATGCTCTTGATTTTGTAACATACACAAATAACACACCTTATGGTAAAGCTGGAATCACATGGGAAAAGAAAGAAGAAAAATATACAATGGAAATTACTGTACCCGTTGGTAGTAATGCAACAATCTATATCCCTATTAATGATATTAGCAAGTTAAAAGAAGGTGGTAATTCAATCAAACAGGTTAAAGAGATTCAGATTAAATCTACAGATAATAAGCAAGTTGTTCTGCATGTGTCATCCGGGGTTTATCACTTTGAATTTTAGAACTATTCTAAAAAAGAGTTGAATTTAGCATGAAATATGAAGCACAAATCTAGTATATTTCACAACCACAAAGGAAGGTCGTATTATTAAAGGTATTATTTAAATAAATCGTTATAAATAAATGAATTTGAAATTATTAATATTTATAATTTTCATTGATATTTTATTCGTTTGCTTTAAACCTAACGATCAAAAGGATTTTATCCACTTAAAGCAATTCAATTATCCTATATTGAAAGGAAAAGAAAATAATCCTGTTTTAAGGATCTGCTATGTCAACAATTCTAATAATAAAATACTGAAGAGAATAAAGATCAATTTATCAGATACACAACTCAAAGATCTTGATTCTATAAGAATATTTCAAAGAAAAAAGGATTCTGTTTTTAGACCTAAAAATCAATTTGGCAGAACATTGGCAGCCGCTGATGATTTAATTTTCAATGACTCCATTATATTAAATAAAGGAAAGAATTATTTATGGGTTAGTTATCAGTTATCCAATGATTGTGACCTTGAAAGTAAAATTGATGCAGGTTTGGACTATTTGGTAATTGATAAAAATAAGGTATTCCCCAACGAAACAAGTCCTGAAGGAAAACTTAGGACAGGAATAGCTTTACGAAAGCATTGGGATGATAAAGTCCATACCTACAGAATTCCGGGATTGGTTACTTGCAACAAAGGTACTTTGTTGGCAGTATATGATGTTCGAAGAGATTTTGGAAGAGATCTTCAAGGCAATATAGATATTGGTTTGAGTCGGTCTACCAATCATGGAGCAACATGGGAACCTATGCAAATTGTTCTCGATATGAAAACATGGGGAGATTTACCCGAAAAATTTAATGGAGTAAGTGATGCATCCATTTTGGTTGATAGAAATTCGAATACCATTTTTGTTGCTGGTTTATGGATGCACGGTGTGATCAACTCTGAAGGAAAATGGATGGAGGGTTTGAATGAAAAAAGCAGAGACTGGAATCACCAATGGAGAAATAAAGGTTCTCAACCTGGTTTGGATGTAAAACAAACAAGCCAGTTCTTAATTGTAAAAAGCACAGATGATGGAAAAACATGGAGTAAGCCCATAAATCTGACCAAAATGTGTAAAGACCCAAAATGGTGGCTATGGGCTCCCGCTCCAGGACATGGCATAACTTTAAGGGATGGTACACTAGTATTTCCAACCCAAGGACGTGATGAAAATGGAAAACCTTTTTCAAATATTACATTTAGTAAGGATAATGGTAACACATGGCAAACCAGTAATTTTGCTTATCAAAACACAACAGAATCTATGGCAGTAGAATTATCGGATGGCTCTATCATGCTAAATATGCGTGACAATAAAAATCGTAAAGAAAAAGGAGATAGAAATGGCAGGGCAATTTGCACAACAAACGATCTTGGAAAAACCTGGAAAGAACACCTTACTTCTCACGAAACTTTGATTGAGCCGGTTTGTATGGCTTCAATTCACAAACATACTTTTAAAGATAAAAATGGAGGTCAAAGATCCATTTTATTATTCTCCAACCCAAATGATAAAAGAAAAAGGATCAAACAAACTATCAAAGTAAGTTTTGATGATGGAAATACCTGGCCAAAAAAATACTGGTTAGAACTTGACGAAGGAAAAGCTGCAGGATATTCATGCTTAACTTCTATTGATGAAAATAATATTGGAATTCTTTATGAAGGGAGTCAGTCACAAATCACCTTTCAAAAGATTCCGTTGAACGAATTGATAAAGGACGATCAAACAGATTATTAAATCCTTAATTGTTAAGTGAATTTTTAAATAATTTTTAGTTTTAGTACTTATTTTTAAAAATCTATGATTGTATTAAAATATTTTTAAAAATCACTTTTAGAGAAAAGATTATTACGTATTTTTATCCATGAATTTATAATATGAATCATTTATAACGAACTTACAATTATTAAAATATGGAGCTTCAAAGAAGAGATTTTTTAAAGAAAATTACTGTTGCCGGAGCAGGAATGGCACTTGCACCCAATTTAATTTCAGCAAATGAAACAAAAGAAGCAATTGGCTTCAAGAAAAAGAAAAATAATGGTAGAATCAATATAGCATTTATTGGTGTTGGAGGAAGAGGAAGAGGCCATGTAAGTCTTGTATCAAAATATAAAAACATTGATATTACTGCAATTTGTGATGTGGATCCAAAAGCAATTAAAGCAACCCAAAAGATCTTAAGAGATCATTCAAGAAAGGAAGCTACTGTTTATACAGGTGATGACCATGCATATCTTAAAATGTTGGAACGTGATGATATTGATGGTGTAATTATTGCTTCCCCCTGGTTATGGCATACACCAATGGCTGTAGCTGCAATGAAAGCTGGTATATATGCAGGTGTTGAAGTGAGTGCAGCAAACACTATTGAGGAATGCTGGGATCTGGTAAATACTTCGGAAGAAACTGGAGTCCCTTGTATGATATTAGAAAATGTTTGTTATGCACGTGAAGCAATGTCCGTATTAAAAATGGTTCGTGAAGGAGTTTTTGGAGAAATAGTTCATGCAACTTGCGGGTATAAACATGATCTGCGTGGTGTAAAATTTAATCCAGGAGTGGAATTTGGAAAAGATGCCCGAGGAGAAGCCAGATGGCGAACCGAACATTCTTTAAAAAGAAATGGAGATATCTATCCAACGCATGGTATTGGTCCGGTAGCAACCTGGTTTGATATCAATAGAGGAAACAGATTTGTTACACTAACTTCAGTTGCAACAAAATCAACTGGCTTACACAAATATATTGTTGATCATCCAAAAGGAGGAAAAGAGCATCCAAATGCAAAATTAAAATGGAAATTAGGTGATATTGTTACAACAACCATATCAACGGCAAATGGTGAAACGATAATTCTGAGTCATGATACCAATTTACCCAGACCTTATTCATGGGGATTTGAATTGCATGGCAATAAAGGTGTTTGGGGTGGTCAGTATGAAGGAAAAAGAATTTATATAGAAGGTGAATCTGAACCTCATAAATGGAGTACAGGTGAATCTTATGATAAATATTTTAACAAATATGATCATAAATTATGGAAAGAAGAGGCTGCAAAAGCAGAAGGTGCCGGTCATGGAGGTATTGATTATTTTACGATCAAACAATTTGTTGATAGTGTACAAAATGAAGTACAACCACCAATTGATGTGTATGATGCTGCTGCATGGAGCGCAATCACTCCATTATCAGAGGCGTCAATAGCTAGTGGTGGATCTCCTCAGTTTTTCCCTGATTTTACCAGAGGAAAATGGATGACTAATAAACCTGTTTTTGGACTGGAATAATCTTGTTATATATATTTCTAAAAAGAAGCTATCTCAAAAGTTATTTTTTTGAGTTTTTTGATATCATAAAAACTTTGTGATACTTTGCGAAATCTTCGTGAGCCTTTGCGTAACGGCTTTTTAATATTATATCGCAAAGGAAACAAGAAGGGCCTCAAAGAGCTATTGAGATAGCCATTTTTTTAGTTGGAAAATTAATTATATACTGTTAGATTCACTTTATTATTGGTTTCTGAGTTCTCTCCAACAAATATCTCAAATGAACCGGGTTCTACAAAAGGGTTTCCATCATTATCAAAAATGAATAGATCTTCCGAACTAATTTCAAAAACTACTTTTTTAGATGTTCCTTTTTTAAGGAATACTTTTTTAAATTTTCGCAATGATCTTATTGGGGTTGGAACACTTGCTTCCATATCATGCATATACAATTGCACAACTGTATTTCCATCATATTTTCCATTATTACTAACTGTTACAGTTACTTTTGTTATTTGAGTTTTTGATATATTAGTTTTTTCCAGTTTTGGTAGAGAAAAATCAAATTTAGTATAACTCAACCCATAACCAAACGGATATAGAACATCACCTTCAAAATAACGATAAGTACGACCTTTCATACGATAATCCTCAAAAGGAGGCAGATCATTTATAGATTTATAATAAGTTATCGGTAATTTACCTGAAGGATTATAATCACCAAATAACACATCTGAAACAGCATCACCCCCTCCTTGTCCGGGATACCAAATATTTAAAATAGCAGGTAAGTTATTTTGTTCCCAATTAATAGCCATTGCACTACCTCCAGTCATCACAAAAACAACTGGTTTACCTGTATTTTTTAATTCTTGCAAAAGATCATGCTGAACTTTAGGTAGTTTTAAATTAGTTCTGTCGCCTTTGTCAAACCCTTCAATTTTTACAGGCATCTCCTCCCCTTCCAATCGGGCTGATATTCCACCAACATATATGATTACATCACTTTCTTTCACTATATTCATCAGATGATCCCTTCCTTTGATCTCTTCTTTATTCCATACCAATTGAACAGAAGCCATCCATTCATTTGTACATAAATACTCTAGTCTAAATTTATACTTTTTGTTCTTTTCAAATTTAACCTTTGCAGATAAAGCAAAAGTTCCATTTCCACTTGACCCGTTTAAAACTTCTTTATCATCAATGAATAAACGATAAGATCCTCCACTTTCCAACACACCAAGTAATACATCTCCTGTAAAATCAGGTTTTAAAACTCCTGTATATTTGATGGAGAATTTGCCTGGGGTCAATAAATCGATAGGTGCAGCACCACCCCATTCAAAATCAATAAAAGATTGATTATTTTTAAGAATGGGTTTCCCTTTCAATTTTGAGTTATTATAATACTCTGTTACTATTTGTCCGTGAAAAGATGCCGGTTCTATCACATCAAAAATAGTATCGTTGTTGGTAAGATTTGTTCCTTTAAAATAATGAACTGTGGTTTTTTTTGAAACTTTTTCCTTAATCCCTTCCAAAATGGTTTTCCGATAGGTTGGTGTACCAAAATAATTTCCCAAAACAAAATGCCTATCATTGGCATTAGGGCCAATAACTGCAATAGACTTAATATCTTTTGAAATAGGTAATGTATTATCTTTATTTTTTAGTAGAACTATAGATTCTCTGGCTGTTTGAAGAGCCAGTTTTTTTGAAGTATCAGATTCGATAAAGCTATCGTCATACTTTAAAAAAGGAGCCTGATCTTGCGGATTCAACAAACCTAATTTAATACGTGCTATGATGAGCCTTTTCAACGATTTATCAATTTCTTCTTCACTGATTAATCCTTTTTTTACAGATTCTACCAAGTGCTTATAACTGGAACCACAATTAAGATCACATCCAGCCTTTACAGCCAATGCAGATGCCTCTTCTGCAGTTGGAACAATCTTATGAAACTTATAAATATCATAAACAGCACCACAGTCAGAAACCACATAACCTTTAAAACCCCATTTGTCTCTTAATATATCGTTTAATAATAAAGTGCTTGCTGTTGCTGATTCACCCAAATATCTATTGTAGGCAGACATTACAGAAAATGCTTTTCCTTCGATAATGGTCGCTTTAAATGCAGGTAAATACGTTTCCCATAGATCTCTTTTGTCGGTATAGGCATCAAAACTATGCCTATTATGTTCCGGACCGCTATGAACTGCATAGTGTTTTGGAGTTGCAATTACCTTATAATAATCGGGGTCATCACCTTGTAATCCTTTTACAAAGGCAACTCCCATTTTAGAAGTTAGGTAAGGATCTTCCCCATAGGTTTCCTGACCACGTCCCCATCTTGGATCTCTAAAAATATTGATGTTTGGACTCCACATTGTCAATCCCTGATATCTGTTTCTTTGACCTAGTTTTATACTGTGATTAAATTTTGCTCTTGCTTCCGTACTTATCGCATCTGCCACTTTATGAATCAAATCTGGATTCCAGGTTGCTGCCATACCAATTGCCTGAGGATAGGAAGTTGCAGCACCGGCTCTTGCAACTCCGTGCAAACTTTCGTTCCACCAGTTGTACTCGGGTATTCCTAAACGATCAATAGCAGGTGCTACATCCTGCATTTGAGCTACTTTTTCATCAAGTGAAAGTCTCTTTAACAGATCATCAGCCCTTAATTCTGTATCAAGTTTTACATCCTGAAAAGGATAAGAAACATCCTGAGAATGTATTGTAAATGAAGAGATTAAAATTAAAAAACTAAAAATCCATAAGTTTGAATTTTTCAAATAAATACTTTTTAGAATGTCCATCATTTTAATATATTTAAATTTACCTTAGGGATATTATTCATTATAATTTTTAAACTACTTCCATTTTTCATATCCTTATAGCTAAAAAATAAGCCATCCATTTTTTGATCATTCAGATGTGCCACTTTAAGTTTCCATAAGGATTCATCGTAAAACCTCTCTCCACTTGTCAGAGCATTTTTATATTGTGGATCAGCAATCAATCCAATCTTTAAAATTGGTTTGAATTACGAGTATAAACCCAGAACGAGTATGATTAAAATTGATGTAAATACTAAATTTTTCATTGGATCTGCACTGTGTATTATACTGGTTTTTATCTGTAAATTAGCATCTTTTTTTTAAGTAACTAAACAAAATAATTTTTTTAATCCGTATTAATTTTAAAAACAACCTTATCAGAATACATTTTATTTAAAACTATATTTCGCTGAAAATTTCCCCAGCTCAGATCAATATAATCCATTTTATTATTTGCAAATAGTTGAATGCTGTTTTCTCTTTTTTCAATTCGACAAGCAATATCTCTCTGACCTAAAACCGATAATATTTCTCGTCCTTTATTATAAAGATTATATGTCATAATATTTTCTTTTGTTGATCTGGAAATATTTGTAAGCTGATCCCCAAATGACTCATCCTTAGTTCCTTCATAATAGAAACTTTTTGAATCATTTTCCCATTCTTTAGTTGGTTCTATCCGATATTTTTTTAAAATGTTTGAATACAAAGAAACATTCCCTTTTTGAGCTGACAGATGCTCTTCGGGGTAATAAGACCAGTAAGGATTTCTTAGCCATGAGAGTGAATCAATTATATTATCCAGTTCAAATCTAATTCCAATTTCACGAATGTCTGATTTAGGAATATTTTTTATCTGATATCGTATTGTAATCTCTCCTGTAGAAATTATTCTCATCTCAAAATCTACCTTTTTAACATCTTCATATTTACCTTTTGTTAAAATCACAACTTCATTGTTTTCTCTTTTAAAAGTAAATTTCATCAAGCTCCAATTCTCCCCATGATCATCAATTTCGTGATTAGAATACATTTTTGAATCTCCTTTGGTTCGTAAATTTAAATATGGACCTGAGAAATTTGTCCTTGTAGTTGAATTTTGAATTTCACGGATCAAACCGGTTCTTTTATTAAAAATAATTTTTGTATTGTTCTTGCAGTTAACTGTCAGTTGGTCTTTTTCATCTTTGACACTTATCTCCCCATAAGAATCATTTCCTTTTGGAATATTAAAATCTACTTTTAAATGAAGAATATATTTATCAATCAATCTGTTTCTATTATCAAAAATTTCGACGGTAACCGGATCCTGTTGCTTCAAATTCTTTATAGGAAAATCCAGTACCCCTCTTGAATGCGGTTGAATATCTGTGGGTTTTAAGATCTCATTATAACCCTGATAAGAATATTTGATAGTTAGTTCATTGATATTGGTGTGATCAAATCGATTGTATACCGGAACCGACAAATTTCTTCCAGAATAATTTTCAAAAGTAGTTTGAAGAAATTTAACCGGAGAATATGCCTTTTTAGTATTCCAAAATTCAGGTTTTTTTCTACGCCAGGTGTCTACAATACCCCATTCACCATAACCAATTGTGTTTCCGGTATATTCGGCCGGAATTACTTTTTTATCAATTTTTCCCCACCATTCATTAAATCCGGGTAAAGATCTGGGCAGCATAAAAGTTTCATCTATCATACCCCAGATAGCTCCTCCTAAACCACCATCTGCTTCAAATACATTCGACCACATCCTATCGAGACTTTGCCCCCAAAAATCTCTGATATTTGGATCCTCTTTTACCGTAAAATTATTATAACAAGCTACATGGGCCCATTCGTCAAAAATAACCGGCATTTCTTTATAGCCAAAGTCTTTTGTTACCATATCGTGCTGACTTAAATTTCCTGTTATATCAGGATAATGCATACTTAATATATCATAAGATTTCTCATTTTCAGGAACATTTCCCGGATAACTAAAGATTACAGGTCTTGTTTTGTCATTTTCTTTAACCCAATCATAGGATTTCTTGAAATTTTCTCCATAAGAATTTTCATTTCCTATAGACCATATAATAACGGAAGGGTGATTTTTATGATTATTCACCATTTCTTCAAGCTGTGATAAATACTTTCCCCTATAATTTGGATCACCTTCAGATGCTCCCGGGGCATATTCTTCTGTTCGATGTGAGCCAACAAAACAAACTGCTGTTTCATCCTCCACATACAGACCGTATTCATCGCAAAGGCGCAAAAAGTTTTCTGTGGGTGGATAATGAGATGTACGAATGAAATTCATATTGGCCTCTTTGGCCAGTTTTACATCTTTCAATTCAAATTCAGGAGTAGATACCCTTCCGAGTAAGGGGTGAATATCATGCCTGCAGGCACCTCTGAGTTTTACTTCTTTTCCGTTTACCAACAATTTATTACCTCTGACTTCGATTTCCCTAAACCCAACCTGATAGATCTTTTGAAATATTAATTGATCCTTTTCAAAATAATTTACAGTTAACTGATACAAATCAGGATGCTCAGCATCCCATTTGTTGGGTGATTGCACCGTGTTTTCAATATTAAATGAATCATTCCCATTTAATTCAACACTACTTTTCTGAAGAGTGATCTTTTTATTCTCTTTATTTCTTAATTCAATTTGAATTTTTGCGTTTTTCACCTTTCTCTTAAAATCACCCCTTATATGGAGTGCTGCATTTTTGTATTTACTGTCAAAATCTGTAATGATACTTATATTATCCGGATTGTTTGTTGGTAAGGCAAGTAATTTAACATCTCTTAGAATTCCCCCGATCTGATGTTTAGCATATCCGCTTCCATAGGAAATATCATCTGCTTTATCAGTAACTTCCACGGTAAGCATTGCTCTTTCACCTGGTTTAACAAAAGGAGTGATATTACAATCCCATTGTGTAAAACCTCCTGAGTGATCCCGCAAAAAGTTCCCATTGATCCAAACCCTTGCATAACTATAAACACCTTCGAACCGGAGTTTTATTTCTTTTCCAGCAAAATCCAAAGGGATCTCAATATGCTTCTTATAAACAAACGGTTGATCATGTTTTATTGGGAATCCTTGCATCATACACTCTCCCGGAACCTGAATATCTTTCCATTCTTCATTAAGGATCTCCTCTTTCCAAAAATTACCGGAAGGATCCAAATTTATTTTCCAGATACCGTTTAAATTAATAATTGGATTTAACTCACTAAAAGTACTATTTTCAATAGACTCATATTCAACCAAATTGATCCAGGGCACAATTAACCAAAGTGTGAAAAGTATTTTTATCATGATGTTGTGAATTGAAAGTTGTACAAAATTTTATTGAAAAAGACATGTCTTTTCGTCTTAAACCGATTAATATAAAGGGATTTAAAACTACCCTCTTCAATTGTTTGTTCCAATACATTATTTGCCGATAATTTTTACTTGTATCTCAGCAGATATTTTTTTCCTAAAAAGAATCTTATTTTTTCATAAGTAAGCATACCATCAGTCCAACTCAACTCAATTTCAAATCTACCCCCTTGTGAGAAGACCTTTTATCTCTCTTAAACTATTCATCTAAACAACTCTCTGATAAAGAACTAATTAGTTTTTGGAGTTTTCCCCATTACAATTTTAAGAGTACTTCCATTTTTGATATCCTTATGGCTGAAAAATAAAGAATCCATCTTTTTATCATTCAAATAGGCTTCTTGTATATATTTGTTCTCCTTGCTATTATTTTCAGTAATAATCGTAAATGTTTTACCGTTTTCCAATGGAATTTCAACTTTATCAAAAATAGGTCTTCCTATAGTATAGGTTGGATTTCCCGGAGCTACCTGATAAAAACCCATGGCACTTAAAATATACCAGGCCGACATTTGGCCACAATCCTCATTACCAATAATCCCATCTGGTTTGGATGAGTAAAACTCTTTTAAGATCTGATCCACCAATTTTTGCGTTTTCCATGGTTGATCTGCATAATTGTACAAATAAGCAATGTGATGACTTGGTTCATTTCCATGCGCATATTGTCCAATCAAACCTGTAATATCAGCACTTGCAGTTTCACCAACAATTTCAGAAGATGTTGAAAATAAAGTATCTAATTTTGTGGTGAAAGCTTTTTCTCCACCATATAAATTGATCAATCCTTTCACATCATGTGGCACAAACCAGGTCCATTGCCATGCATTTCCTTCTATATATTGTGATTTTTCATGACTGGAATGTTTAGGGTTAAAAGGCTTTACCCAGCTTCCATTTTCATTTTTTCCTCTCATAAATCCGGTTACCTTATCAAAATAGAGTTCATAATTATTTGCTCTTTTTTCAAACACTTTTTCAACAGAATCATTCTTATTTAACTTTGCGATCTCTGCTATACACCAATCATAATAAGCCATTTCTAAACCAAAAGAAACCGATTTGATAATTTTATCAGCAGGAATATGTTTTCCTTCATTTACATATTTATTATATAAAGGCATTAGTGCTTTTTTTCTTTCATTCTTTGTGTCAGCTACCAGTTCTGGTTTATAGGATGCACTGTTTATGGATGCTTCTAAAGCAAGTTTTTGATCAATTCCAGGAATACCTTTGCTCAATGCATCAGCAATATTTGCAACTGCTGGATAACCAACCATCGTGGCGGTATAATTAGAAGCCAGCGGCCACATCGGGAGAATGCCTCCTTCTTTATATTTTAGCAACAAATTATTCACCCAACCTGCTGATTTTTTTTCATCAATAATGGTCATCAAAGGATGAAGCGCTCTGAATGTATCCCATAAAGAATACACGGTGTAATTTGTTTCCCTGTCTCTAGCTTTACGGATTAATTTATCCATTCCTCTATATCTTCCATCCACATCCTGATAAATCATTGGTGCGATCATACTATGATACAAAGCCGTATAAAAAATTACAAGATCATCTTTATTTTGTGTCGTTATTTTAATTTTTTGTAGTTCTTTAGCCCATGCTTCTTCATTTTCTACTCTTACTTTATTGAATTCCCAGTGATCCAGTTCGACTTTCATGTTCTTTTGTGCTCCATCTGTATCAATAGGTGAAATACCTACTTTTATCAATAAGGGATCATTATTTTCTAAACTCTTAAAAGTCAATTTAGCATAGACATTTTTCCCTTTATATATATTTGAATTACTTGCTTTCTTTTTATCAACCATTACAGAATCAACCTTGAATGGGCTGGAAAACTCCGCATAGAAATAAACTTTGTGATTATTTGCCCAACCTTTCGATTGTTTTAAACCTCTGATAGTTTTATTATCAATAATTTCCAGTTCGTTGTAAACATTGCTATGCCCCCAGGTACGTTGTAAAATATGGCCAATATCAATCAGTAATTTTTTTTGGGAGTCTGTTCCATACTGGTATTTATGCATTCCTACTCTGTTAGTGGCAGTCAATTCAGCTTTCACGTCGTAATTATTGAATTTAACAGAGTAAAAACCAACTTTTGCCTGTTCATCATTTTTATCAAAAGTTGCAATAGGTTTACCCGAACTTTTTTCAGTATAAGGCAGTAATAAAATGTCGCCCAGATCACCTATTCCGGTACCACTTAAATGTGTGTGAGAAAACCCATAGATAGTATCATCATCATAATGATATCCGCTCGATGCATCCCATCCGTTTAGTTTAGTGTCAGGACTCAATTGTAACATACCATACGGCATTACCGGTCCGGGGAAAGTATGACCATGAAAACCAGTTCCAATAAATGGATCCACATATTGTAAAATATCTGTATTTTGTTTTTTAGAAACATTTTCTTTTTGAGAACAACTAGTCAAAAACAACAGACTAAGCAGTATTACTAAGGTGTAAGATATATTTTTCAAAGAATAATAATTTAGGATGCTAAAATATAATATTCTAACACAATAAATTGGAGTTGAAGGTAGAATATTTCA
>JAOZTG010000040.1:0-7084 GCA_029939235.1 Flavobacteriaceae bacterium
AAAAAGATCTTTTGATCAATAGTTGTTTTCACGATGTAAACACCTGTTTTAGGAATTAATTTAAGATCTTCTTCCATTTGAAGATTGATGGTTGGAAAATTTAGCTTTCTGCCTAAACCTTGTCCTTTAACTATTTGTCCACTCAATAAATAATTATATCCCAGATATTTATTGGCTTTATGAATATCTCCATTTTCAATTGCAATCCGAATTTTTGTGGAACTTACCGATACATCTTCAATTTCCTGAGCGGTAATTTTTTCAACATCAAAATTGTAAACTTTACCATATTTTTTTAATTGTTCAAAATTTCCTTCTCGATTTTTGCCAAATTGATGATCATATCCAATAACCAGACTTTTGATATACAGTTGATCTACTAAAATATCTTTAACAAAACGAATAGCGGTTAGTTCTGAAAAATCTTTGGTAAAAGGCTCAATAATTAAATGATCTAATCCAAACTTATCTAAAAGCTGCATTTTTTCATCCATGGTATTTAACCATTTGATCTCATTTCCCTGATTTAATATTTTTCGGGGATGTGGAAAAAAAGTTAAGATCGCAGATCGATCCTTATCATTGCTTTTAATTTGGTTTAGCCGTTCAATAATTTTTTGATGCCCTATATGAACACCATCAAAAGTTCCGATAGTTAATATGGTAGCATGTTTTTTTTCTTTGAATTCTTTAATGGAATGATGAACTTTCACAATTGGATCTGGATTGATTTATCTGGTGTTATAAATAATTAATATTTGATATTTTCATTGATCTGCGTAATGACCTGGGGAATTTTACCCATATCGAATTTTAAATTAAACTGTAAATTGTTATTATTGTTGAATAAATATAGATTGCCCTGATCTACTCTAAAATATCCATTGGCATCTCTACAAAAACATATTCTGCCATACAGTATTTTTAGTTTTTGCAATTCTGCATCCTTTAAAATTATTTGTTTTTCATTTTTATCAACTTCGAAATAAATAAATTCAGAATAACCAGCATCTTCGATATTTTTTTTCTCTTTTTTTTCGAAATGATACTTGACTACTAAATTATTACCTTTTTGAATCTTAGGATATATTTTACCAAAAGCATCCGTTTTAATTTGTAAACTTGAATTTTTGAATACTTCAATTGAACAATTTCCACTTCCAGGACAGCTGATATTTTGCATTTCTCTTGGAATTTCTTTTGTGAGTTTTTGACTGGAGTTACAGGCAATCATAGAAAACAGGATAAATAAAAAAATAAAATATTTCATAAGATCACTTGTTCATTTTGTTTGATAAGTTTTCAATAAAGTAGTATAATTACGCAAAGATACCTGAATTAATTTTCATAAATTAGCCACTTATATCATATAGAATGACTAAACATTATTTTAAACTTCTGTTTTTTTTACTATTTGTTAACCAACTTATTTCTCAGCAAAAGGTCTTATGGTCAAGCATAGATGAAGCAAAAATAGGGATAACAACATCGCAAATAAAGCCAAATGTTAAAAAATTTAAAACCTTTCAACTGGAGTATAAGGATTTGAAAAGGAATTTGGTGGATGCACCAAATAAGAAAGTTGCTATTAAAAGATCTAATATGATCGTTAAATTTCCTGATGCAAAAGGAAATATAATTTCATTTTATGTAAAAGAGATGCCGGTAATGCATCCATCTCTTGCAAAAAAATATCCTAATAACAGATCCTATGTAGGTGTTGGAGTAGAAGATAATTCCCTAAAGGTTAGATTTAGTATCAATGAGCAAGGTTTACATGCAATAATTGTTGATAAAGAAAGAAAAGTACAGTATATAGATCCTGCTTCCACAGATAAAAAATATTACAGAGTTTATCAAAGAAAAGATATGGACTTTGAACTGAATAAGTTTCAATGTCTTACTAAAAATATGCAAACTGCTAAAAAATCAAGCGGGGAATTAAAAACACCCAATGATAAAAAATTAAGAACCTACCGTTTGGCATTGGCTGCAACCGGAGAATACTCTGAATTTCACATCAATAGGGCTGGTCTTGGATCAGGAGCTACTGAAGCAGAAAAAAAGGCAGCAGTTTTGGCTGCCATGACAACTGCCATGACAAGAGTAAATGCGGTTTATGAAAATGATTTGGCTATTCACATGCAACTGGTTGCAAATACAGATGATCTTATTTATTTAGATGCTGATACAGATCCTTATTCCAATAATAGTGGTGAAACGATGTTAGGTGAAAATCAAACTACTTGTGATAATGTGATTGGTACTGCCAATTATGATATTGGCCATGTTTTTAGTACCGGTGGAGGTGGGGTTGCCAGCAGAGCTTCTGTTTGTCTTGGCTCCAGAAAGGCAAAAGGTGTAACAGGATCTTTGAATCCCGTTAGTGATCAGTTTTATTTTGATTTTGTAGCGCATGAAATGGGACATCAAATGGGTGCAAACCATACTTTTAATGGTGATGATTGTGCAACAGGATCGATAAATAATGAAACTGCTGTTGAGCCGGGTAGCGGATCTACATTAATGGCATATGCCGGATTGTGTTCTCCTCAAAATGTACAAAGCCATAGTGATCTGTATTTTCATATTGTTAGTATAGATGAAATATGGAACAATATTACTGTTGCACCAGGATCTTGTGCGAATTTAACCGGTATATCCGGTAATTTAAATGCTCCTACTGTAATTGCTGGTAATGATTTTATCATACCCAAATCAACACCTTATATATTAAAAGGTCAGGGTAGTGATGCAGATGGAGATCCAATCAGTTTTTGTTGGGAGCAAATTGATGCTGAAATTACGGCAGTTCCTCCAAGTGAAAATTCAGTTGCAGGAGCTTTGTATAGATCTGTAAATCCGAAAACCAGTGGCAATCGATATTTACCTGAATTAAGTACAGTAGTTAACGGTGCGATTTCTTCTACCTGGGAAGTCACTCCAAGTGTTGCAAGAGATATGAATTTTAAATTAACTGTCCGGGATAACAATACCGAGGTTGGTCAGGTTGCTTCAGATGATTTAAAAGTTACCATAACAGATGCTGCAGGTCCATTTAAAGTCACCTCCCAAAATATGGATGATTTGGTTTGGGATAAGAATACCTCAGAATCGATTACGTGGGATATTGCCGGAACAAATAGTAACGGTATCAATGTTTCTCATGTAAATATATTGATGTCAACAGATGGTGGAAGAACTTTTCCAATTTCATTATTATCAAATACTCCTAATGATGGGAGTCAAAAAATCACAGTGCCAAACACGGAAGCTTCAAAGTGTTTTGTAATGGTAGAGGCCAAAGGAAGTTTTTTCTATGCTGTAAATTCAAAGGTTTTTTCTATTGGTGAATTTAATGAGGTTTGCAATGATTTTGACGCAACAGGTTTGCCATCTGATATTCCTGATAATGACCCTGCTGGTTTGACATCAAGCATTTCTATTGCAGAAGATCTTGCTATTGAAAAAATTACAGTGAAGGTGAAGATCAATCATACTTATATAAGTGATATTACCATTACTTTAGAAAGTCCAAATGGCACTATAGTAGAATTGTTAAGTGCTGCCTGTGATTCTTCAAATGATATAGATGTGATCTTTGATGATGCAGGTAGTGAAATTACCTGTTCTTTTAGCCCTCCTGCTGTTTCAGGAACAATTAAACCCACACAGGCATTATTTGCTTTTAATGGTGAGTCATCTAGTGGTGCCTGGAAACTAAATGTGGTGGATGGAGCAGATCAGGATACCGGTAATTTAGAAAGCTGGAGTATGGAAATATGCACATCAGAACCAGTACTGGAAGTGAATAATTATGTGTTCAATAATTTTAAAGTGTATCCAAATCCTTCCAATGGAATATTCAATGTTGAATTTAATTCGAAAAATACCAGTGATGTGGAAATTAAGTTATTCGATATAACGGGTAGAAACATTTTAAAAAGAGTTTTTAAAAATAATTCCACAATGTTCAATGAAAGGATAAATATCCAGCATATTTCAAGTGGTGTATATATTCTTCAGGTCAAAAGGGGTAATGAAATATCCTCTCAAAAGCTACAAATAAACTAATTAATAATACTGTAATTTTTAGGTCTTATTTCAATCTATTTTGGATTTTTTTCACAATAATTCATATAAATTGTAAAAAAATTGTACTTTTCGGCAATCTTAATATTACAAAATCAAATTATGAAAAAATTATTAATTCTTTTTTTGGCCCTGTTTAGTGGGGTAATCATGTTTGCACAAACCACTGTTTCGGGTACAGTTACAGATGCACTCACCAATGATCCAATACCCGGTGCTAATATAAAAGTAGTAGGAAATGTAACAGGAACTTCTACCGATTTTGATGGTAAATTTTCATTTAAAACAAATGAAGACTTGCCATTTTCTCTTGAAATTACATATATAGGTTACAAGAGTGAAATTGTTGAAGTTATAAAAGATCGTGAAAATTTAACAATAGCTTTGGAAGAGTCTCATAACGCTTTAGATGAGGTAGTCGTATCGGCTTCACGTACTCCGGAAAGTCTGAGAGAATCTCCCGTAACTATTGAAAGAATGGATGTAAGAGCAATAAAGAATAGCACATCTGCTGATTTTTATACCGGTTTGAATAATCTAAAAGGTGTTGATATTAAAACCAATAGTTTGACATTCACTTCTATAAACACAAAAGGATTCTCTACCTTTTCAAATACCAGATTTGTACAATTAATAGATGGTATGGATAATGCTTCTCCCGCACTAAACTTTGTGATGGGTAATTTAGTTGGGGCAAATGAATTGGATTTGAAAAGTGTTGAAATTATTCCGGGTGCCTCTTCAGCTTTATATGGAGCAAATGCATTTAATGGTATTTTATTTATGACCACAAAAAATCCTTTTGATTATCAGGGAATTAGTTTTTATGCTAAAACCGGTTTAACGATTCAAGATTCAGGGGATAATAACTATATAGATTTTGGTATCCGTGCAGCTCATGCTTTTAGTGATAAATTTGCTGCAAAGGTTTCCTTTTCTTATTTGAAAGGAACAGATTGGATGACAAGTGATACAAATCAATACACACCACAGGGTGCAGGTTTACCGGATAAGATAACTCCATATGACCAACGTGGTTATGATCATAATGCTGTTAATATTTATGGGGATGAAATAGTAACAGATATTCATGAAGTCGCAAAATCAATGGAGGCTGGTGGTTTAATACCTGATGGAGCAAGTGCTTTGGTGCCTAGTGATAATGTAGGTAGAACAGGATATTTAGAAAAAGACCTTACTGATTATGAAGCAGAAAGTGCAAAAGTAGACGTTTCTTTAAATTACAGACCTACGGGTGATGATTTGGAGATCTCTTATAATTTTAGGTCTGGTTTGGGTTCTACTATTTATCAGGGGACTAACAGATATAATTTGAAGAATTTTACAATGACTCAAAATAAACTGGAAATTAAAAATAAGAATTTTTTTGTGAGAGGATATGCTACTTTTGAAGATGCAGGTAAATCATATGATATGGTTTTTACAGGTGTCAATATAAACAGAGATAATTCTGTAACATGGTTTGGTACTTATGTTGGTGCTTATTTAGAAGCATCTATGGCGGGTGCAACTTCAGATCAGGCACATCAGGGAGCTCGTGCTTATGCAGATAATACAGTGACATTAAAACCAGGAACACCAGAATTTGATAAAAAGTTCAATGAGGTAATCAATGACCCTGATTTTTCTAGCGGATCAAAATTTGTTGATAATACAAAAATGTATGTAGGAGAAGGTAATTATAATTTTTCAAGCTTATTTAATCATAAATTCAATTTACAGGCTGGAGGATCTTTTAGACAATATTCATTGAACTCTGAAGGAACTATTTTTACTGATTATGATGGTTCTATTGATTATCATGAATATGGTGCATACATCATGGCGAGTAAGAAATTAGCAGATGAAAGATTGATTATATCTGCTTCCATTCGATATGATAAGAATGAATTTTTTGATGGAAGCTTTTCACCAAGAGCATCTATTGTGTATTCTGCAGGAGAAAACAAACAACATAACTTTAGAGCTTCCTTTCAAACAGGTTTTAGAAATCCAACAACACAAGATCTCTTTATTGGTCTGGATGCAGGAACTGCGATATTGGTTGGGTCATCGCCTGATAATTTAGACAGAGATCTTCCAAATACAGATCTTACTGGTAGAAAAGCATATAGTGATTCATATTCATTAACTTCAGTTTTAGAATTTGCTGCTACTGGTGATCCAAGTAAGCTAAATGCAATTACTACTGATTTGGTGACGCCGGAACAAGTAAAAGCATTTGATATTGGATACCGTGGAAATGTGGAAGGATTTTCAATTGATATCAATGCGTATTATAATATTTATGATGATTTTATTAGTCAGATAGTTGCTGTTACTCCTGAAAATGGTTCTGCTCATGATGGATCTGGTATAATAGACATTGTTACCGGTCAAACGCAGGTATTTTCATTATATACTAATTCACCAACACAAATTACTTCTTATGGAGCTAATATTGGTGTAAACAGAAGAGTATTTCAAAAACTGGACCTTGGATTTAGTTATACCTGGACAAATTTTGAATTTGATCAGGAAAAATATCCTGACTTTGAAGCAGGATTTAATACTCCGGAGCATCAATTTAAAGCTTCTATCGGAAGTGCAAATTTATTTGAAGGATTTGGTTTTAATGTTAATTACCGATTTGCAAACGATTTCTTATGGGAGTCTACTATAGCAAATGCTGTTGTACCATCAACTTCCATATTTGATGCACAAATAAATTACACAGTTCCAAAGATCAAATCTACCTTCAAAATAGGAGGATCTAATATTGGAGGAAATCCTTATATGGTAGCCCCTGGAACAGGGTATGTAGGCTCGATGTATTATATCTCTTGGGTAATTAATCAATAATAAATTAAAATTAAAATTATGAAATTAAAATATATTTGGCTTTTATTGATCTTTGTTGGATTTATTGCCTGTGATGAAAAACAATATGATGTTCCTGATTATAGTCCGCCAGCTTTAGAAGCAGGTTCAG
>JAOZTG010000040.1:7184-21680 GCA_029939235.1 Flavobacteriaceae bacterium
GGTAATTTTGATCCAACTACTTATGGTGGAGCTGATATAACTGATCCAAATGTTTTTACACAAGTTTATAATGGTTTGGTTGCTACTTTGACTTCTGGAGGAGCTAAAGGAGTAGTTGCAAATATACCTTATGTTACTACAATACCTCATTTTACAGCAGTACCATATAACCCCGTTCCATTAGATCAGGCAACAGCCGATATGCTAAATGGAGCTTTTGCACCATATAATGGAGGATTGCTTCAAGCAGAAGCCTTTGGAATGATAAGTGCATCTGAAAGAGCTGCAAGAACCATTCATTTTGCAGAAGGTAACAATGCTGTAACTATTGTAGATGAAGATTTGACTGATATTAGTGCTCTAGGCCTTCCATCTTACAGACATGCTACAGCGGATGACCTTTTGGTCTTAACGAGTTCTTCATTTATAGGTACTACAGTTGGAGGAAACCCTCAATTGATCAATGGTGTTTCCGTACCATTAGATGATAAATGGGTATTGATTCCGGGAGAACAAGATGAAATTAAATTTGCAATCGATCAGTTCAATGTTTCTATCAAGAATATTGCAAGTGCTGGAGGTTTGGCTTTTATTGATGCAAATGCAATCATGCAGCAAATGGCAGATGGTGGTTTTAGAAGTGGTGATTTTACATTGACCTCTGATTTGGTTGTAGGTGGAGCCTTTTCTTTAGATGGAGTTCATTTAACTGCAAGAGGTTACGCTGCTGTTGCAAATGAAATGTTCATGGCAATTGATGCAACTTATGGTTCTAACTTTAGTGCAGCTAAAGAATTGGTAGATTTAGGAGAATATCCTGCATTTTACCCTCCTAGCATGCCTTAGAACATAGTTGAAAATATTTATCAAAACCTCTTTTTTTAATTGAAAAGAGGTTTTTTATTGTTTTGAAATGAATGGCTTTTAGGATATCCTGTAAAGAAAAAATTAATCAAAAAAAACTTTCCTTTTTGTATTAAAAACATATCTTTGCATTCAAAATAAAATGCCTGCATTTATTGATATGTTGGTGTTAATTAGGATATAAGAATAATTAATATTTTAGAATAATGGCAGAAATCAAAGGTAAAGTTGCTCAAATATTAGGTGCGGTTGTGGATGTTTCTTTCTCTTCAGAAGGAGAATTACCAAAGATCTATGATTCACTTGAAATTACTCGTGAAGATGGTTCTATTTTGGTATTGGAAGTGGAACAACATATTGGAGAAGATATTGTTAGAACCATTGCGATGGATTCAACAGATGGATTAAGCAGAGGTATTGATGTTATAGCAACAGGAAATCCGATTAAAGTGCCAATTGGTAAAGATATTTATGGTCGTTTATTTAATGTAAATGGTGATCCTATTGACGGATTAAAAGCATTACCAAAAGATGGTGATAATGGTTTGTCTATTCACAGGTCAGCACCGCCATTTGAAGACCTATCCACTTCTACAGAAGTTTTATTTACAGGAATTAAAGTAATTGATCTGATCGAACCTTATTCAAAAGGTGGAAAAATTGGATTATTCGGTGGAGCTGGTGTAGGAAAAACTGTATTGATCCAGGAATTGATCAATAATATTGCAAAAGGTCACGGTGGACTATCTGTATTTGCAGGTGTAGGCGAACGTACCCGTGAAGGAAATGATTTACTTCGTGAGATGCTGGAATCAGGTATTATCAAATACGGTGAAGCATTTGATAAATCAATGGAAGAAGGAGGATGGGATCTTGATAAAGTAGATATGTCTAAGCTAAAAGAATCAAAACTTACTTTTGTTTTTGGTCAGATGAATGAGCCTCCTGGAGCACGTGCACGTGTTGCTTTATCCGGATTATCTATTGCAGAGTATTTTAGAGATGGAGCAGGTGACGGACAAGGAAAAGATATCTTATTCTTTATTGATAATATTTTTAGATTTACACAAGCTGGTTCTGAGGTTTCGGCATTGTTAGGTCGTATGCCATCAGCCGTAGGTTACCAGCCAACTTTGGCAACAGAGATGGGTGCAATGCAAGAACGAATTACTTCTACAAAAAATGGTTCGATTACATCGGTTCAGGCAGTATATGTACCTGCGGATGATTTAACAGATCCGGCTCCGGCAACTACTTTTGCGCACTTAGATGCTACCACAGTATTGTCTCGTAAAATTGCCGAATTAGGTATTTATCCGGCAGTAGATCCACTAGATTCAACATCAAGGATTTTAAATAGAGAGATTTTGGGAGATGAGCATTACGATACAGCTCAAAGAGTAAAAGAAATGCTTCAAAAATATAAAGAATTGCAGGATATTATCGCAATTTTAGGTATGGAGGAATTGAGTGAAGAAGATAAGTTAGTTGTGCACAGAGCTCGTAGAGTACAGCGTTTCCTTTCTCAACCTTTCCATGTAGCAGAACAGTTTACAGGTATACCGGGAGTATTGGTTGATATCAAAGAAACTATCAAAGGATTTAATATGATCATGGATGGTGAATTAGATAAATATCCTGAAGCAGCATTTAACCTTAGAGGAAGTGTTGAAGAAGCGATAGAAGCCGGTGAAAAAATGTTGGCGGAAGTTGAAATGTAGTAGACAGTTAGCAGTAGCAGTAAGCAGAATTTTGATTACTGAAAACTAAAACTGAAAATTAAAAACTAATAAATTATGTTTTTAGAAATAGTAACCCCGGAAGCCAGTATTTTTCAAGGAGAAGTGGAATCGGTAATCGTACCAGGAGTGGTAGGTCAATTTCAAATGTTGGAAAATCATGCGCCAATTGTTTCTCTTTTACAGGCTGGAAAAGTAAAGATCAGAGGTGGTTTTACAATTGATGAAGCTTATCAGGATATGTTTACTAAAGGAGATAATGATTATAGTGAATTGTCCATTGAAAGCGGAACTATTGAGCTTAATGATAATAAGATGATTATTTTAGTAGACTAAGGTTTACATATTTATAAAACGTAAACTCCATTCATTTGAATGGAGTTTTTTATTGAAATATGTTGTAATATTCAACTGTTTGGTTAATCAACAAAAATGAAAACTTCATCATAAAAAGATTCCCATGCCCAGTCCAGGGCAAAAAAAGAAGGTAATGACTTTAGTTGTTCACCTTTTCTGGGGCCACTAACAGCTTTTCCAAAAACATCCCATTTATTATTGTTACTATCCTCCATAATTATTGGGAATTGATTTTGTACTGCTTTAAAATCAGCATTTGAATTGTTGATATAGGTAGTAATAAAGTGCTTTTCTTTATTGCCAATAATTAAAACTTTTTCACTGGAGATTCGAGCAGATTTCAACTGGATACCATCTTCAAAATCCTGAAAAGGAAAAAGATGTACATTTTCATTTTGGTTGGATTTTAATTTCTGGTCTGGAACACCAAAAATTAGATTGTCTTTATTTAGATCTTCTTTTTTTGAACTGACTTTGGAAGACTTATTGCTTACACTGGCGTTTGTAAAGACAAGTGCATCAGGAAAATAATCTTTCACTGTAGCCCATTTGGTTTCAACAAAATGGAATGTCTTAATTCTTTCTCCGGCATATTTTCCCTTAATACATTTGATCAACATTTGTGACCAAAAAGTATCGCTGCTTTCATCTATTAAAACCTGATTGTCCTGAAAAAGATAACCCGATGCTCTGATAGTAAAATTACTTTGTTTAAACTGCCTGTTCATTACAAGGCCACTCTTGGTTTTTGGGCAAAAGGTCATCGTATATTCCATATTGCCAATCTTATCGTTAACAGCTTCAAACTTACTGATAAAATCATATGGATAAACTCTTATATCACTTCCTGATTTAACCATTGCCACCCTGAAATTATCATCAATAAAGTTAATTTCATTAGCAGGTGTCATTTGTGGATCTACTGCCAAAGGGAAAAAATTTAAGGATCCACTAATTCCTTCTGTAGGAACAATCCATTTAAAATTTTCATCAATAGATTGGGAAGGAGTTGTACCCTCTGGAGAAGTGCAACTTGTTAAAACAGAACCTAAAACAAAGAATAGATATAAATATTTCATGCTAATAATTTTGTTTTCAGTCGAAAACAAAAACATCATCTTACAAATTCAATTGAAAAGTTGGAAGTAAATTGCTGTAAAAAGGGAATTATTAATCAGTATTGAAATCTATTTTATATCTAACAGATCAATATCAAAAATAAGAACAGAACCGCCTGGAATACCTTTGTAATCATTATAGCCATACCCTAATTTTGATGGAATTAATAACATACCGGTGCCTCCTTCTTTAATATAGGTTATTCCTTCTGTCCAGCCGGCAATTACCTGTTGTAAGTTGAAAGAAATATTATCACCCTGATCAAAAACCTGTTCGTTTGTATAATATCCTTTATAGTTCACTGTTACATCAGAATGGGAGTTTGGATGTTCTCCGATTCCCTCTTTTTCTATAACGTAATATAACCCGGTGTTACTTCGTGTTGCATCTAAATTATGCTTGGCAATATAATCCTGAATTTCTTGTTCATTTTGTTTATCATAATCTATGGAGTCATCATCATCACTACAGGATATCAAAGAGAATAAAATAATCAAAGAAAAAAAGTACTTCATAACAGTATTATATTATTTATTAAATAAAAAATTAAAGCTGGCCGGTAAGCCATTTATAGATGTCATTTCCATTTGCGAACAATAATAATGCCATTAATATGACAAACCCTGTTATTTGCGCATATTCTAAAAATTGATCACTTGGTTTTCTGCCTGTGATCATTTCATATAGTACAAAGACTACATGACCACCATCCAAAGCCGGAATAGGTAATAAATTCATGAATCCAAGCATGATAGATAAAAGAGCAGTAATACTCCAAAATGCCCGCCAGTTCCATTTAGCTGGAAAAATATTACCAATAGTTATAAATCCTCCTAAACTGGTGGCTCCTTTTTCAGTGAAAACATATTTAAACTGACCCATATAATCCTTTAGGGTCCAGTATGCTTTTGACATTCCCAATCCCATACTTTCACCAAAAGAATAATCTTTGTGATGTATTTCAATAACATCTTCTGTAAACCCTTTTGGATATACGCCAAATTTGTTATCACTGTCAGGGGTTATTTTAAAGGTTTTTGTTTCGCCATCTCTGTCAACTTCAATATTCATGGCAGTTTTATCAGAATTTGTTCTTACCAGTGATGTAAACTCATTCCAATATTGAATTGGGTTGTTATCTACATTCGTAATAATATCTCCTTTTAGTAATCCAGCTTTATTTGCCGGTGAATCAGGTAAAATGCTATCTAATATCGCGTAAATTCTTGGTGTAAATGGTTCCATGGCTCCACTTTGCCACATGGTCAAACCGATATCTTCCGGAAGGTCAATGTTTTCTTTATTTCCATCTTCGTGCTCGACCTCGATATTTTGAATGTCTCTTAAAAATAAATGTTTATTCACATCCAATACATTGAATGGTTCTTCTCCATTTATTTTTAATATTTTATCACCATCCTTAAAGCCAATTTCTTTAAACTCATCAACAACGGAAAATCCTTGTTTTACATCATTGATTCCAACATAATCATCTCCCCAAACATTGAACATCATGATATAAATGAAAATTCCTAAAAGAAAATTCACAGTTACTCCTCCAAGCATGATGATCAATCTTTGCCAGGCCGGTTTTGATCTGAATTCCCATGGTTCCGGAGGTTGTTCCATTTGCTCCTTATCCATGCTTTCATCGATCATTCCGGATATTTTTACATATCCACCCAGTGGAATCCATCCAATACCATAAGTGGTTTCTCCAATTTTCTTTTTGAACAATGAGAATTTATAATCAAAGAATAAGTAGAACTTTTCTACCCTGGTTTTGAATAATTTTGCAGGGATAAAATGTCCCAATTCATGCAAAACGATCAACAGAGATAAACTCAGTAAGAATTGTACAATTTTTATATATGTTTCCATTAATTTTTTTCTGAATTTTTAAAATCGCACAAATGTACGGTTTATGAAGTATATAAGGAAATTGAATTTGCAAAATAGATGTTAAAAAAGAGCCTGAAATTATGTATGGAAATTTTGAAGGAATTTTCTATTTTTTTAATATAGTTTTGTGGATAACCCCTTTATCTGTATCAATTTTCACTAAATACATGCCAAAGTTTAATTTTTCAAGTGAAACTTTTGAAGTAGGATTTTCTATTTGAAGAACAATTTTTCCTAAAATATTATAAAATAGAATTCTATTAATATGCGTTTGACTGTTGTTTTGAATGGTTAAAATATTTTTTACCGGATTAGGATAAATTCGGATATCATTTTCTAATTTTACCAGATCAACTCCCAGTACTGCTGAATTATTTTTTGAGATCAATTCTTTATCCGGGTCAATTTCAATGGATGTGATATCAAAATTCAAAGAAGTGTTAAATGTTTGACCATTTTCAGTTATTTCCAGCCGAATTATTTCTGATTTTCCTGGTCCTCTTACTGTTATCGGTAGGGGCATTTCAAAAAAGGAAACCGAATTATGAGATTGAGTCTGGTTTACTGTAAACTGCACTTCTTTCGATGTTGGATTTTGATACCATGTTACTTCATAGGTTGGATACCCTTCTCCATAAAACCAGTCCTTAAAGAATTCGGTTAAATCTTTTCCGCTAACAGCTTCAAAATGTTTTTGCAGATCAATGGTCCTGGCATAGCCATAGGTCAGCTTTGGATCTGCCAGATAATTTTTTATGGATTGAAAAAAATCTGTGTCACCTAGTTTGTATCTAAGCATATGCAATATCATTGCTCCCTTATTATATGATAATCTACCATCAAAAATTCGGTTAACACTGGTAGTATCTGATACAAAGGTAGAGCCTGAAGGCTGAGATGTGATATGATTTACTCTGCTTGTTCGCCAGCTTTTAAAGGTATTTTCACCGTCAAAATTTTCAATAACCAAAGCGTCTAAGTAAGTGGCGAAGCCTTCATTTAGCCAAATATCCTCCCAGCTTCCACAGGTAACTTTATTTCCAAACCATTGATGTGCCAGTTCATGAGCAATCAGACTTCTATTCCATCCACCCATAAATGTCATAGTGGTATGTTCCATACCGCCACCCCAGCCAAATTCGGCATGACCGTATTTTTCATCTGCAAAAGGATACATTTCAAATAATGAACCATAAAGATCTATAATACTTGGTGTTACAGCTGTTGCATTTTTTGTTGATTGTAGCGTTTCCGGATAAACATAATTTACTACATCAAAATCTCCATTATTTACATGATCATTATATACAGCGTAATTTGTAACTGCAATAGCGATCAAATAGGCAGGAATCGGGTGTTTATGCTTCCAATGTGTTGTTTTGCTGCTGCCAGAAGTTTTCTCAGATAGTAAAACACCATTGGATGCTGCTTTGTATTGAGAAGGATGCGTGATGTAGACATCAATAGAATCTATTTTATCTATCAGGTCCTGTTTACATGGCCACCATCCCTTTGCTCCATAGGGTTCTGAAAGGGTCCATAATACCGGAATTTTAGCATTTCCATGCGTGCTGATCTCAAAAGAATCAAAACCTGTACTTACCGGATTACCACTGTAAGTGATTGTTAATGAATCTAAAACGCCATTGTTTTGTATAGAAGGAAGATTGATTACAAGTTCTTCATTTGAATTTTGTTGATAGCTTAAGTTTACACCTCTTTGTGTGACATTTGAGACTGTCATGTTGTTAGCCAGATCAAATGTTATATTATTTAGATCTTCCGTAGCAACAAAGAAGGAAGTTACTTTTCCGCTGATCTCCGCTTTTGTTGGATTCACATTCCATTCTAAACGGTGGTATTTTAAATTGTAATCTGTTGTATTTGGATTTGCTTTAAAAGCAATTTTTTTAGCAGCATTTCTTTGTTCAGACTGGACTATGATATTGTGATCATCTTCTGCAAGTGATTTTACATTTTGACCAAATGTGATGAAATAAAATAAAATAAAAAAATGAAGTAAAAAGTATTTCATATAGGGTATTTTTGTAAGCTCAATAGCAATTTGAAAATATCAATAAGTTGTTTAACAAAACAACTGTATAAAACACCAAAGATACAAATTTATGGAGTTAATAAAATATTTTAAAAAGTCAAAATCAACATTGATATTTTTATTCTTTTTTACTTTGATATTTATACCAATTCTGTATTTTTTAGTAAAGCCAAAAACCAAGTTACCTGTTTATAATCCGATTGATGTGAACCCAAGGTTGGTGGATGATTCGGTAAAACATATCAGTAAAGATCATAAAGTTGCCGATTTTGTTTTAACCAATCAAAATGGAAAAATAATTACCGAAGAAGATTTTAAGAATAAAATATATGTTGCCGATTTTTTCTTTACACGCTGCCAGACAATTTGCCCGGTCATGACTTCAAATATGGCTGAACTTCAGGACTATTTTAAAGAGGATGATGAGATTAAATTTTTGTCTCATTCGGTTACCCCCATCATGGATAGTATTCCAATATTAAGAGCGTATGCAACAAAAAAAGGTGTAATTGATGGTAAGTGGGAGATAACCACCGGCGATAAAAAACACATTTATGATCTGGCACGAAAATCATATTTTGCAGTTTTGGATGAAGGAGATGGTGGTGATCAGGATTTTATTCATACAGAACAGTTTATTCTTATAGACAAGAAAAAGCAGATCAGAGGTTTTTATGATGGTACTGATAAAAATGAGGTTGAGAGAATTATAAGAGATATTGAGATCCTAAAAAAGGAGAATTAAGCTTTGTATTAATATCTGTGTATACTATCTGTTGATATTTAACTACGAAAAGTTGTCTTTTTAAATTGTTTTAAAAGTGATAAATATCACCCATTTGAATGGAAATTTATGTATTTTCGCACAGTATTTATAATCAATCTAAATAAAAATTGGATATTTCAATAGCAAATTTAAAGGTAGGAGAACATGGCGTGATTCGGGAAGTTTCACTTAAAAACATTCCTTTAACACTTTTAGAGATGGGTTGTTTGCCAGGTGCTGAAGTTGAGCTAATTCAAATAGCGCCATTAAAAGATCCATTGTACATTCGGGTAAATGGAAGTCATTTAGCTATTCGTAAAGAAACTGCCAGTAAGATTTTGATTACCAAACAATAGTGAATGTCAAATAATAAGCCCATAAAAGTTGCTTTAATTGGTAATCCTAATACGGGTAAAACCTCTTTGTTCAATCAACTTACAGGATTAAATCAAAAAGTTGGGAACTACCCTGGTGTTACTGTTGATAAAAAAATTGGTGTTTCTCAACTTTCAAAAAATGTTGTTGCTTCCATTATTGATCTTCCCGGCACCTACAGTATCAACCCCACTTCCCTGGATGAGAATATTGTATTAAAAACTCTTTTACATACAGATCATGAAGATTTTCCGGATGTGATAGTTGTTGTAGCCGATATTGAAAATATCAAACGAAATTTATTGTTGTTTTCTCAAATAAAAGATCTTCAAATTCCTACCATTTTAGCCTTGAATATGGCAGATCAAATGGATAAAAAAGGAATTGTAATTGATATTGACCTTCTTAAAAAAGAATTGAAATCGGAAGTTGTTTTAATAAGTGCAAGAAAAAAACAAGGTATAGAATCCTTGAAAAAAGCAATTGCCAATTATAAAAAATCAAATATTGAAGCTCTTGCTAATATTTCTGAAAGAATTGATGCTGCCTATTTTAAATCTGTAAAGCAAAAATTCCCTGATTTTCCTTTGTATAAATCCTGGCTTTATATCACGCAAGTGGAGGATTTTGCCGACTTATCGGATGTGCAGAAAAGTAAAATTAAAGAGTGTAAAAAGGATAAGGAGAAAATAAAAAAATATCAGCATAAGGAGACCATTTACAGATATCAGCAAATTAATAATATCCTTACAAAAACATATCATATTGACAGATCTAAAGGAACTGATCTTAGGGCTAAATTAGATAAGGTGTTAACTCACAAAATTTGGGGATATGTGATCTTTGCATTGATCTTAATCGTGATATTTCAATCTATTTTTGATTGGGCCAGTGCTCCAATGGATTGGATAGACGAATTCTTTGCGAATTTGGGTGCTAAAGTAAAGGAGTTATTACCGGCTGGAAAATTAACAAGTTTGTTAGCGGAAGGTATCATTCCAGGTATTAGTGGTATCGTCATTTTTATACCGCAAATCGCCATTTTGTTCTTATTTGTCGCTGTTTTAGAAGAAACAGGTTATATGAGCAGAGTCGTTTTTTTAATGGATAAAATTATGCGACGATTTGGTATGAGTGGTAAAAGTGTAGTTCCTTTAATTTCGGGCACCGCATGTGCAATTCCTGCTATTATGGCGGCAAGAAATATTAGTGGATGGAAGGAACGTTTGATAACCATTTTGGTAGTCCCGTTTACAACCTGCTCTGCAAGATTACCGGTTTACGCTATCATCATTGCATTGATCATTCCGCAAAAGCGGGTTTTAGGAATTTTCGGTTTACAGGGGCTGACTCTTTTGGCCTTATATTTTATTGGTTTTGCATCTTCTCTGTTAGCAGGATATATTTTGAATCGTGTATTAAAAGTAAAAGGCAGTAGTTTCTTTGTAATTGAAATGCCAAATTATAAATTACCATCTGTTAAAAATATTTTTTTTACTGTTGTAGAAAAGACAAAAGCCTTTGTTTTTGGTGCAGGGAAAATAATTCTGGCAATTTCAATCATATTGTGGTTTTTGGCATCTCATGGCCCTAAAAAATTTGATGATGCCGAGATCGGTTTTAAAAGCAAAGTTGAAAAAGTTAGTTTAGATCCGGAAGAATACAATGCGCAATTTGCGTCATATAAGTTAGAACAATCTTATATAGGTGTTATGGGTAAAGCCATTGAGCCTGTCATAAAACCTTTGGGTTATGACTGGAAGATTGGTATTGCTTTGATTGCATCTTTTGCCGCCAGAGAAGTTTTTGTAGGTACTTTAGCAACCATTTATAGTGTTGGTAATGATGACGAAAATAATTCAACTATTAAACAACGTATGGCTGCTGAGATAAATCCGGAAACGGGTAAACCATTGTTTAATTTCCCTGTTGGGATGTCTTTATTGATATTTTATGCTTTTGCTATGCAATGTGTTAGTACGCTTGCCATTGTAAAACGTGAAACCAATAGTTGGAAATGGCCTTTATTACAATTATTTGGTATGGGGGTATTAGCTTATGTAGCAGCACTCTTAACCTATACAATTTTGGTATAAAATGATTCAAGAGATTTTAACCTATATAGTTCTTATACTGGCAATAGCCTTTTTGATAAAGAAATATTTCTTTAAATCAAAAAAGAAAAAGGGTAGTTGTGATATAGATTGTAACTGTTAGATCTTATACCAATTTAACATCACAATGTCGCATTGAGATTGTTTAATTTCCACAATATTTTTGTTAAAATAGTTGACTATAACAAAGGCTATACTAAAAAATTTTGTTTCAATCTTGCAAAAATTAATTCAATTCAATTACACGACATTGTAAAATTAAATTGGTATTACTTGTTTTTTGTATCAATTACGATGGTAACAGGCCCGTCATTTCTTAGGTCAATTTTCATGTCTGCTCCAAATATGCCTGTGCCAATTTTCTTATCAATATCATATTCAAGTTGTTGTACAAATTTCTCATAAAGAGGTATGGAAATTTCAGGCTTAGCAGCCTTTACATATGAAGGTCGGTTTCCTTTTTTTGTATTTGCCATCAGTGTAAACTGACTTACCACAATTGCATCACCATTTATATCTATGATGGATCTGTTCATCACTTCATTTTCATCTTCAAAAATACGCAGGCTTGAAATTTTGTTGGATAACCATTTGATATCTTCCAAAGTGTCTTCATTTCCAATTCCTAATAAAATCAGAAGTCCGTTTTTTATTTGACTTACTATTTTTTGTTCTACTTCAACAGAAGCATGTGAAACTCTTTGAATAACTGCTTTCATTTTTTAGATGTCTTTAATTCTGTAATGAACTTCTTCTCCGTTAAGAATTTGTAAATAGCTTCTATATCTTGATGGAGCAATTTTTCCGTTTTCAACAGCTTGTTTAATGGCACATTTTGGCTCATTTACATGCAAACAATTATTAAATTTGCATTGATGTTTTAGCTTGAAAAACTCACGAAAATAATCACCAATTTCACTTTCTTTAAAGTCAACAACTCCAAACCCTTTGATGCCGGGAGTATCGATAATGTAAATTTCAGGTTCGGTGGGTATCACAAACATTTCGGCAAAAGTGGTAGTATGCTGTCCTTGTTTATGTTGTGTGGATACTTCTGCCGTTTTTAAATTCAGACTTGGATCAATGGCATTGATCAAGGAAGATTTTCCAACGCCCGAGTGGCCTGAGAACATACTTACCTTGCCAAGCATCAATTCTTTTACCCGATCAGTATTGAATTTTTCGGTAGCCGATATTTCTACACATTGATATCCGATATCAGAATAGATCTTCATGAACTGGTCTTTCTTCATATGAAGTTCCTCATCATACATATCTGTTTTATTAAAAAGCAAAATAGCTTCAATATCATAAGCTTCGGCAGTAGCCAAAAAACGATCGATAAAAGCTGTAAAAGTAGGTGGATTATCTAAAGTTACCAGTAAAAAAGCAAGATCGATATTGGCAGCAATGATGTGGGTTTGCTTGGAAAGATTAACCGATTTTCGAATGATATAATTCTTTCGCGTATGAATATTTGTGATGATACCGGTATTTGATTTTTCTTCTAGTTCAAAATCAACATGGTCACCAACCGTAAGTGGGTTAGTGCTTTTAATACCTTTGATACGGAATTTTCCACGTATACGACATTGGTATTGTTGATGGTCTTCGGTGCGAACCCAATACCAGCTTCCGGTTGATTTTATAATAACACCAGTCATATTTTAGGATAAAAGAAATGCAGCTTTTCTACAGAATGTTGATCTGATAACAACCTGAAAATATTGGTAAAAAATTTGAATTTCATTTGAAATATATTGTTTTATATAAAAGTTAAGATTAGTACAGATTTTAACAGGGTAAATATACATAAACTCCATGTAAAAATTTAAATAGAGTTTTCTTATCATAGTTTTACAATTTATATTTTTGCAAGAAGAAAAATCTGAAAAAGTTATAAAATAACAAAATGTAAAAATCAACTAAATGGATTAATTAGTATATTTGGGTCCTTATTAACTTAATAGTATTCATATGAAAGTTTTAAAATATTTATTTTTTACCATATTAATTGCAATAATTGCAGTAGCCATGTATTTAGCAACCCTTGATGGGGATTATGATGTTAAAAGATCAAAACTGATCAAGGCTTCTCCTGAAATGATATTTCATGATCTGAATGATTATAAGAACTGGAAAGATTGGGGGCCATGGTATGAAGAAGATTCTACAATTGTTGCTACTTATGCTGATAATACTGTAGGAGAAGGAGGTTCTTATTCTTGGACTGGTAAAGATGGGAGTGGAACCATGAAAACTTTGAAGATAGAAATGCCGAAAAGGATCGATCAGGAAATTGTTTTTAAAACTCCGTTTGGAGATATGAAATCTGATGTGTACTGGCTTATTGAAAAGATGGAGGAAGGGAGTAATTTAACCTGGGGAATGAAAGGAGAAATGAGCTTTTTTACTCGATGGATGGCAAGTAGTATGGAAGAAGAAATTGGGCCGATGGAAGAGAGAGGTTTAGAACTTTTTGATAAAAATATCCAAAAGAAAATACTGGATTATAGTGTAACAACAAATGGTGTTGTTGACTTAAGTGGAAGATATTATTTATATACATCTACTTCAAGTAGAATTGATGAAGTGGAGGATAAATACCCGGTTTTACTCTTGAAAATATATGGTTTTAATAAAACAAATAATGTAAAAACCACTGGTGGACCGTTTACTTTATACCATAAGTATGATGAAGAAAATGGTACAACTTTATTTTCAGTTTGCTATCCTGTACAAGAAAAAATGATTGCACCAAAAGGAAGTGATATTTTATCAGGATTTATGGAAGCAGGGCAATATTTTAAAATAACATTGAGAGGTAGTTATGAAAACTCAAAGGAAGCATGGGAAACTGCAATGAGAGAAGTTAATAATTTAGAAGGCTACCAAATGAAGGAAAATGGAGAGCCTTTTGAAGAGTATGTGAATAATCCACATGCTGTTCCAAATCCTGCGGACCTAATTACAGAGATCTATATTCCAGTAGAAAAGATGAGAGATCCACCGCCTCCGCCTAGTGCGGAGCCCGTGGTCGATGAAACAATAGAAGAATAGATAAAAACAGACTATATTAAAATGAAGAAAAGCACCTCTTAACAGAAGTGCTTTTTTCTTACTAACTCAAAACTAATCATTATGAAAACAAAATTTTGGGGAATTCTGTCTCTGTTTAGTTAATTCTCAAATCTCATGCCAAAA
>JAOZTG010000166.1 GCA_029939235.1 Flavobacteriaceae bacterium
TTTAGAACATCAAATTCTTGAAGGCCACCTCAAACAAGTAATATCAAACAATGTTTCATCAGTTTTTACATTAATTCGTGGCAACATCAATCATCTAATTCTTAACGCATTGAATCATTATTTATCATAAACAATCATTAGATCAAATCTTTTATTTGATCGAATTCAAAGCATAGATCGCAAAGGAACCAAGCCAGTGACCTCCCTCATAATTACCATCAACAATACTCGGTAAGGAGTAGTTAATATGTTCAATGGCATTATTTTTAAGATGATCGTATGCAGGATATTTATTGGCAATTTCATTTAAACACCAGGCCCGACTAAAATTAACTCCATCTAAATGAACCAGTTTTCCATCTGTTCTGTCAGAAACAACACCCGGTTTCAATACATAATTTTTATCCAATAGTTCAGGAAAAAACAGAGATAACCAGTTTTCATATTCTTTCGCGGGAAGTACTCTTAGCATTAATGCAGCTTCTTCCAAACAAGGCGACAAAAAATCATAACCTCCTGGCTCCCATGACATCGGACAAGAAACATCATTCAAATAAAAGAATTTTGATCTTTTTTCGATCAATTCTTTCAAGTTATTATTACCAACAGTATTGGCATAATCCCATGCAAATAACATTCCAAATGCCGTATTTGGATGCTCACCAACCCTTATTGGATAGTTCAACTTTGGCAGGAATTCCAAATATTTACCAATAATCAAATTTGTAAGAGGTTGTAGGTTTTCTTCTAATCTCCTTGCTAAAGGATCATCCCATGTATGCAATTCTTCCGCTAATTTCAATAGCCATGCCCAACCATAAGTCCTTTCATAAATTTTATTGTGTTTTCCTTCAAAATATTGCACCTCTGCCTCAATATTTTCTTTTGAAATATTTTGTAATAGATTCTTTTTGATCAGATCAGCATTATCCAATGCTGGGAACTGCTTTAATAAACTTACTAATGACCAATGTCCGTGAACAGAAGAATGCCAGTCAAAACAACCGTAGAATGCTGGATGTAAAGATTTTGGGCTCTTCAGATCCTCTTCCCCTCCCAGGGTCTGCCCCAACTTGTTGGGATATTCTGTATCCATACATTTTAGTGGTAATTTTGATAAACGAGTAGCTTGTTCCAATGATAGAACAGGTATTTTACTTTCTTTTTTATCCTGAGAATAGTTGATTTGCACAACTAAATAGAAAATAATGAAAAATGAGAATAATTTTGACATAAAGAAACTATTTTCAGTAAATCTATAAAATATGTTTGACAAATTCATATGTATAAATATCAATTCTTATTTTTTAGTTTATTTTTGCCTTATGGTAACATCAGATCAAATAAAACAGCTCAATCATAGAATCAGCAAATTAAAAAGCTATCTAGACATTGATAAAAAATTGATACAAATTTCAAACGAAGAAGAAAAAGCTTCAGATCCCGATTTTTGGAACAAACCAAAAGAGGCAGAAATAGCCATGAGATCTCTTCGTAGGAAAAAGAAATGGGTAGAAGATTATAATCAGGTAAGGTCTGATGGTGAAGATTTAAGCGTTTTATACGATTTTTATAAAGAAAGTGAAGCTACAGAAGAGGAAGTAATCTTTCAATTTAATAAAACATCTAATTTGCTGGAATCCTTGGAGTTTAAAAATATGTTATCGGATGAAGGAGATAATTTAAGTGCTGTAATTCAAATTACAGCTGGTGCAGGTGGGACAGAAAGTTGTGACTGGGCAATGATGTTAATGCGGATGTACATGATGTGGAGTGAAAAACAAAGCTATAAAATAAAAGAACTGAATTATCAGGAAGGAGATGTTGCAGGCATAAAAACTGTTACTCTTGAAATTGATGGAGAATATGCATTTGGGTATTTAAAAGGTGAAAATGGTGTTCACAGATTAGTTAGAATCTCCCCATTTGACAGTAATGCCAAACGGCATACCTCTTTTGCCTCTGTATATGTATATCCTTTAGCCGATAATACCATTGAAATTGAAATAAATCCTGCTGATATTACCTGGGATTTTGCCAGATCAGGAGGAGCAGGAGGCCAAAATGTAAATAAAGTAGAAACAAAAGCCATTTTACGTCACAAACCCAGTGGAATCATGGTGGTGAATTCTGAAACTAGATCGCAATTAGAAAACAGAGAAAAAGCGATGCAAATGCTTAAATCTCAACTCTATGAAATTGAACTGCAAAAACAACGTGAAAAACGAGATTCCATAGAAGCCGGAAAAATGAAAATAGACTTTGGATCTCAAATAAGAAATTATGTCATGCACCCTTATAAACTTGTGAAGGATGTAAGAACAGGATTTGAAACGGCTAATGTAGATGCAGTAATGGATGGAGATATTGATGGTTTTATCAAAGCCTTTTTAATGGAAAGTGGTGAAAAAACTAGTGATGAACTATGAAAAATAAAATAGATACTATCATTTTTGATCTGGGAGGCGTATTGATCGACTGGAATCCGGAACATGTTTACAAAGAGGTTTTCAATAACGATCAACAAAAGGTTGATTGGTTCTTAAACAATATTTGTACATCCGACTGGAATGTTGAACAAGATGCAGGTAGAAATTTAAGTGAAGGAACTCAAATTCTTGTAAATCAGTTTCCTGAATATGAAGATCTGATACGTATATTTTATGATAGATGGGAAGATATGATTGGAGGAGTCATAAAGGAAACAGAAGATATTTTACATTTTTTAAAGCAAGAAAACAAATATAAATTGTATTCACTGACCAACTGGAGTCATGAAACATTTCCTATTCCGCTTCGCCGATATGACTTTTTTAAGAATTTTGAAGGTATTGTGGTTTCAGGTGATGAAAAAACCAGAAAGCCATTTCCAAAGATCTATAAAATTTTATTAGACAGATATAATCTAAACCCTGGAAGCTGCTTGTTTATTGATGATAATCATGACAATATTGTAACTGCAGAGAAACTTGGAATCAATGGAATTCACTACAAAAATACAGATCAACTGATAAATGATCTATCAGAATATGGCATCAACATAAAATGATCTATTAAACGTATCATATAAAAATACAGATAGCAAAGGAAAAATGCTTCTTTTTTACACAAATAGATAGATGTTTTCAATCTTAACATGATAACATTTAATTCAACGTCCATTTGCTTTATAGAATCCGATTACTACTTAAAAACAGCAACCCATTGATTCAAAATCTATATAAAACTTCGTAATTATTTGAAAATACCTACTATAGATTATTTCTATGATACATACTTAATTAGTTGAATTCTATTTTATTACATTAATTATATAAAGTTTTTATTTAATCTGTTTTAAAAGCTCATTTACAGCCTTCTCCAATTGCTTATCCTCCCCTTTGATCTTACTGTCTGGATTATTTTTAACAATAAAATCAGGTATTGCCCCATGGAATTCCATATTATTTCCAGAAGCTTTTATGTACCAGCCTCTGAATGGCATTCTCACGGAAGAACCATCAACCAGTCTTTTAGATCCGGTGGAGATCACTGCACCAAAAGTTGGTATTCCAACCAGTTTGCCAATTCCTAAATTCTTGTATGCATGCGAAAATATCTCGGCATTTGAATAACTGGACTCATTACACAAAGCAACCGAAGGCTTCGTCCATGCAGTAAGCGGAAGGCGCTCACTATACGGATATGTATTCTTAAAATTTTGATGCTCTTTTTTCAGATCTTTTGCAGCTCCTCTGGGAACGGTATAAGCATGCTGTTTTACACTTAAGACCGTCATTAAATAATCTGTTGTCCAACCCCCTCCATTGAACCGAACGTCAATAACAACACCTTCTTTGCCATAACCAGCCGCAGATAGCTCTCTTTCAAATTCTTCAAAACTCGTCCAGTTCATTCCCTGAATATGAATATAACCCAGCTTGCCATCAGAATAATTATCAGTCAGCCTCTTTTTTTCCTGCACCCAGTTTTCATATTTTTCTTTTCTATCCGATGATTTTGGACGAATTACAAGCTCCTTCTTAACTCCCTTTACATCCGTTACATTTAAATATATTTTCTCATCACCCGTATTATTAAACAAACTGTAGAAGTTTGCACTATCCGACAATGGAACACCGTTTACAGCCGTAATCACATCTCCAATGAATAATTTGCTAATATTTCTATTTGCCGGCATATTTCCGGTTAGGTATTGAACCTTCATATTACCAGATTTTAAAGGTTTTAAGGTCAAGCCTAATAAACCGGTTTTATCTTTTTGCAGATCTAGTCTATCTTCACCACCTCTTAACCCCATATGACTGGCATTTACCTGACCCAGCATCCAGTTAAAAATCGATTGGAAATCTAATCGTGTAGAAGCTTTTAAAGCCAAAGGTTTATATGTCTCTTTAAGCTCTTCCCAATTATGTCCATGGAATTCCGGATCGTAGAACCCGGTATTTATTGCTCTCCACGCTTCTTCAAATATTTGATTAGATTCAGCTATATAATCTATATTCAATGAGGCTTTTATAGGTAATGATTCTTTTTTAATATCTTTTAATTTAATCCTGTTTAATTTACCTCCTTTTACCGTGTAATATATATTTTTAGAGTCTTTATCCAAAATAATATTACTCGGTTTTACATCTCCACTTGTCAGACTTTTTTTATCTTTTCCATTCCATTTTATCTTAAAAAGATCCGACTCATATTCACTATTTCCTCTAGATGCATCTCCTGTTCTGTAATAGATTGTTTTCCCGTCTTTTGAAAAACCATTTACAAACTCCCCACCTGCATAAGAAGTAACCTGCACCTGCCTCTTATATATTTGATCAAGATCAATTTTAACAGGCGTTACTGTCTTACTTTTTTCTTTTTTGTCATCCTTCTTTTTATCCTCTTTTTCATCTGTATCTTCCTCTGCCCAGTCTTCTTTTGTTTTTTGCCAGTCTTCTTTCTTTAACCAAACAAACCACACATCCGAATCTCCATTATTCCTTGCAGAAGAAAATGCAAGTTTAGACCCATCCTGACTCCAAACCGGAATGGCATCTCTTTTTGGATGCATAGATATATTCACCGGTTTTATACTATTATCTATTTTTTGGATATAAACCTCCTCATTAAAATCAAGATCACTTAAACTATATGCCAACCACTTTGAATCAGGCGACCAGCTCACACCTCCTGGCGTATCCCAGCCCTCTATAAGCCTCCTTTCATTGCTTAAACCATTTGAAGCAGAGATATTTGACACAATCAACTCACCTCTCCCTCTAATAAAAGCAATATATTTTCCATCAGGAGAAACTACGGGGTTACTTTCATCTTCCATTGTTTTTGTCAGCCTGATCATTTTTCTTTTCAAGGTTTTAAACAAATTCTTTTCCTTTGGATTATCCGATCTTAATAAGTAAATATCATTCTGACCTTCTTTATCAGAAATAAATATCAATGCCTCATCCGATAACCATTTTACCATCCTGTCTCTTGAAGATGAATTAGTTAAATTAACAGATCTGCTTTTATCTTTATCATTTTCCGTAATAAAAACTTCTCCTCTAATAACAAAAGCAGTATATTTTGAATCAGGAGAAGTGGCAATTTCATCAATGTTTCCTGAATAGGTTTTATGTACAACCGGATCAAAACGATAATCGGGTGTCAAATCTAAAACAACCTGTTTTTGGCTTTTCGTTAGCACATCAACCACATACAATTCATCCCCTTTTACCAATATGATCTTTTTACCATTCTTACTCAAATCAAATGAAAAAATACCCATATCCGTAAAGGAAGTTATTTGATCATCCGCAACAACTTTCTGTCCTTTATCAGATAATTTTAATTGATGTACATTGTACTTTCCACTTTTTGATGATTGATAGCAGATCGTTTTGTTATCTGCCCATTTTGGATAAAAATCATTTCCATCAAAAGTAGTCAACTGCTGATATTTATCATTTTCAATATCATACAACCAAATATCTTTATTTGCAGATCCATAATAGTTTTCCCGCTGAATTCTACAAGGCCCCTTTACAAAAGCAATAAACTTCTTATCGGGTGACAATGCGGCATCATAACCAAAAGCATTCATTTTTAAAGAAGGAGTACCACCCCTTTCATTACAGGTTTGAATTTCAGGCTCCCACTCTACTTGCCTGAAATTTCGGCTGGTATTGAACAAAATTTCACCTTCATCAGTATAATCTGTCAAAAGATCACTTGCAGAATGATATGTGATTCTTTTTGAAACCCCTCCTTTTGATGGAATTATAAAAATATCATTATTCCCATAACGGTTGCTTTGAAAAACAAGACTCTTACCATCTTTACTCCATAAAGGTTTAGTATCATATGCCTCATGAATTGTAAGCCTTTTTATGTCAGTACCATTAATATCAGCTGTCCAAATATCACCCTGATAATTGAAAGCTATTTTTGTTCCTTCATAATTCAATGCAGGGTGATTTACTAAGGGATTTTGAGCCGATAAATAATGTAAATTCAGCCCAAACAGAACCGCAAAAAATATTATTTTTTTCATTTTTGATAATTTATAAGATGATTCAATTTCGATTAATAATGTTAGTAATACCGTTATTTTAATGGAATATTTTTTATGTCCTTATGCCGGACAGGCATTTCATTTT
>JAOZTG010000167.1:0-3907 GCA_029939235.1 Flavobacteriaceae bacterium
GAAATATTTTCATCCTAACTTTCAATTTAACCTATAGTATTATCCTTAATATCATCATAAAATTTTGCCATTGTTACATACATATAAGGAAATAGCCATAAGAAACCAATCCCTAAAGTAAGAATGCACAGTAAGGCAAGTCCGAAAAAACGAAGGCTTAAATAAAATAATTGTAATTTATAACCATACATCATTTTTTTACTTTTATCTAGTGCGGCCATCGGTTCAATAAATTCATCATCAGCAATAATAAAAAAGGTCATTGCATAGGATAATGCAGCAATAATTCCTGGTATGATCAATAATAAGGTCCATAAAAAAATAAATAATATCATAAGTAAATATGCAACAAAAGATGTCTTAAAATTTCTAAAACCATCAAATAACTGTTCAAATCTGGCTTCCATATTTCTTGCCAGGTTCAATGAAAAAATGGCTATTCCCAAAGCAAACGGACCAGCAACTAATAAATATATCAAAGATGTAAAAGAATATGCAAAAGAAAAACCTTGATCAGAATCTGAATTAAGCTGATATCTATAACCCCCTTGTAAAGAGCCAGTTATTATCATATATACAAGAAATGTTCCAATGGCAATTCCCCATCTACCTGTTAGAGATTCTTTTGCTGATCTTAATAATTCTGAGTTACTTTTAGCCATAATATTATGTTTTAATTTTTATAAAGTCCATCCAATTTAAATCGTTAATAAAGATATGTTATTCCATTTAAAGGTGCATTATTTTATATATAAAAATCTTTCAACCAAATATTGGATTATATTTGATTTCAGAATATCAGGGGTATGACCATAAAAGAAAATCTTAGCAACCAAAGAATAATTTCTATAGATGCATTTCGGGGCATAACAATTTTTGCGATGATCTTTGTTAATGAGTTGGCCGGAGTAGCAAATGTACCCCAATGGCTAAGACATATGCCTGCTGATGCTAATGCCATGACTTTTGTAGATGTGGTTTTTCCAGCATTTTTGTTTATTGTAGGCATGTCAATCCCATTTGCCTTTAATGCCAGATTGATCAAAAGAGATTCATCTAAAACTATCTGGTATCACACTCTTAAAAGATCTTTTGCTTTAATAGTTATGGGTGTATTTATGGTAAATGCCAGTTATGGTTATGATGAATCTAAAATGGTAATCTCCATTGCTTTTTGGGCTTTTTTAGCCTATTTATTACCTATTCCTATTTGGAACAGATATACCAAAACATTTCCGAAAACGCTTAAAAAAATATTACAATACGGTGGAATGATCACTTTTGTAATATTATATTTTTTGTATATCCAGGATAATGGTACAAGAGGAATGACACCAAAATGGTGGGGAATTTTAGGCCTTATCGGATGGGCTTATCTTTTTACCGTAATTTATTACTGGTTTGTAAACGGAAGATTAGGAGCAATGATCCTATTTTTTCTGGTAAGTATTTTAGCTAATGTCCTTAATCAAACAGAAGGAATTGACCTTTTGAATATAGGAGGCTTTCATTTTATTGCAGGTCATTTAACACATGCTGCCATTGTTAGTGCCGGAACCATTGTCTCACTCTTTATTTTTGATACAAAAGGGTCTAAAAATAATTATTGGAAAGTGATTGGGTTCGGTATTCTTGTTCTCCTTTTAGGGTATATATTACAACCTTATTACGAAGTCTCAAAAATAAGAGGAACACCTTCATGGGCATTATATTCTATAGCCATATGTATAGCTATATTCTATTTTTTATATTGGTTGATGGATAACAAGAAAAGATCAGAATGGAGTGAATTTTTTATGCCTGCCGCTGCAAATCCTCTCTTGATCTATATCCTTCCTGGAATCATTATTTATTTCAATAAAGCTTTGGGAATTAAAATTCTTCCTGAATTTTTTGACAGTGGTATACCCGGTATTATCTGGTCATTGTTGTTTTCAATTATGATGTTGTTTTTGATGAAAATTTTAAATTTATTTAAAATTCAGCTACATCTATAAACTTAAATAATACCAATTTAACACCACAATGTCGCATTGAGATTGTTTAATTTTCACAATATTTTTGTTAAAATAGTTGACTATAACTAAGGCTATACTAAAATATTTTGCCTCAATCTTGCAAAAATTAATTCAATTCAATTACACGACATTATAAAATTGAATTGGTATAAGTACTATTTAACAGCATTTTTAAAAGCCTCTTCTCCCCCAACAACAGGAATAGTCAGTATTGTCGCATCCAAATCAATTGTTAATTCTGTTCCGGGTTTTGGTAAAAGTGTAAATTCTTTATCGCTTGAAAATATCATCAAACCAATTTGTTGTCCTTTTGGAATGATCTGATCATCCGGCATCAGGTCGAAGGAAACTTCATAAAATTTACCTTTTTTTAAAGGTTCACTTTTTGTTATTGACTTATAATTTTGTGGATCTGCCCATCCACGATTGATTATATTATCTGTAATTTTTGGTTCTCTTTTTTTCGTCCACGGTAAGGAAACCAACCAAACAGATAGGTTAGCTGCAGGTTTACTACTGCTTAATTTTATAGTAACTCTTGGCACACCCGAAATATGAACGTCATTAGTTAATATAGGTGTAACATAAATCAAACGGTGATTTGTGTTTTCGGCTTGAGCTAGCGAAGAACCTGCAAATGAATAGTTATCCACCAAAGTTTCCAACCCTTGTTTCACGGGATTTTGTAAACTTAATTTTCCTCTTTCCGGTGCACCGGAAATCAAATGTAATTTTACAGGTGAAGCTTCGGGATTAGGATAATCCTTATAGGAAGTTGGATCTTCTCTTTTAGCATTTTCACGTACGATCCATGCTTTAGGGTCTTTTTCTACACCATTTTCAATACCAAACAAATAACGTGTAAACCATCTGTTCATGATTTTCATGGGTGGAGGTCCGCCATGTCCGTTTTGGTGATAAAATATCTGTACCGGCAAACCTTTTTCTTTCGCTGCTTTATAAATTCTGTAACTGTGCTCCGGCATCACATTCCAGTCATTAAATCCATGCGACATCAACAGCGCAGCTTTCATCGGTTTCATATCATTTAAATAATCACGACCAGCCCAGAATTCATTATAATCACCTGTAATTCTATCCATGCCATTTTTCATTTCGGTGTCCCGAATTGTTTTGTTGTTATAAGCACGTTTCGATTCATCTCCACTATGGATAAAATCATATAGAACATCTACATCTTCACCCAAATATCCTCCCGGTGATCTTACCAATCCATTAGATCTGTAATAATGATAGTAAGATGTATTTGGTGCAATTGGAATAATTGCTTCCAGCCCTTCAACTCCTGTGGTTGCTGCTGCTAAAGGAAGTGTTCCATTATAGGAAGTTCCTGTCATTCCTACTTTTCCGGTAGACCAGAATGCTTTTACTTTTTCATCACCATCAATGGAAGTATATCCAGTTCTTCTTCCACAAAGCCATTCGATCACTGCTTTTGGTGCTAAAGATTCATTATCACCACCAACAGTAGGAGACCCTTGTGAAAGTCCGGTACCGGGAGAAGAGGAATGCACAACAATATACCCTCTTGGCACCCATGTTTTAATATGTGAATTAGAAATAATCGGCCTTTTACCCCTTCGTTTAACTTCAGGATGTGCTCTTTCTTTAGGAGCTGGCTCACCTAATTCGTGCTTTACATCCCAGAACAATCCATCTACAGAAGGAGCTACTCCCGCAAAATACGGACTGGAAATATATACAACAGGAAGCTTAAGTCCTTCTGTATCTGTTTGGTACGGGCGTGTAACATCTACATGCATTCTATCCGGTTTACCATCACCATCCGTGTCAAATTCTGTTTCTACCCATAGATCAGTTCTGATCCATTTTTCAGGATCATTAAAAGCTTCTACTACCTGGGCTTC
>JAOZTG010000167.1:4007-6630 GCA_029939235.1 Flavobacteriaceae bacterium
GTTTTAGAATCAAATCCCCAGCTTCCATAAATAGAATTTGAAGTTTTTATCAAAACCTTGATAAGAGATGTAAGATCAAAAATTGATTTTGGATTGACTAAATTCTCTCGTGAAAATTGTAATTGATAAGGGTATTTATCTTCATTTTTTGCATAAACAGAATCAATTTGAAAATCCAATGCTTTAATGTTCTTTACAAATTTTTCTCTCTTTTTTGAATTTTTAAAATATGCCCAGTGAGTAACCTTTCTTTTATCATCCAGTTTGTCACCGGCTTTTGCCAATTCGATCAAATATTCCTGATCCAAAATGAAATCAGATGAAAAATTTTGCGGAAATAAATTCAAATAATAATATTCTCTGTTTTTATCTTTTTTAAGATGTAAATAAATCTTGGAACTATCAAATTCATTCAAATATAAACTATCAAGACGTTTTCTAACGTTTATAGTGTCCTTTATATAGTAAATATCGAGTCCAATACACTGGTAAGTAATAACTCCTACCAATTTAATTTTTGTTATTTTACTTAATATCACCTCTGTTGCATCAGAAAAAGTATACAACTCTTTCAATCCTTCCTTATTTGGAAATCCATTTTTTAAACAACCTTTGAAATTTGTTCCAATGATCAATAAATTTTTATAGTTTGGTTTTAAATGATCAAATTCCATATCCACCTGAATCGACATCAATTTTTTATCTTTAGTGCCAAGGTGTTCCAGCCATTCTCCTTGCGGATAAAGTTTGTTGCAGTTTGAGATAAAAAGAATAAGAAATAAACTGATTCTAAATAAAACAGAAAGTATATTGAATTGAAATTTTAGCAAGATGAATAGTTTTAAAATCGCACTAAAAATAATAAAATTAAAATACAATTAGCAACCTTGTTAAAATGTTTATTAAAAAAGAATGCCTGTGATAATTTATCACAGGCATTCTTTACATAAAAACTCAAAATATATTTTATTTTTTTCTTTTTCCTAATTGGATCTCATATTCTTTTCCATTGCTATACCCCATGGCTAAATTATCACATTCTCCGTTTCCATAATCGATGGTGATAATTTTGTCATTTTTATTAATTTCAACAATGCCGCTCACAATAAATTTACAGGCTGCTTTACGTATCAGTGGAGTAGTTATTTTTGCTGTTCTTACAATACCATTTTTTCTTGTTGTTTTCCAGGTTCCTGTAATTGAAAAGACGTTATCTCCCCATATTTTATTGCCAAATCCTTCTACCCATTCTCTTTGTCTTTCACCTTGTACTGTAACAAAAGCACCATCTTCCCAGGTAATTTTTATATTTTTTGTTATTGTGGTTACTGGATTACCGTTATCGTTCATTTTTTGCTTTGTTTTGTGCATTTCACCTTCCACAAGCTTACCATTAAAGTAAAAATTATCAAACGTGTAATCGATAGAAATAGATTTTTCGCCAATATTAAAACCAATAGCCAACATTATTTTACCACTTAAATAATTATCATTGTTGTTTGAACATCCATCACCATAATCAAGTGTTATATTTATTTTATCAAATGTAATAATTTTAGATATGGTTAAACATTCAGGCAATTCCCTTCCTTGTATTTCATATTTTGTATTGGAATCTTTGGATGCTATTGTATTTCCATACATCAAATAAATGCTTTCACCAATATCATTGATCTCTTCACTAACATTGTCTATTTCAGTTTGTGTAGTCGCAATTTCAAGATTTTGTACATTTGCTTCTGTATCAAGTTTTAGATCATCAGATTCACAACTTGTTAGCATCAAACCAGTAATTGTAAGAATTGCTATTCCTGCAAAGATTTTTTTAAGATGTTTCATTTTTTTTAAATTTAGATTAATATTTTATAACAATTGTATTAACAGATATTTCTTTGACTTATTATAAGTCCAAAGGTTTAAATTCCAGGGAGAGCGTGTAAAAGTAGTAAATTTAAATTATTGTTAATCAAAATAATAGTAGTATCTTTGCCGCCTATTAAAATAATAGTACATAAAAATTATTAATTAAAATTTAATGTTAGCATGTATTTAACAGCTGAAAAAAAGAATGAGATTTTCACTAAACACGGAAAATCTCAAATAGACACAGGTTCCTCAGAAGGACAAATTGCTTTGTTCACTTACCGAATCAACCATTTAACTGAGCATTTGAAAAACAATCGTAAAGATTTTAATACACAACGTTCATTGGTAAAATTAGTAGGTAAACGACGTAATTTATTAAACTATTTAATTAAAAGCGATATTACAAGATATCGTGCAATAGTTAAAGAATTAGGTTTAAGAAAATAAATTTTAGAGAGGCTTTGTGCCTCTCTTTTATTTTTTGAAGTAATCAGGTAAATCCGTTTTGAGTGATATATTTGATTAAATTTGTAAAAAAATACTCAAATCTTAACATTTTTTTGTTGAGAAACTAAGTAATTCATTGGCAAACAACAACACAACTACAAAGTTTAACCATGAATTAACAAATTTGCTTTTAAAAAAAGTGAATTCTAAAAACAAATTATGATTCCAAAAGTATTTAAAGAGGTTATTGACCTCGGTGATGGAAGACAAATCTCCATCGAAACAGGAAAATTAGCAAAACAGGCACACG
>JAOZTG010000041.1 GCA_029939235.1 Flavobacteriaceae bacterium
GGCATCATGATATCACTTATGATGATATCCGGTACTTTTTCAAAAGCCATATCAATTCCAATCGCTCCATTTGATGCATAAAAAGTTTGATACTTGCCAGCTAAACATGATTTCAAATAATGAAACACATCTGCATTATCTTCAATGATCAATGCAAGTGGCAATTCCGAATTCTCCTCCAAAATAAAATGACTTTGCTTATCACTATTTGTAGATATTGATAATTTTGGTTCCAGAGATAATAAAATATCCTTGCCTAGAACAGCTTTATTACTTATGGGGAGAAGAATAATGAATTCACTTCCCTTTTCTGGTAAACTTTTTACTTTTATAGTTCCACGCATCAATTCAACAAATTCTTTTGTCAATGCCAAACCTATACCTGTACCTTCCTTGTGACGTGATGAAGTATCATCTACCTGATAAAATCTGTTAAAAATATACCTCAAATCCTTTTCTGAAATACCCAATCCATCATCTTTCACTTTTATAAGGAAAAATTCACGATTCTTTTTTATAATTCTGTTAAGGTGAACTATTATTTTCCCTCCTGCCGGTGTAAATTTAATTGCGTTTGATAATACATTTGAAATGATAACAGACAATTTGTTAGAATCAAAATCCATTGTAAGATCATCAATTTCAGAATAGACCATAAGATCAATTTTATTTTCCTTTGCAAGGGATTGAAAACTCTCACTCAAATATTTAACAAAGGGAATTACATTGGCCTGAACCAATTGTAATTTCATATTACCACTTTCAAGTTTTGATAGTTCCAGCATCTCATTTACCAGACGCAAAAGTCTATTTCCATTGCGTTTGATCATTTCAAGTGAATGCTCCGTCCCTTTCAATTGCTTACTTTCAATATTTGATTTTAATGAATCTGCCATACCAAGAATAACCGTAAGAGGTGTTCTAAATTCATGTGTGATATTAGTATACAAACTATTTTTCAACTGATTCACTTCTTTAAGTCTTTCACTTTCAGCCACTGCCAATCTTTTGGAAAGCTGGAAGCGATAAAATCTATCAGCAAATAATATAGCAATACCTAAATAAATAAGATACGCCCACCAGGTTGCCCACCATGGAGGTAAAATTTGTAATTTTATTTCTAATGGAGCTTGATCCCATTCTTTTCCTCTTGAAAAACCATTGACTTGCAGGGTATAACTTCCGGCTGGCAAATTTAAAAACTGGATTTCAGGGTCGGTAAGAATATTCCATTTATTATCAGTGGGAAGAAGTTTATATGCATATTCAATATTTTGATTCCAACTGAAATCGATGGAGGAAAACTGAAGGTAAAAAGGAAACTGGTTATGTTTAAATTCCAGTTCATTTATTCTCAATAAAGGCTCAACTAAAGAAACACTTGTTGAGTTTTTAGAGTTGATTATTTCACTTTTAACACGTAATTGGGAAAAGTAAATGGGAACGGGGTTATCAATTTTCTCTAAATTATCAGGATGAAAATAAGTGACTCCATTAGTACCTCCCAAATAAATATTTCCGTTCTTATCACGAAATTTAGCATGAATATCAAATTCTTTGCTTAGAATACCATCTTTACTGCCAAATTGCGTAAATTTTTTCTTTCCGGGTTCAAACCTTACAATACCGTCATTAGTACCAAGCCAAAGGTTACCATCTTCATCATCCTGAATACTGTATACAATTACATTAGGAAATTGCTCCTCTTTTGTCCAAGATTCAAATACATTATTACCCAAAAATAAATTCAATCCATTCCGGGTTGCCACCCATAGCCGATTCTCCATATCAAACAAAATATCATAAACTATATTATTTGAGAGTGAATTCTGAATTTCAGTTTTTTTATAAAAATTAGTGAATTCCGGATCATTATAATTCTCTTTTTGAAAATGAAGTCTTGTCAGCCCTCCTCTAGAACCTATCCAAATATTATTGTCATTATCAACCCTAATACATTGAGTAACATCATTTATCAATGAATTCGAATTACTTATATCATTTTTATACCGATAAATCGTAACCTTATCATTCTCATGCATTTCAAGTCTAAAAATACCTTTACCAAAAGTTGCTCCCCATACATTATTGTTTTTATCTAATGTGAGATCCTTTAAAAAATCTAAATTTATGGTATTAGAATTTTTAGGGTCATTTTGAAAAATAGTAAATTTTGGATTATTAGGATCAAAGGTTTTTAAATTGATCATGCTCAATCCCCGTGTTGTTGCAATCCATAGTCTTTGATTTTTTTGATCTTTAACAATTGCTCGAACCACAGATCCGGAAATACTTGTAGGATCATTTTGGTCTTCCATGAAATAATAAGTTTTCCCATTTCTGGTCAGATTTAACCCTCCATCAGATGTTCCTATCCAAAGATCATTATCATCCTTTAAAATGGAAAAAACTATATTGTCATTGAGCACGTGTTCACCTACTTTATCTTTAGATATGTTATTAAAACATGGTTCAGTAAAATCAAGCAAATTAAGATTATTGGCTGTTCCAACAAGTATTTGTTGTGACGAGAGCTTTAAAATAGATTGAACAGTATTATTACTCAGACCCACATCTCCATTTTCTGAATACTCAATCTTTCTTATAACACTAAATTGAGTCCAATCAAATAAGTATAATCCACTACCTGATCCTATCCAAACTGTAGAATCCCCGGCTTTTAAAAAAGCTCCAATGTGCCTGGCTGATAAATTACTAGCTTTATCAAGCTCAAATAAACTAAATTTTTTACTTTGAAGATCATAAATAAATAAACCTAAATCACTTCCTATCAAAAGATTATTACCTGCTTCATAAAATGCTCGAACATGACTATTAATATTTGTATCATATTGACTATCAGGTCTATTCAAACTATCCATTTTAAAAACATGGCCTCCAAAACTACCTATCCACAGTGTGTTTTTTGTATCAAATAATAAAGCACTTAAAGGTTGATCTTTGAAATAATTCTTTTGCAAATAAGACCCATTATTTCCAACCTGTAAATGATGCAAACCTGAAATTCGAGAACTTACCCAAACTGAACCATTCATACCCGATTCAATATCTGATATTACTTCATTTTCTTTGTCACTATACTTCAATTTGATCCTTTGAAAAATATCCAGATCTTTATTGTAATAATTTAGGCCATCTCCTATAGTCCCAACCCAAATATTCCCAAATCTATCACCCAACATTTTAGTTGTTTGATTACCCGAGATAGTTGTTGAATCCGTCTCACTATATTTAAAGTGTTTAAACTTATTACCATCAAAACTATTTAAACCATCGTCCGTAGTCATCCATACAAATCCCGATTTATCCTGATAAAGATCTTTGATAGTAACTTGAGAAAGCCCGTCTTCTAAAGTAAAATATTTCACCCTTAATTTACCTGTTTCAATTGAATTTTGACCGTATAAACTATAGGATAACAGTAGGACAAGAAAGAGAAAACAACGAGTATAATATCGTTTAAAAAAAATAAAAATCTTATATAATATTCCCATTTGACAATTTTAAAAATGAATGATCATACAGCTCTTTACCTTTAATCAAAAGAATAAAAAAATAATTGTATTACATTCAGACAACACGAAATCAACAAAAAAGCACCCTTTTAAGTGACTTAAGTTACAAAAAAATAAATTAGAATGGAATTAATCAAATAGGGCTTATAATATACGATGTATTATAAACAAAAATAACTTCAACTATAGCAATTCAAATTTTCACTAACTACTTGATTTTCTATTGATTATGTTAATAAATAGATGAGATATGAAAATCATATCTCATCTATTATTTTAAAAGAATCGAGATCATTCTGAATTTTTACTTACCTCCTTCATAATTTTCATCATGCTCATCCCTCCAATAATTACAGATGTTGATAAAAGACCTCCCATCATGCCTCCAATTACACCTAGTGTAGCTGCATCTGTACCTGTTAAGTATAAGTTTTTTACAGGTGTTTTAGGAGTGATCCATTTATATTTGTAGCGTTCAGGAGTAACCGGAATTCCATAAAAGCTACCGTTTTTCCATTTTGTAAAATGCTCTAAGGTAAGAGGGGTTGACAATTCAGAATAATCGACCAGTGCTGATAGTCCAGGAATAGACTTTTCTGCAAATTCCAATAATTTTTTTGCATATTCCTCTTTGAATTTTTCATAATCCTTTCCTCTTTTCATCCATTTTGTATCAACCCATTTATGCATATTTTCAAAATGTGAGAAATTAATAATTTCGGCAGTATGCGTTTCTGCCTTTGGGTTTTTCATAGAAGGAAATGAAACAAATGCCGAATGAATTTGTTGTGACATTTTAATTTCACCAAAAACTTTGCTGTGATCATATGATGAAAATAACCAGTGGTTTTCACCTTTTATTCCAAGTTTTTCAGGACTTTCTTTTAATCCGAGATACAAGGTATTAGACGATAAACTACTTTGGGCCTTTTTGATCTCCTCCCGAAACGGAATATCTATCTCTTTTCCTATTAATTTAAAATAAGTATTGTATGCCCCTGCATTTGATATTATATCTTCTGCAAAGAATTCTTCCTGCTTACCTCTCTTATTTACTTTTACACCAATTGCTTTGTTATTTTTGATAATTATTTTTTCAACATTTGTTGCAGTGAGTATTTTTCCTCCTCCTTCTTCTATAATCGGAACCATAAATTTTGCAAACGAACTTGCTCCTCCAACAGGATAATACCCTCCATACCAGTAAGATCTTACCACCATTGCATGCATCACAAATGCACTTTTATCGGGAGGTACACCATAATCTCCCCAAATGGAAGTTAATAATGCTTTTATCTTTTCACTTTTAAAATTTTTATCTAAATAATTTTTTGTAGTTGATAAGGCTAAATCAGCCTTTTTATTATTAAAAAATCTAATAATAAATCGGATTAATGAGGGCATTGTTTTAGATGAAATATCCTTTTGAAACCAACCGGTAGCAATACGAATATCTTTAAAATATTGAATGATCCCTTCTTTCTCTTCGGGAAATTTATTGATCAGATCTGCTTCAAATTCTTTTGGATTGGATGGTTGTTTAAAAGTAAAATCAGGATAGATAAATTTTTCAAAATAATGAGGCATTTTATTCCACTGGAGCTTATTATCTGTAATAAAATCAAAGATCTTTCGGTATTTAAGACCTTTTTCCATTTCCCCAATATAATGAACCCCAACATCCCAGTGAAATTTTTTACCGTTCTTTACCCGCTTAAATTCATGGGTCTGGCCACCGGCAATAAAATGCTGTTCTAATACGAGAACTTTCTTTTTAAAAATTTTTGTGAGAAGAACAGCAGTTGTTAAACCTCCTATTCCTGAGCCAATTACAATTGCATCATATTTATTATTCATACGGGTTCTTATTATTTTAATATATATTTCCTTGTAAGTTACAAACAGCAAGTGATCTATTTGCTTGTATAATGAGAATAAAAATATACATTATTTCTTAAATAAAGTAAATCTAAAATTAATATAAATAAATAAAAGGATTTTCCTTTCGGAAAATCCTTTTTCATCCTAAACACATATTATAAAGACAAGTCTCTATATTTTAGTTGTCAAATTGCTTTTTAATTTGCTGTTTTAATTCAGCAAATCTTTCTTTATCACAGTGCTTTGAGTAAACACCAATAAAATCATACACATCTTTATCAATAAATATTTCAGCTAAAAAGCTGTCAAATAAATGAAAATCACAATTGAACTTTATACTTTCTATTCCTTTTACAAAATCTTCCATTTCAATGAGTTTATCTATCTGAAAGAAAAAACGATTTTGATTTTCATGATCCTGATAAATATTTTCATCTATTTTTTCAAAATTGATATATTTTTTAAAGTGTATAAAACTATCATAAGCTTTTACCTTTTGATCTTTTATGAATTTTAATCCAACATTCTTAAATTCTTTGATCAACAATGGAAGTTGATCTATATTTGCTGTATTTATTCTTATACATGGAACATTTTTATTTTGAAATGACATATAACCAGGATAGATATTCATATTGAAATTATGAATTCTTTTTATCCGATTCCTGTTTCTTAATATTACATCCTGAAAACAATTGATCTGATTATTAACCAACAAATAAAGATGTCTGTCACCAACATGCTTTTTATTAGGTGGAAAATCCTTTTTCGCATAATAATCCGGGTTAGGATCAGATTCAAGAATCAATAAATTCATCTCATCACTCAACGGTGATCTGTTTACATTTAAAGATACTTTAAAACAAGTCAGACCATTAAATTCAATATTTTTCATCATATTTTTATTTAGGTTAAAATATTATATGCTAATCATAAGAAGTATGTTATTCGTTATATCTACAAAAAAAAACAGGTTAAAGCAAAATTATTTATTTCAAATTCAACTTTTTTAATCTTTTATGCAACATCATAATTCATGTCATTATATTCTCATTCCCATTTACAACATTGTTAACCTTTTTATTCTGGCTCTTGTTTTTATTTATAAATATGTACTCCAAATGGATTTTTAATATGTTCTCGAAGCATTTTTGCTTCTAATTCCCGAGCATCCAATGCGCCCTTTAAAGCATCACCCATTGAAATCATCCCTACAATGGTTTCTCCGTCAAGGATAGGAATATGTCGAATATTCTTGTTAACCATTAAATTCATGATGGAAGTAGCTGTATCATCTATTTTCCCAACAAATAGATTCTCTGATGATGTCATCCTTTCCTTTACTTTTACATGTGACTTGGTCATGGCCTCATTTGATTGATAACACTTATAAAGAATGTCACGCTCTGTAATAATTCCGACTAAATTCTCTTCGGAATTTACAACTAAAAGAGATCCGATCCTATATTCATGCATTTTTTTAACAGCTTTATAGACTCTTGCATTCTCATTGATCGTATAAACAACTTTTCTTTTTTGATCCAGAATTTCTGATACTAATGTTTTCATATTATATATTGTTTAAGATTCCTTCTTTATTGGATAAGATATGATAAAAAACATCTTATACTGTTGTAACATATTGATTTACGATAATCAACATCCTTATTTCTTTTCTTTGTTCAACATCATATCGATACCAACAGCAGCTTTGTGGCCATTTGCGATACCATGAATAACATCTGGTCCTTCAATGATATCACCTCCCATAAACAACCAATTTAGAGATGTTTGGAAATACTCATCGGTTTGCACTCTTCCTCTAGGACCGAATTCCAGTTTTTCTTTCATCTCTTCTGTAATATAAGAAATATCCATTCCTTGCCCGATAGATTCAACTATCATTACTCCCGGCCAAAATTCTTTTACATCCAAATCACATTGCGGATTGAAACGACCTTCTTTATCAAACAATGAATTACATTGCACAACATGAAGTCCGGTTGGAACACCATCCTTCATTTCAATAGATTGAGGAGCCCATCCAGGGTTGATAATACACCCTTCTTCTCTTGCTTCCACAACCTCTTCTCTATCAGCCGGCATATTTTTTTCTGTTTCAAGAGAAGTAGCAATCATTTGCACTTTACCGTATTTTTCTTTTTGCATACGAGCCAATGAACGGGTAATATCCATCGCCACATTTCCTCCACCAATAACTACAATGCTTTCTGCTACTTCAATATCTTCTCCCTGAGAGATCTGTCTTAAAAGATCTGTTGAATAATATACATGCTCATTATCTGCTCCGTCAATTCCTGTTGAACGCCCCAGATGTAATCCTGTTCCTGAGAATACTGCATCATAGTCTTTTCCTAACTTATCTAAAGTGATATCAGTTCCAATATTAACATTATATTCAATATCAACTCCTAATGATAGTATATAATCTATATCCTTATCAATCTGATCATAAGGCAAACGATATTCCGGAATGCCATAACGCATCATACCACCTGCTGCTTCCAGTTTTTCAAATATCTTCACTTCATATCCCATCAATGCCAAATAATGTGCTGCCGAAAGTCCGGAAGGACCTGCGCCAATAATGGCAACTTTTTTACCTTTTGGTTGCTGATTCTCCACTTCCAGAATTTCTTTATATTTTTCAGATGGATTCTGATCAGCAATATACCGTTTCAGCCAGCGAATAGAAATTGGATCTCCTTTGTGCCCCATAGAACAAACTGTTTCACATTTATGGGTACAAATTCGCCCACAAATTTCCGGTAACGGGTTTGTATCATACAATATTCGAAGTCCTTCTTCCAGATCATCATTACGAATCGCTTTGATATATTCAGGAATACCCATATGAGCCGGACATGTTGCAGTACAAATACCACATTCCACACACCTGTCGGCTTCTTTTTCGGCTTGCTCTTTTGAGTATCCTTTCATCATTTCAATAAAAGAACCATTACGCTCATCCGGAGAAAGTTCTTCCATATGGACTCTATCCAAAGAATAGAATTCATAATTCTCAGGTTTTTTCCAACCCTTATCTCCTTCATCCCAATCTTTTTTATCTACGCCGGGAATAAATCTAAACTCTTCAGGATCAGTTGCCACCCATGTGTATTCATTTGACATGGTCAATGAGTTAGTTGTACAAACATCTACACAAAGAGCACACCAGCAACAACGTCCGTAATCAATCATCGGACGCAATCCACTATCACCATCTTTTGTTTTACTTATTGCAACCATATCGATTGCCTCATTTTCACAAATATCTTCACAAGTACCACAACCTATACAAACATCCGTATCATTTCGGTGAAAACCTCTATATCTGTCTGCACCAGGACGATCATTCAAAGGATCCTTAATAGTAACAGGATCTTTGGTGATGTTTCCCCAGGCTGTAAGTGGTGTTAATAATTTTTTTATATCCATTCTTTTAATTTTAAAAGCCTTTGGCTTTTGCTTTAAGCTTTAGGCAATAAGCCTATCAGCTCATGTAACTATTTTTTTCAGCTTAAAGCCTAAAGCTTATTGCTTAAAGCTAAAATAATTTACCTCTCAATTTCAGGAGGACATGTTGCTAAAGAAACCATTATTGCAGCCGTATCAGCAATATTGGCATTGATCAGCATTCTATCAAGTAATGCATTTGCATGTGTATAACTTGGCCCTTTTAAATTTACTCTTCGAGGCATATCACTACCATCCGAAACCATATACATTCCATATTCTCCACGGGAAGATTCACATTTAGAATAGGTTTCTCCTTTCGGAATTTTCCAGTGTAAAACATTTGGTGTCTCTGCTTTTATATCACCTTTTTCAGGCATTTTAGCCATGATCTGACGAATGAGATCTACTGTCATTTGAAGATCCTGGTAACGCACAACCGAACGGGCATAAACATCCGATTCTGTTGTGGTATAAGGTTCAAAATCAAGTTCAGCATATTTTAAATAAGGATTTGTTTTACGAACATCCCTCATTACGCCTGCAGCTCTGGCAGTCGGACCATAAACACCATAGACATCTACCCATTCTTTTGGAATATACCCCAAACCTTTGGCTCTTGATTCAAAAACAACATTTTGAAACATTAACTTATCCAGTTTGATAACAAACTCATCGATCAATTTTAACTTTTCTTCCATTCTTCCCTTGAATCCGTCAGGCAATAATCCACGAACTCCTCCCGGAAGGATATACATATGATAAACACGACCACCTGTAAGTTCCTCAAATGAATCAAGAATAAGATCACGAAGGTAATTACCCCATTGATAACCTAATCCAAGTGCAAATGTTCCGGCCTGACCGGGAACTCCACGTAATAATACCTGCAAACGTGCCATTTCCAAAGCTAAGGTTCTTAACCATTGCGCCATATCAGGAACCTCAATTCCTGATAATTCTTCAATCGCATTTGACAGCACATATTCATTTGGATCTGGCTCAGCCACACACATACGAATACAGGTTGGAAAACACTGAATGTATTTTCTGCGCTCCATTAATTTCTCAAATCCACGATGTAAGTAACCTACATGTGTTTTTGAATGAACTATCTCGTCACCATTCACGGTAAGCTCCAATGACATATTTCCTGTAATACCAGGATGTTGAGGACCTTGCCATAATTTCACATACTTATGAGATGAAAGGTCGATGATAGGTTGCCCGTTCTCATCTAATTCTTTCTGATAAGAACTTCGATCATGATCTAAGGTAAATAATTTACTTTTTTCCATTTTCTCAATAAGTTAACGATTCGGATTATATTTTTTATTTGTATAATCAGAAGGGTTGTTCGGATACATTTTCTTCTTCATATGTTCTGCCGGATCATTTGATTTACGCCCCGGACGTGGAAAAAATGTTTTTTCAGAATATGCTTTTGTATCAAAATCTCTTCTGTAAGGTGGGATATCATCCCATCCTTCCAAAATAAAATTATCATTAATTCGAGGTGATCCTGGGAAATTAATTCCATACATTTCTCTCAACTCCCGTTGATAAACCTCTACATTTGGCCAAAGATGATGAGCAGATTCCATTTCTGACTTTTCTCTGTCAATCATCACTCTCACAGCAATCTCTGAAATTGAAACCGGATTATTTAACAAATAGGTCAGTTGAAAAATACCTTCCTCAATCCAGTCTACTGCAGTTAGCAAAGTCAAAACCGTATACCCTTCTAAATCACGAAGATATGTTACAGCCGAAATAGCTTTTTCCTGATCCACAGTAATAAAGGTCAAACCGGGTTTCTTTTCAATGGCATCAGAAGCTCCAAACCGCTCCGTCAAATTTTTTATTGTGTCTTGCATTTTCTGTTTTTTCTATCTTTAAACAATGGCTTAAAGCTTATTGCATATTGCTTAACTTCTACCAGTTGTAATCAGGCATGTTCCAATCCTTGATGATCTTCTTTTGATTTTCTTTATACCAGTCAAAATTCTCCACATATTCATTTGCTTTATGCCCTTTTCCTTCTTTGATCAATTCCTTTAGTTTTCCAAAACCGGCCAATAAAGCTTCCGGACGAGGCATACAACCGGCGATATAAACATCTACAGGCATAAAATGATCCAGTCTGTTTATTGTGTTATAACTATCCCAGTACATTCCACCATTGATCGTACAACTACCCAATCCTAAAACATATTTCGGACTTGGCATTTGCTCATAGGCTCTGATCACTCTTTTTAACGTTTTCACGGAAAGGTATCCGGATATAATAAAAACATTTGACTGTCGTGGTGTAGCTCTCATTTGAACTCCAAAACGAAACATATCATAACGAGGTGTTACCAGTGGTGGTATTTCAATACTCCCACAACCTGTTCCAAATCCAAGTACCCATAAACTTTCAGCACGTGCCCAGTTCAAAAAGTTCTCCACAGGTCCCTTTCTAACTTTGTATGGCTTTGGACGATCCTGTGTAAAATAATCTTTCAGGGGATCGATTTCGATCATGCAACCATCCGGTGCTTCCACCTGACGAATTTCATTTTCAGGTGCTAAAAACTTATCTTTTTTCTCTTCTTCCATTTTTTTAATTCTATTGGCTTAAAGCCTCCATTTTTACTTCCAATAAGCTGCTACCAAAACAGCAATGATTCCGATGGCAGTTGGCCATTTAAGAAACCAACGTACCGAATCTTCTATTTTGAAACGGGGAAAAACCATTCCTACAAATACAGATATGAAGTACACAAAGAATGTTTTTATAATATACATATACCAGGTATCAGCTCCTCCGAAGAATAAATTCATAAATAAAGCTGCCTCCACAACATGTATAATAGCACTGTTTGTTCTTAATACACTTAAAAAAGATGCGTGATATTCTGTTGGTGGTCCTATAGGAATTTCATTTGGTGCTTTTACCAGATTAAAAGGTGAGTGACTCATTGCTCCCAACATTGCCAGCATCCCTGCTATGGCTGCTAAAGGATTTGTAAAAATAGTCCAGTTCATTATGCCACCTTGTTGTGCATCTAAGATCTCCGAAAAAGAAAAAGTATGATGCTGAATAGCTATAGCAATTACAGCCAAAGTCATTGGCACCTCCACAGCCGCAAATTGTGATAATCCACGGGAAATACCAATAGATGCATGAGGCGAACCACTTTCTGATGCTCCTAAAGCCATACCCAGCATACCAAATGACTGGAAATACAACAACAGTATTAAATCTCCTGAAAAAGAATAATTACTCCAAATTTCAGATCCCACAAGAACCGGCATAAAAAGAAACATCCCTACACCTCCAACCAAACGAAATACCGGCCCGATGTAATACATTACACCATGTGATAAATAAGTACGTAAACTTATCAACTTTATCATATCAATCCACGGCTGATAAATTGGGACACCAATTCTTCCGGCAAGTCTTGCTCCGATCCTTCGCATTAATGAAGCCATTAAAAAACCCCAGTTAAGTACGATGAACAATCCTAACAATGCCCATAAAAATTTCTCTATACTATAATCCATAATATTTATATCATCCTAATGAAACTAAATAGAATACTACAATGTAAATGATAATATGTACCGCATAAACCTGACCATTACCACTATACAATCTCCTTATAACTCCTGCAAAATCAAGAACCATATCACTAATATTTTTCCAGAAGCGTGTAATACCAGGTGCTACTAAAAATCCTATTGCTTTGTTTAACCCTGCAAACATATTATATGAAACATGTGTTGTTTCCGGTCGGAAAGGACGTTCTGCCGAATATGCTATATTAAACTGTTCTAATCTGGTGGTCTTACCTGTAATTAATTTTAAATATCCCAAGACCAAAACAAACACAGTGATAATAATTATTAAGACTGCTTGTCCGTTCCAGTGACTTAAAACTGTTGTAGCCAAACCATCACCGGCCCAGTTAACGGTTGAGGGAAAATAAGCCGCTAACATGTTTCCAATGGGTTCCAGCACATCCTGAGGATATGCTGAGAAATAAAATATCCCTGCTATTAAAATATATACCGGTATTAAAATTGCCGGACTTAATTCTTTTAAATTCCTGTGGTTATCTTTTAATTGCCCTAAGAATATAGAGTGTATCAATTTATAAGCATACATGAATGCAATAGTTCCTGCAAAGAATACAATCACACCCTGAATATACCACCCTTTTAATACTACTGCATTATAGAACAACCATTTACCTGCAAAACCCGACAATGGGGGTATTCCAGCAAGGGTAATGATACCGATTAGGACAGCTACAAAAGAGAAAGGCATCTTTTTAAGTAAGCCTCCCATTTGGTATAAATTGTGAGTTCCTGCTTTTACAACAATTCCTCCAACAACCATAAACAATATCGCTTTAAACATAAAGTGATTGATCACATATGTAAAGCCTGCCAGCCAGCCCAATTGGGTCATCATGGCAATTGCAAATAAAATATATCCTAATTGACCAATAGAAGAATAAGCCAACATACGTTTTGCATCTTCCTGAAAGACTGCTGCAAGATTTCCAACCAAAGCCGTAAAAGCTCCTACCCAACCTAAAACGAACAATAAAGTATCGCCTGTTTGTTGTCCCATATAAAGGAAAAGCAACATCAATCCAAAAACTCCAGCTTTTAATAAGATAGCAGATACCATGGGTGAAACATCTGATTCTGCTTCACCATGCGCTCCCGGTAACCAAATATGTAAACCTAAAGAAGCTGTTTTGGTCATAAAACCAATGGCTAATAAAGTATAAGCCAATGTTGTGTATATCGAGATATCTTTTAAAGCGATTAGATCTTGAGTTCCTGCACTTGCATATGCAATAGCAAAACCTAACAATATAAGATATGCTCCGGCAACAGAAAATAACATATAACTATAAGCATGAGGTTTAGATCGCTTTCCGCGGATGATCAAGAAATAAGAACCTGCGGTCATTAATTCCCAGCCAAAAAAGAATCCAAACATATTATCAGTAGTAAGGATCATTGCCAAACCTGCATACATCATTAATGCCACAGGATAAAATCCTTCTCTTTTTCCAGATTTGTTATATCCAACGATCAAAGTAAGAATCCCTCCTATCATAAATATTGCAAAAAAGATTGTGCGCATCAAATCTCCTTCTACCAAAGGATAAAGAATATAGGAGTAATATGCCATTCCCACTATTGAGATCGTATTCTTTACATAAGCAGGAAGAAAATCTATCAGACCTAAAAAAATGATGAATCCAAGCGGAATAAAGTAAAAGTAATATGCTCCTTCCACATAAGGAACGGAAAAAAACCCAGCTGCCAACAGCGAAACTGCTACGATAACAATAGGAATAAATTTATTCCATTGAATATGCAGAATCTCTTCTCGTTTTTCGTTTTTCAACACATCACCTAACCATCTGAACATATAAATTCCTTCAGCAAATGAACCTAAAAGTATTAAAACAGCAACCCAAACATGGTGCATAGAAACCAGACTCATGATCAATTCATATTTCCCAAAGAAAGAAGGAAATGGAGGGAAACCAATCAATGCAAAAATAAAGATGACAAACAGAATTAACAGCGCTTTGTTTTCACGAAGAACAGACCAATCACTTATTTTTTCTTTTTTGATAATTCCAGACAACCAAAATAAACCGGCTTTGGCTAAAAAATGGTTCAGTAATAAAGCAAATGCAATAAATGTAAATTTATTTCCAAGCACAGGTTGTAATCCTATTACTGTCATCACCAGCCCAATTTGCCCAATCGAGGAATAACCCAATAATCGATTTGCATTTTTTTGACGGGTACCTACTAAATTTGAACCTACAAAAGTGATCAAACCAATTATTACAATATATGGATACCAAAGTTCTCCTCCCATTGGAAGAACTTTATAAAGCACAAATAATCCTGCAGTAGCTGTGGCTGCAGAAACTATAGCACCAAAACCAGGATTTGCACTTTGATAAACATCTAATCCCCAACCGTTAGCCGGAAAAGGTTTTAATTCTAAAACCAATACTGCAATAATTAAAAATACTGCAACAGATCCTGCTTTAGCTACTCCAACATTTGCAGCAATAATTCCATCAATATTTAAACTGCCTGCAAAATAATAGGCAAAAATAATTCCTATCAATAAAAGTCCGGAAATTACTCCAGTAGCCAATAAGTATTTCAAACCTGCCTGCAACGATTTTGAATTCTTATCTAGAATGATCATTCCGGCAGTTGCAATACTTCCAATTTCAACAAATACAAAAATATTGAAAAGGTCACGGGTCATTACAATTACATTCAAACTCATGATAAGCACAATAAAAACGGACATTGCACTGTTTCCTACTTCTTTTAACCTCTTAAACATATACATTCCTCCTAAAAGGCCAATCGCATTGATCATCAATGTAAATACAGCTTCTTCTATTCCCATTCTTAAATTAATAGAATATGGAGGTTTAAAACCTGCTGTAAAAACTTCCTGTGTGGCTACACTTCCGTTAAGGAAAGCCAAAAGCCATTGCCCTGAGATAAATGTCATAAAGGCAAGACCTGCCAACATTACAAAACCAGATACCGTCCTTAATGATTTTCCGAAAAATCCAAGAAAAAATGCAAGTCCAAGTGCAAGTGCAATTATATATATTGGTCCTACCATTTTAAATCTTTATAATCATTAATATTCAAACTCTTTTTATCCTGATACAATTTCATCACATAAGCCAGCATTAATGCAGTAACTCCCAGACCGATAACAATGGAAGTTAAGACCAATGCCTGTGGCAGAGGATCAACAATAGTTGCTCCATTATTCAGTTGTTTTGCTCCCTCATCATCAAGAATTGGTGCTATACCATTTCTTACATAACCAATGGAAACCATTACAATATTGATTCCTGTAGTGAATATTGTAAAACCAAGAATTATCTTGATCATATTTTTTTGCGACAATAATCCATACAATCCAAAGATGGTAAGTGCAAATCCCGTTGTCATTATTATATACTCCATTCTTACTTCTCTTCGGTTATCGATTTATGATTTTCGTCTGAAGGAATCTCGATCATCTCGTTTTGAGACTCTACAAAAACTCCAAGAACATTTGATAATTCGGTTCCTACTTTTAAACCTAAGAATATGTAGATCAAAGGAATTGCTCCTGCACTGAATAGTGTCCCTGCAGTTCCTAATCCCATAATTCTATTATCTAAAAATCCACCTGCCAGCAAAATTCCTAAAACTCCAATTACAATAAATGCAATTCCTGAAATAGATTCAACCGTATGAATTATTTTATGGTTCAATTTAAAGTCAGGATTTGATAGAAACATCAATAAAGTTCCTGAAGCAATTACGGCTCCACCCTGAAAACCTCCTCCGGGTGTTAAGTGTCCGTTTATAAAAATATAAATTCCAAACATAAAAATTATCGGTACTAAAACCTGTACGGATGTAGTGAGGATCTCTGTTACATTTCGTGTATTTCTGTTTACAATTCTGTCTTCTTTTTTAAAACTTAAAAAGAAAGAAATGACAGATGCTGCCAAAAACAAAATGGTTACCTCTCCTAAAGTATCCAAACCTCGATAAGTAACAACAACAGATGTTACAAGATTTGTAGCTCCGGTATCCTTTACTCCATTATCAGCATAGTACTGACCTAAACTTGTTAATTTTTCACTGCTCTGGTACGATTTGTACAAAGGGAAGAGAACCACTGTCATTGCAACCATTAACAACCCTATTAAAGTTTTTTTACCCATTAGTTTGTCTGATTTTATTTAAAGTGAAGAAAAAAATTGCAGTTGTAAGTGCGCTACCAATAGATGCTTCGGTCATGGCAACATCAGGTGCAGCCAATAACAAAAACATTACAGATGCCATCATACTCACTATACCGGTTGCAATAATTGCAACGGTTAATTTATTACTGTGAACAGCAAAATATGCTCCTACCATACTTGCAATTCCTAAAACTATAGCTAAAAAAATTAACATATTTTTATCCTTTATTTTTTACTTTTTTCAAATGCACCTTGCTCACTTCCTGTAACTTGTCAACTTTCGTTCTATCTGAAAGCGGAACTTTTGTATAATAAGCTGCACGCGCAATGATATGAGATGAAATTGGATTTGTAAATAATATAAACATCAGCATTGCCAATAACTTTGGAGACCAACCCGGAAAAATAAAAGCTACTCCTATTATTGTTAGAAACACACCAAATGTAGACGCCTTGGTTCCTACTTGAATGCGGTTATAAAAATCAGGCATACGGTACAATCCAACTGCCGAGATCAATAAAGATATAGACCCTAACATTAGAAAAACTCCTCCTATCAATTCGAAAATATTTTCCATTATAAACCTCTTTTTAAAAATCGTGAAACAACTATTATACCAATAAAGCCAAGTATTGCATAGACAATGGCTACATCAATGTAAATTATTCTTTTCATTATAGTTGACATCAATAAGATCAATGTTAATCCAATGATGGAAATAACATCGATGGCAACAATACGATCTACTTTTTCAGGCCCTTTAACAAAACGAACTAAGGCAACCAAAACACTTATCAAACTGATCGCAACGGATATGTAAATCATTATACTAACCATACATTACTTCTAAATATTTCTCAAATGATGAGACAATTTCTTTTGTACTTTCTTCTGTCTCACCCGACTTTACATTTACCCAGTGAATGAATAGATCTTCTCCATCTAACTCAAGTGTAAAAGTTCCCGGGGTAAGTGTAATGGCATTTGCCAAAACCATCCTTCCAACTTTTGATTTTAATTTAGTCTTTACCTGTACAATTCCCGGATTGATAGGTAAGGAAGGAGACAAAACTCTTTTTGTGATACTAATATTGGCTTTAATCAATGCTCCCAAAAAAACAAATATGAACATCACCGTTGCATACAAAGCTTTAGGTGAAAAAGATATCTCATTGAAAATGCTGCATTTTGAACAGAATATCAATGAAATAAGCAAACTCACAACAACCCCTACAGCTACAATTTCCAGGCCTAAAGAATTATTCAACAAAAGCCAGAATACCATCAAAGTCAAAAACATCAGAACATAATTCTTCATGTATTTTTTTTTATTTTTATAATAAATAGTAACGGAACAAAAGTAATGAGCAGGGGCATATTTAATTCCTGATTTCTGTCATAAAAAAGTGTAAAAAGCTTTAAAATAAAGTACTTATCACAGTTTCAGATGTTATTGATTATATATCATTTTACATCTCTTTTATTAACATATGTTACAATTTTATATTAACCTGATAAAAATCAACTATCTATTATAAAGAAATAATTACATTTGCTCCATTGAAAACCTACCATAGGATGATGTTTAACACTACGCAACATGAGGACTTGAATTGCAAAGGCAGATCAACCTGTTTTAATATGCTTAGCGATAAAGAAATGGAGTTGCTTGAGCAAGCTAAACTAATCGTGTATTATAAAAAAGACGAAATAATTTCTAAACAAGGGGCTTCAAGTAGTGATATTCTGTTTCTCAAGGAAGGGTTTGTAAAAATCTATAAGGAATATGCAAATACCCGAACTCTTTCATTGATAGAACGTAAGTGTAATTTTATTGGATTGTATGGATTATTTGTTGAAACACCAATGCAATATACTTTGGTAGCGTTAACCGATGTGATTGTTTGCAGTTTTAGCAAAAATCTATTTGAAGAACTGATGCATAAGAATAATGCTTTTGCCATTGAGACTATCAAAAACATAAATACCAAGTCCTCTAATAATTTTAATAATTTATTCAATAGTTCTTCAAAACAAATGCATGGTCGTTTGGCATGGGCACTGCTTGAACTCTCACAACATGTTTTTATAGAAGGCGAATTAAAAGTGCCTTTAACCCGAAAAGATCTGGCAGAATTTACAAATATGTCGGTAATGAGTATTGGCAGAATTTTACGAGAATTTGCCGAGGATAAGTTAATTAAACTGGGAAAGGATCATATTAAAATACTTCAAAAGGACAAGTTGATCGTTATTTGTAGAAATGGATAGTTTTCCCCCTTTTGACTTCAGGTGAAAATGGACTTTATTCTTTTATTTTATCTATTATTTTTTTGAGTATTTTTTCGTACGCTACAGCATATTCCATCATACCCAGATCTGTTGGATGAGTTCCATCAACATAACTATCTAATTGTAAACCTATTTCATTTTTTTTCAAAATATAAATATTAGAGACGCCATCTTCCTTTAATCTGTTAAAGGCTTTTTGATTAATTTGGTTCAAATTAGAATAAGCATTATACCTGTTTACATTGGTCAATCCATCTGCATACCCTGCATGATCGACTAATAATATGGGTGTTAATTTATGTTTTTTACGAATCTCTTTAACTGACGAAATAATTCTTTGGTAAACATTTTCTGATGATCGATTTTTGTTTGTTACCAAATTTGGCAAACAATCTAAAACATAGATCTTTGCATCGATCTCGGTTATCAGATCAATCATTTCTTTTTCAAGCAATCCGTTTCCTGAAAATCCCAGATTTATTACAGGTCGGTTTAATTTTCGTTCTACAATGGATGTCCATGCCATTCCCGGTCTTGATGCACAGGCTCCCTGAGCAATTGAAGTTCCGTAAACAACTATTGGTTTCTCTTGCCGAAGTGCTAAAAATTCAAATTGAGCTCCTAAAGGTATTCCTATCTCAAGCCATTCAACTGCATTGTACAACGGAAAAAATAGTTGATACTCAAAACCTTTGGAGTCTTTTGCTGCCTTCAAGTTTAGATTTTTGTAACCATAAGTGATGGTATCTCCAAAAGAATAATTTCCTTTGAACCAAACCCAGTTACCATCATTATTTTTAGCATAAAGATCTATTCCGCTTACTCCGGTTGCAGGCATATGTGGCATTCCATAATCTTTTCTGATCGTTTTATATCTGATTAGAATATCTTTTGCATTACTTTTAAACCTTATGGATAACCCGGCAGTATGTTTTGATAAGTTCCAAACAGGTTCTCTCACAATTGTTTTTGCCTTTACAGGAAGTCGATCATAAATGGCTATAACATTCTTTGGCCAGGCCTGACCTTCAATTACCTTAGAATGATATTGTTCGGGGTTCCACCATTTATAATTGGTAGTGCTTTGCGAATAACTTTTGTTAAAGAAAAGAGAGAATAACGCAAAACTCATTAAAATATAACCTGAAATTAATTGGGACTTATACTTTTTATTGGCAATTAACAGCATTTTTATTTTTCTTTCGAATATAGTATAAATATAAGGCTTTGCAATTTGGTTCATCATTTTTTTATACATTTACTAAAGAATAAAAACTTTAAAGGAATTTTATTTTTCAATAAAACAACACAGATATAAATTAATCAAGTAATGAAACCAAATTTTGTTAAAATTATAAAAAAGACAAGGTTTTACCCTTTTTTAATATTGTTTTTTTTTGGAGGTATATTACTAGGTTATAGTCAAAACACATCCGTAGAAAAAGCTGAAAAAGAAATTGATGAGATTGGTGAATACAAAAGTGCTGCTGACACAATTAATAAAAATAAGAAAGGTAATTTTGTACCAATTCCATATTTTATTACAGATGAAAATTTAGGATATGGAGGTGTTTTAGGAGTAGCTTATATGTATGATAATAAAAAATCTAACAGATCCAATACACCACAAACAATTACCGGAATTGCGGGAGGATGGACAAGTACAGGTTCCTGGTTGGTTTCAGCTTTCCATTCTCAGTCATTAAATAATGATAAAATGAGGTATGATGGGAATATAGGTTATGCTGATCTATTTCTTGATTTTTATGTACTTAAAGAAATTGATCTTATAAATTTTCCTATTCAAACCAATATAAAGTTTTGGGGAATGCAGCATCAAATGCTTTTTAGAATAGGAAACAGTAAATTTTTTCTTGGCCCACAATATAGATACATGAATTTAAAGGGCAGTATCAAACTGGAATCAGATCATCCTCATTTTGAAGACCTGGTAGTTCATAAAAACTTTGAAGAAACAGTGAGTGCCTTAGCTTTATTAGGTAAATATGATAGCAGAGATAATGTTTTGTCCCCTGTAACAGGGTATTATACCGGATTTTTCTTAAGACACAACGCAAATTGGCTTGGAGCAACCATAGATTATTTTTGGTCTGAAATTTATGGTTATGCATATTATAAGGTAGGGAAAAGATTATATACTATTTTAAAGTTTAATCTTCAATATGCCAGTGAAGAAACACCATTTTACGCAAAACCATATGTAGGTTTAAGAGGAGCACCTGCACTGAAATACCAGGGAAATATAGTTTCAACATTTGAAAACCAATGGAGAATTGAACTTTTTAAAAGTATATCAATGGTTGCATTCACAGGAATTGGAAAAGCTTATAATTCCTTTAACCAATTCGATGAATCCAAATGGGTATATAACTATGGTACCGGTGTTAGATACACATTGAAAAAAGTTAATGATTTACGTATTGGTGTTGATTTTGGATGGGCTAAAGAGGATTTTGCATGGGGAATCTCTTTAGGTACTGGATTGTAA
>JAOZTG010000168.1:0-3951 GCA_029939235.1 Flavobacteriaceae bacterium
AAAGCCAGGGAGCTTCCATATTTGGCTGATTTCCAATATTTACAAAATCAGATGTGAAATAGGGACGAGAATTCTCAAAGCCCTCTTCCAACCGCTGATTAAATTCATCAACGCCCATAAGATCTATCAATCCTTTTAGATCATGAGGCACGAACCAGCTAAATTGCCAGGCATTGGACTCTACATAATCTTTAGAACCAAAACCAAAACTATGTCCTGAATCTCCTGCTCCTTGTACCATACTGAAATCTTCCAGCCACGGACCACCTGCATATTTTGGTCTTATATATTTTGTGGATGGATCGAAAACATTTCGATAGTATTGAGAACGCTCCATAAAGTAGTTGTAATCTTCCTTTTTATCCAATGACTTTGCCATTTGTGCCACGCACCAATCATCGTAGGCATATTCAAGGGTATTGGAAACCGGACCTTCATTGGCTGGGACAAATCCATTTTTTAAATACGTTTCTAAATTCCGATTTCCGGCATATCCACCACATTCATGTGGCTTCCCCGGGTTCATCTGAATTTCTTTCATGGCTTTAAATGCCTTCTCTCCATCAAACCCACGAATACCTTTTTGCCAGACATTCACAATAAACGGTATTTGATGTGCAGCAACCATGATACTGGCATATTCCAGTCCGCCGGGGGCATCATGCAACCACCCATCCTTATCATACAGTTCTAATAAAGATTTTACCCATTTTTCAGACTTATCCGGACTTACCAAACTCCAAACCTGATTCAAGTTCCAAAAAGAACCCCAAAAAGCATCTGCACCATAGACCTCAAATTCATCCGGATTTACTTGCTGAATATTTTCACAAGCATCTATATATTTTCCATTCACATCACTATAAATGGTTTTAGAACTATAAGCACGGTATAGTCCGGTATAAAATTTAATTTTATCCGTTTCTGTACCTCCTTCTACTTTTATTTTCCCTAATAAATCATTCCAAATTTTTCGGGCATTTTGATGAGCAGCATCAAAACTCCAATCAAACCCATCCATTTCGGTTGTTAGATTTAATCTTGCCTGTTCTATACTTACATACGATATAGCGGTTTGCATCAAAACTTCTTGATTTTCTTGTACATCAAAATTTAAAAATGCTCCGATATCCATATCATCTGTTATGCTTATCTCGTTTGACTCTTGCGAAATTGTAGTTCCTTTCCAACCACCCATTTTGGTAAATGGTCTATTGAATCGAGCTACAAAATGTACGACATACTCATTCCATTCACCAGCTTCACGCATCACGTACCCTTCAATTTCGGTATTGCTTACTCTTTTAATACTCGCACCTACAATGGTTGAAGGTTCTTCTTCTGTAAATTTCAAATCAAATAATATTCGAGCACTATCTGTTTTAGGAAAGGTATATCGCTGAAAACCACCTCTTGTAGTTGCCGTTAATTCGACTTTAATATTGTAATCATCTAAAATAGTTGAATAATATCCGGCGGAAGCTTTGGTGTTTTTATTATCAATTCTAGATCGGTAGCCTGCATCAGGATTAGCTGCTGTTCCAACGGCTATTTTCAATTTTCCAGTAGTTGGCATGGTACTCATACTCGACATCATCCAAGAATGTACATGACTAAACCCAGAGATGCTGTTGATTTTGTATTCATACCCAGCACCTAAGGCATATTCTCCTTCATCTGTATTATCCGGACTTAATTTTACCATTCCAAACGGTAAAGTAGGACCAGGGGGAAGCATCCAGCGGGAACTGGAAGTTCCTAAAAGGGGATTTACATAATCTGCCAATTCTTTTTTTGAAGAACTTGGGGTACAATTGAATAGCATTGTTGCAGAAAAAACCAAGGTCATTAATAATATTATACGTTTCATAATTATTTCTATTTAGTTTAAATATTTGTACTCATTAAATCGAAAAACATACTTCAATATTTGATAGGAGCCTTATCTAAATAGTGTACTTCATAGGCATATTTTGCCTTTTCCCCAGCTTGAAGTTTTTTAATAGTTGGTGTCATTTCCAGATTAATCTGTATCCGTTCAGGGCTCCAGAAAAGATTAATATTCTCAAAATCTTTTGAGTCAAAACGCTGTTCCACTCCAAAGTCCTCTTTTTGATTAAAGTAGGCAAATGCACCACCTTTAAGTCCTTCTTTGATTAACGTACTTTGACCATCTGTTGGCTTAGCATTTACCCAGCCTTTGTTTACATGGATCCATTCCTCATCCTTAACGTAAATACTTACTTCTTGCGGATCATCTGAGCCAGAACCGGCATCATATTCAGGGTGTACTAAAAAATTGAACGGTCTGGCTTGTCCGGCTTTTAATGTCGTCTCAAAACGAATCGCATCGCCTGTCAGACTAATAGTACGCTCAATCCGTGCCCCATCTTTTGTGGCTAGCGCTACCACTGTTTGTGTTGTACTCTTCTCCATAACTTTAAAAGCTAAAATACCATCGGCTTTTGGACCATCACCCTGCCGAACCCATTCTTCAAAACGAAAACGATCCAGGGCACGTGCTGGCTTTATTACATTACGACCTGTTGGTTTATAGGTCATTTCAACAATTTTTGCATTACTTTCCGGTAAAAGTACTACCCTCCAGAATTTATTTTCCAAAGAAACTGCTTTTATGCCAGAATAAATTTTACGCATATTGTTTAAATAGTCCTCATTTTTTGTATATTCACTTTCCCTGCTAACCTCATACTTTGTACATAATTCAGCATAGCGCTCCAGCAAGTTTTCATCTTCTCCATTGAGTGATGGCTTACAGAATCCATTTGCATACTTCATTTCCATGGTAGAAACACTGAGTTTGGCCCGATAAACACATAGTGATGCCTTTTCCACTCGGTTACGAATTTCTTCGGATTTTGCTAAAGTCAATGCATTAGTAAAATATTTATCTATTTGCTTCACAGTTTCAGGATTTAAGAATAATGAAGCTTCCGTAGAGAAAAGTAAGGGATGCAAGTTTTCTTTATCAATAAGATCATGGTAGTAAGTCAGGTAATCTATAATCGGCTGGGCAGATTCCGCATAATGCAATCGGCAAAACTCCATTGCTTCCTGCCAACTATCTCTACCCGGTTTCCAAAGGCATCTTGACATTACATAGTTGCGCAGATCGCTCAATTCTGTTGATAAACCATCCCCGGCAGCCTGCATAAATACACCACGTCCATTGTTGTTCGCGAAATATTCTACACTTTTTCCAATACTACGTAAGTTGGGAAAAGGTAACAGATAAGCTCTAAAATTTGTGTTATAATGCCAGATAAAAATATTTTTAGCCTTTTCATTCCAAATATCCATATCTGCACAAAAATCCTGATTGAGCGAACAAGAGGGATCATCAATTGCATGAAAGGTACAGCATTCTATACTACACAACTGGATTAATACATTGTCTCGAGCACTTATTGTTTTTGGCGGCTTGCGAGTATATTCATAAGCATAAGTACCAATAAATACATCGGGATGCGTCTTTTCTATACGTTCCGCTACAGCATTGACAAAAGAAAGCATTGTTCCGGCATGAGATTCTTCTTGCTCGTCAAGTTCTGTACAGGACTCACATGTGCAATAGTTCCCATTATCCATTTGTGCGACGTTGAAATTTTTTGCGTTTGGATTTCTCTCAATCGCATCCAAAGTTGTTTTAATAACAATTTCCAATACTTCCGGGTTTGTCAGGCATAATTGTGGCCCACCGCCATGCATTTCTAACAAACGTCGCCCATCAACTAATGCATAATATTCCGGATGTTCTTTTCCGTAAATAGAAGGAGGAACAAGATTAGCCACATTATGGCCAACTAATTTATAACCGGTAATTCCTCCTAGTTCTTCATTTCCAGCAATAGTATTTGTATGTAACTGCGCTGCAAATGCCGGGTTTTGATTTGTTTCCCCGTAATAGGACCAGCGGAAAGCAAATGGAGG
>JAOZTG010000168.1:4051-6585 GCA_029939235.1 Flavobacteriaceae bacterium
GCTCATAAGCTGATAAATAAGGACCATCCGAAGGCAATAATGCCCATTCTTCTTCTGAAATTTGTGGATTTTGTTTTTGTGTGCATTGAGTCAAAATGCTAATTGATAGAACTAAAAACAATCCTATTAATAATTTGTGTACTATTGATTTTTTCATTTTTAAATTATTTTTCATTTTTAGGATTTTTAAGATAATATAAATAACCATCTTCTGCACCTACTAATAGGTCAGGAATTTCGTCTTTATTCCAATCAACAATTGTTGGACTAGTTGAATGGCTTGAGATAACGTGATCGCTAACCGACCCCATATTTCTGAGCACTACCTTATCATCTTTAGAACTTATATTCTTAAAAAAGCTTACATTATTGCTGTCATTGATCAAAAGATCTGGCTTCCCATCTAAATCCCAATCTACTATGGTCAATTTTCTTCTTCCACTTCCACCGTGTTTGGAACTATTAGGTTGTATTTGTTCTTCATTTTCGTTGTAAAAAATTCGTTTTCCGGGTAGTAATCTAAGCTCACCTTCTTGATTAACACGCTCAAAAAATGATAAATATCCTTCATGATCCAGCATGATCAAATCCATTAAACCATCGTTGTTCCAGTCATACATAATAGGTGTAGTTCTCCATTGAGTTGCCAAATTTTTTCCATCCGGATCCCACCAATACCAGAAAGGTTTTAAATTATCTTCTTTCCATTCTACCTCAATAGGTTTAGCTGCAGCTAGCTTTGGATTATTTTTAGTACCAATATTTCTATACCATAGTATCTTTCCCCAAATAGAATTGATGATAATATCTTGAAGACCATCATGATTCCAATCGCCAACACTTAGGGTTGTGTAACCCCACTTTGCTTCGCATGGGCCTTGGATTGAGCCGTTATACCCTGCTTGAATTCGAATAATTTCATCCGCAGCTTTTAGATAAACCGGCTCTGCCCATTTTGGAGGGTTTCCTCCATCAATGTTTTCAATAAATCCAATATAACCAGCTGTGTTTCCAGATATTAAATCTTCATCACCATCACCATCCCAATCTACACTAAAAGGTGTCGATAAAGCTCCAAATTTTACTTCATTAGCTTCTTGACTAAAAAAAACAGGTAATTCAAACTGGGGAATATTGTCAACAAACTTTCCAGTATTCTCCATATAAGCTACTCGTCCATCTTCTTGTCCAACGATAAGGTCATGATCTCCATCCTTGTCCCAATCTATTGCTACGGGAACAATCATTTGTAAATCCATAGTAATTGGCTTTCCCGAATAAGTTAAATTTATTCCTAGTGCATATTTAGGTTTGGTTCTGGAACCGATATTTTCGAAGTAAGTAAATTTATCCAGAAATTCACCACAGATAATATCCAAATCACCGTCATTGTCAAAATCTGCAAAGTTTGCTGAGGGTTCACCATATACATCAATCGGTTTACCACCAGCTTCAATTTTTACAGGTTTTTCATATTGTGGATTTTTTGTTGACCCTTTGTTTTTTATCAGATATAGATAACCATGAAGAGGCTCTCTTGTCCATTCACCTTTTTTATTAAACCCATTATCCCAGCCATAACCAGTCCAATCTCCTACACTGACAATTAAATCTAATACATTGTCTCCATTATAATCACAATATTTCCATTGATTTGCTCTAACCTTATTATCATGAATATTTTCTTTAGGAAAAATTTCAGTAATTTTTTCCTCTGCCAAATTGATTATCTCCTTACCTGGAATCAGGTATCTTACTGTATCGTTAATATAAGATGGCTGAATGTTTCTATATGCCTTTGAGATTCTTACCCCAGATTTAAAAACCGGCATTTTAACATTCCCTTCCGTATTCTCAAAGAAATAAATTCCGTTGTAGGGTTTATCCGGACAGTTCACCAATAAGTCATAGTCACCGTCTCCATCATAATCGGTTGGTAAAGGCCACGCCTCTAAGCCAACTCCTAAATCGACAACTAATTCATTATTGTTGTACTTCATTCTTTGGAATTTAGTTTTTTTAGGGTCTTCTGTTGTTATCATAACAGGTCGTCGCCATAGTCCGCCACTGTTGCCCCAGTCATGAACTTTTACAGTGATTTGGTTGGATTTTCCATAGTTTAGTTTTTTAGACAATTCTGTAAATGTTGTTCTACTAGCAACACTTGTTTTTGCTTCACCAAAAAAGCCTACGCTCTCTCCGTTTACAAACAATTCATAAGAATCATTTACGCCACCAAATTTGAGCCATATTTTTTTTCCTTCCCAGCTTACAGGCATTTCAATACTTTTTCGATACCAGCCATAACCGTCCAAATCTTGAAAACCTTGTTCTTCCCATCTTTTTCCTGCATCAATCGTAATCCAATTGGAATCATCAAAATCAACAGAATGCCATTTCTCAGACAGTCCTTTATTACTTTCATCAGGAGAGAATTTCCAATTTTTTGAAAGGTCAATTGTTTTTGGCGAATCGTTTTTTACACATGAGATTGTAATCGCTAGCATTAAAAGGATGATGCTTAATTTTGTTTT
>JAOZTG010000169.1 GCA_029939235.1 Flavobacteriaceae bacterium
CAACGGATCATAAACGGATTTAGGAAGAAAAATGAAAATTGTTTATTGGAAATTTAGTAAAATATAGAACTAATTATGTGTTATCAAACTAAAATCACCAAAAAGAAAGAAAAACTGGAAGAGCATTTTAATGCCAGACTATTGGATCTGGATGATTTTAGACCAAATGATATTTTTAAAGCCTTTGATTTTCCTAAAACACCAATAATTACAAATGAAGAACCTGATCTGATCCAACTCTATCAATGGGGATTAATTCCAAACTGGGCAGATAGCAACTGGAATCGAAATTATACTCTAAATGCAAGAATAGAGACCTTAGATCAGAAAAGGTCTTTCCAAAATATTATAGATAATAGGTGTCTGATCATTGTAAATGGGTTTTATGAATGGCAGCATATAAATAATTCTAAAATTAAATATGAAATCGGATTTAATAATGAATTATTTGCCTTAGCAGGGCTGTTTGATCAAAATGAAGAGTTAAAAACCTACACTGTTGTAACCACCGAAGCAAAGGGTATCATGCAAACAATTCATAATACCAAGCTCCGCATGCCATTTGCCTTACAAAGTAAACAAGAAATGAAAGCATGGCTAAAGGGTGATGAATTGCAGCCCAATGATGATTTTACTACTTCGCCTGAATTGTACGAACAGCATACGTTATTTTGATACAATACTATTAGGAAGTTCTTCCGTATTTTTGATATAATTTATTGTAAGAATCCAGACTATCAACATCCTGCACCTTATCAAAAGCATCCATAACTTTTACATCATTTTTAAGTTTTACTAACAATTCTCTTGCTCCAATATCTCCATTTAGACATCCTAATTCATCAAAATATTTTGAACTAAATATTGCCGGAACACCTGATCTATTTTTGTATTTACTTGCTATAATATTATATTTTATACTATTATCAATCAATTTATTAATATATATTACATCAATTAAAGGTTGATCAGATAACATCATTAAAACTGCACTGTATTTTTTAGTGTTTTTGTTTAAATAATCGATAGTACATGAAATAGAAGAGCCCATTCCTTGAGGCCAGTTTTGATTATTCAGAATGGTAATGTTATAGGTTTCTATTTCTTTTGAAACAAGCTTATAATTTGACCCAAGAACAACAAAAATATCATCGGCTGTAGATGCCAGTGCCTGTTCAATAGAGTTTCCAATTAAAGTAGTATGTTTCCAGGGTAATAGTTGTTTTATTCTACCCATCCTGTTAGATGCTCCGGCTGCAAGAATAATTATTGCTGTTTTTGGCAGAGTATTGTTCATTTTTTACTCACTATTGTAGAATGTGAATATTTAGCGAAATTTTTCAAAGGCTTTGGTTTCTCTTTTCTAATTACAGATAGTATTTCAGCACAAATAGATAAAGCTATCTCCTGAGGAGTGATCGCACCAATATTTAAGCCGGTTGGTCCGTGTATGATATCTAAAAATGAATCTTTTATTTCAGGATCTCTTTCAATAAGTTCATTTAGCAATCGCTCCCGCCTGTCGGTTGCTCCCAATAAACCAAGATATATTGGCATAGTGTTCTTTATAGAGGTTAAAAACTGTAGATCTTTGGCATAATTATGTGTCATCAATACGATTGCAGTATTAGAATCCAACAAGGAAAGATCCAAACTATTTGATGATATGTGTAAAATTTCTTTTGCTCCGGGAAAGTTATCAATATCTTGAGAACATAAGGGACTACTTATGATAATCACTTCCCAACCCAATGAATAAGCTTGTGAACTTAGTAGAACCGCATCGTGCTCTTCGCCAATAATAATCAGTCTTAAAAGTGGATCTAGCTTTTGTCTAAAAACTTTTAATTCTGAATTATTCCCTTTAAAAGGAAGTTTTGATCTATTAAATAGATATTGTTTTCCTCCTATTAAAATAACAGAACCAAAGTTAGAATTAGCTGCACCTTCCTTTTCAAAAAAACTTGCTATTTCGAAAGGCTCTCTTTTTTTTATGCATTCTTCCATAGAAAATATCATTTCCTCCATCGGATCAAAGACCTCTATCAATATATACAATACACCCTCACAACCAAGTCGATACCTGCCATCATATATAATTATTTTTGCTATTCCGGATTGAAAAACAGAATGTGATTGTTTTAAAATTTCCTTTTCCACACAACCACCACTAACTGCGCCGGTCATTTCTCCATTTTCATGGATCAACATCCTTACTCCAGGTTTTCTATAGGAAGATCCATCCAGATCAACCACAGTTGCCAAAACCGAACGGACATTATTCTGTTTAGCTGTTTTAAAGTTTTGTACTATTTCAATAAATTCGTGGGTCATATTGCTTATTTATTAAAAATAAAATCCAAACAAACTCATTATCCAAAAACATCTTTATTCTCAATAAATGGTTGTTTCGTCATTCTAATACCTGTCGCAGCTTTTACAGCGTTTGCAAAAGCCGGTCCGGCAGGTGGCAAAGCAGGTTCACCTAAACCTGTTGGTGCAATATCATTTTCAATAAAATAAGTTTCAACAATAGGTGTTTCTTTCATTCTAATCAAACGATAAGAATCAAAATTAACTGATTGTGGCGCACCATTTACAAAATCAAGATTTCCATACATAGCATGACCAATACCATCAATAACGCCTCCTTCCACCTGATTCAGTGCACCTAACGGATTTACTACAATACCACAATCTATGGCACAAGTAACTTTTTTCAGAACAGGAATACCTGATTCCATTACGACATCTGCCACTTCAGCAACGTGGGTATTATGACAATAATACGCTGAAAAACCCTGAAAAACACCTTTTTTTACCTTACCCCAATTTGATTTTTTAATCACTTTGTTGATCACATCTTCCATTCGTTCCGGTGAATATTGAATTTGTTTATCAGTTGTGCCTTTTACTTTTTGCAATAGATCTAATCTTAGCTGAACCTTATCAACTCCCATTGCTTCTGCCAGTTCATCAAAAAAACTCTGTTCTGCAAAAGCAAGAAAATTAGTATATGGTGCTCTCCATGCTCCGGTTGTAATTTTACTCTTATAATTTGTTACATCAACCTGATAATTTTCAATAGCTCCGGCAGGAAAAAAGTTAGGAATAAGTCCGTACATATTTCCATTCATAGCCGCTTCTATCAAATGATATCCAATAAGTTGATTATTTTTAATTGCAGCTCGAATTCTGTATTTTATAGCAGGACGATAAATACCATCTGCCATATCATCTTCTCTTGAAAAAATTACCTGTACTGGTTTTTTTGCCATATTGGAAATTTCTGCTGCTTCTAAAGCAAAGTCACCATAAAGTCTTCTTCCAAAACCACCACCCATTCGGGTCATTTCCAATGAAATATCTTTAAAATCACGATCCAGTTTTTTAGCTATTCTTTCTGCAGTACCTTTGGGCGTTTGAATCGGACCCGCCAATTCCACTTTTTTATCGGTAACATTGGCAAAGAAATTCATGGGTTCTAAACAATTATGCGGTAACACAGGTGATTCGTAAGTCCGGTCTAAAATTTTATCTGCATTAGCAAAGGCCTTTTTTATATTTCCATCGGAACGAAGAGTTCTCAATTTATCACCATTTAACAGATCCAAAAGAACCTTATCCTGACCATCTGAGCTTTCCAGATCTGTATCATTTTCCCAAACAGCACTTAAAGCTTTTTTTGCTCGCATTGCTTCCCAGGTACTGTTAGCCAAAACTGCAATTTTATTACCAAATTGGAATATGTCCACAACTCCTTCTTTAGATCTTGCAATTTTATCATCAAAGGAGACCAGTTTTTGACCAAATGCCGGTGGTCTTAACACCGAAGTATAAAGCATTCCTTCTCGTTTATAATCTAAGCCAAATAAGGGTTTGCCAGTAATTATTTCATCTATATCTACATTTGGAATATCCTGACCAATAATTTTATAATCCTTTGGTTCTTTTAATTTTACATCTTTTGGCACTTCCAAAGCTGCTGCTTCCAATGCAACTTCTCCATAACCCAATTTATCACCATTTTTATTAGAAATTATACCATTTTCAACAGAGCACTTTGCTGCATCTACTCCCCATCTGGCAGCTGCGGCATTCACCAGCATTTGTTTAGCTGTTGCACCAGTTTCACGCAAAGGGTTCCACCCATGCCTGATCGACTGACTACCTCCGGCAACCTGCCTTTCAAACACATCTGTATCTAAACCTCCCTGAACGACATGCACATTTTCCCAGGCTACATCTAATTCTTCTGCAATAATCATAGGCATAGAAGTCTTTACTCCTTGTCCAATTTCAGGATTTGGAGCAAAAATGGTGACCATGCCATTATTGGCAATTTTAATAAAACCATTAAAATCGTGAAAATCCAAATTTGCAATATCGACCGGAGGTTTTACTTCCGGTTTACACGCCTGAAAAAAATTGAATCCAATAAGTAATCCTCCACTTGTCAAAGCAGATACTCTTAAAAAAGATCTTCTGTCAATTGTGTATTTTTTTGTATTCATTTTAAAAAAAGATTAGGATAGAATTATTTTTTAGCAGCTTTAGCAACAGCTTTTTCAATACGATTATAGGAAGCACATCTGCAAATATTTCCATGCATGGCTTCTCTTATTTCTTCTTTATCAGGATTGGGATTTTTATCTAAAAATGCTGTAGCAGTCATGATCTGACCCGATTGACAATAACCACATTGAGGAACATCAATCTCTTTCCATGCTTTTTGTACCGGATGATCACCATCTTCAGATAATCCTTCAATGGTAGTAATGGATTTACTTCCGATAAGGGAAACTGTTAACAAACAACTTTTTACTGGTTCATCATCAAGATGCACTATACATGCACCACACTGACCAATTCCACAACCATATTTGGTTCCAAGTAAATTGAGATGATCTCGCAATACCCATAACAAGGGAGTGTCATCAGACACATTAACAGTATAAACCTTACCATTTACTTTTAAATCGTATTTTGACATTATTTTATGTTTTAATAATGAATATTTCTATAAAAATACCCTGATCAATTTTGATCTGATACTAAAATACAAAAATATTTTAAGAAAAATTCTTCTTACACAATCTAATTTCTTTAGAACAAAAAAAACCAAGCTAGAGACAGCTTGGTTTTACATAAATGAAAAGGTTTAATTTACCTTTTAGCTAATTATTTCTATTAGTTTGCCTGTGCTTTTGCATCCTGGATCATTTGTTCATTTGCAGCTACTCCAATTTCTACCCTTCGATTTTTCGCCTGATTCTCTTTGGTGTCATTTGGAAATCTAGGTTTTGTTTCACCAAAAGCCTCTACTTTAAAACGGTTTGATTGAACTCCCTTTGATTTTAAATAATTTACAACAGAATTTGCTCTTCTTTTTGATAATTTCATGTTGTAATCAGCAGCACCAGCATCATCCGTATGCCCTTCTATCATCAACTCGGTATCTGGAAACTCAATAAATATTTCAGCAACAGCATTTAAATTTGTCTTAGCACTTTTTGTAAGTGCTTCACTGTCAAAAGCAAAATTCACACCACTTTTATCATCAAAAATAATCTGAATTCCTTCCCCTACTCTTTTTACTTCTGCACCAGGTACAGCTTCAGATATTTTATTTGCCTGTTTATCCATATGGTTTCCTATCAATCCGCCTGCAACTCCCCCCACGGCTGCACCAATAAGTGCACCCCAGATATTACCACCAATTAATCCTCCTATCGCCGCACCACTTGCAGCACCTATTACACCTCCTTTTTGAGTGCTATTAGAATTTTGAATAGCAGTACAACTTACTGAAAATGAAAGTACTATTGCCAATGCTAAACTTATACTGGTTATTTTTCTTAACATGTTTTTCTGTATTTATAGGTTAGTTATTTTATAATGCAAAATCTTCTGAAACTTTTGAAAAAGTCATCACAACATCAAAAGGATTCCCTTCATAGGTTGTAGCAACACGCATCACCATATGATTTGTATCTAATTCATCAATTTTAGAACGGTAGCCTCTGTTTGCAGCATCTAATGGTTTGTTTTTATCATTAACAAATTTAAATTGCATTTGATAAGACCCATCTCCTGGCTCAAAAAATGACCAGTGAATTCTGTGTACACTTTCCTCACAATGGGCAGAACTAGGAATAGTAAACTTCCCAGATCCATTATTTGGAATAAAAACCCATTTGCTTCCATTGAAACAAGGTGAATCAGCAATATCAAACAAATTGGCTTTGTACAATCCCTTATCACCAACAAACCTGATATTTGTTACTTCCCAGGTTCCTTTTAATGTCTTTTTGCTAATTTTAGTAGATGCCGAGCTCTCTCCACTTGATTGGGTAGAACTACACGAAACAATAAACAATGTTAATGCTAAATAAAGTAATTTTTTCATATTTATTTGGTTTAAGTTAAATGAATTACAAATTTAAATAAAAATAATCAAACTGATGAATAGGAAAAAAATACTTATACAACTGCAATTGACTTCTTTGGTTCCACGGTTATTTTAATGGAATATTTTTTTATGTCCTTATGCCGGACAGGCATTTCATTTT
>JAOZTG010000170.1 GCA_029939235.1 Flavobacteriaceae bacterium
AACTATTTTGCTTTTCTCAGTCTGCTTTTACATTCACCAAAACCAATCCTTACATTTTTATTTTTACAATATCCCTTTAGAATAACGGTATCACCATCATTGATAAATTTTCTTTCGGTTCCATCATTTAATTTTATTGGTTTTGAACCTGCCATAGTAAGTTCCAGCATAGATCCGTAAGTACCTTCTTTTGAGCCTGAATTAGTACCACTTCCATAAAGATCGCCTGAACGTACATTACAGCCGTTGACAGTTTGATGTGCCAATTGCTGACCCATGGTCCAGTAATTATATTTGTAGTTGGTTTTGCTAACAACTGTGCGCTTTTGTTTTTTTGGTTTGATCGAAGCCACTAATTTGATATCGTAACTGTTTTTACCTTCCTGTTGTAAATATTCCAAAGGTTTCGGATCTTGTTCCGGACTTTCTACTCTAAACGGTTCAAGGGCGTCCATCGTAACGATCCATGGTGAAATGGTAGTTGCAAAACTTTTTGCTAAAAATGGTCCAAGAGGCTCAGACTCCCATTTTTGAATATCTCTGGCGCTCCAGTCATTTAACAGTACCATTCCAAAAATATACGCATCCGTTTCATTGATGTCAATTGATTTTCCCAGTTTATTTGCATCTGTAGTAATAAATCCCATTTCTAATTCAAAATCGACAAGTTTTGAAGGTCCGAAAACCGGGCTCTTTTCACCTTTCGGAAAGGTTTGACCTTTTGGCCGTCTGATCTTTTTTCCTGAAACAACAATAGAGGACGATCTTCCGTGATAGGCAAGAGGCATATGCAACCAGTTAGGTGTTAAAGCATTTCCAAACATACTTACTACATTCATTGCATGATTTTTACTGGAATAAAAATCAGTAAAATCACCAATATCAACAGGCAAAAGCATTTCAATTTCATCTATATCAAAGATGACCTTTTCTCTGTGTTTTTTATTTTCTTTTAGTTTATTATTCTTATCATCAAAAATATCAGCAATTCTATTTCTTACCAGGCGCCAGGTGGTTTGTCCATCCGAAATAAAATCGTTTAAGCTATCCTGCATAAACATGTCATCTGTCAGTGGGATACCTTCGAAATAGCCCAACTGATGTAAAGCTGCAAGATCTATTGCATAGTTACCTATACGTGTACCAATAGTGGTAATATCTTCATTTGTTAAAAAAACACCGAATGGAATATTTTGGATAGGAAAATCACAGTTCTTTTCAATATGCAACCATGATCTTTTTTCTGGATTATTTGCCGTTATTTTCATAATTGGATTGTTAAAAAATATTTATTCAAATATATAAGTTTATGTCCATTTGAAAAATGAATTTGTTATTTTTGTGTTCAATTTTAACAATTAATTAAAAAGAAATATCCATGCAAAAAGATCAATTAATTTTTGATTTAATTCAAGAAGAAAAAGAAAGACAAACTAACGGTTTAGAACTAATTGCCTCAGAGAATTATGTTAGTGAACAGGTAATGGAGGCTGCAGGATCAGTTTTAACAAATAAATATGCTGAGGGTTATCCGGGTAAGCGTTATTACGGTGGTTGCGAAGTAGTTGATAAGGTTGAACAAATTGCCATTGACAGGGCAAAAGCATTGTATGGTGCTGCTTATGTAAATGTGCAGCCACATTCGGGTTCGCAGGCAAATGCAGCGGTTTATCAGGCTTGTTTAAAGCCGGGTGATAAGATATTAGGTTTTGATCTGTCACATGGAGGTCACCTAACACATGGTTCATCGGTCAATTTTTCAGGTAAATTATACAAACCTTCTTTTTATGGCGTAGAGAAAGAAACTGGAGTATTAAATTATGAGAAGATCCAGGAAACGGCAAATGAAGTACAACCGCAATTGATCATTGCAGGAGCGTCAGCATATTCAAGAGATATCGATTTTCAAAAATTCAGAGAAATTGCTGATAGTGTAGGAGCCATTTTATTAGCAGATATTTCGCATCCTTCGGGGATGATCGCCAAGGGTATTTTGAATGACCCAATGCCGCATTGTCATATTGTAACTACCACAACGCATAAAACATTACGGGGTCCAAGGGGTGGAATCATCATGATGGGAAAAGATTTTGAAAACCCATTTGGTGAAAAAACTCCGAAAGGAAAGACCAAAATGATGAGTGCTATTTTAAATTCTGCTGTTTTTCCGGGTATGCAGGGCGGACCATTAGAGCACATTATTGCAGCAAAAGCAATTGCGTTTGGTGAGGCTTTAACAGATGAATTCTTAAATTATCAGATCCGGGTGAAGAAAAATGCAGCTGCTATGGCAGAGGCATTGGTAGCCAAAGGGTATGATATTATTTCAGGAGGAACCGATAATCACATGATGTTGATAGACCTACGTAATAAAAATATTACAGGTAAAGAAGCGGAGAATGCTTTGGTGAAAGCTGAAATTACGGTAAATAAAAATATGGTTCCTTTTGATGATAAATCGCCATTTATTACTTCAGGGATTAGAGTGGGAGCTGCAGCAGTAACTACCAGAGGTTTAAAAGAAGTAGATATGCAAACCATTGTTGACCTCTTGGATGAAGTAATTACAAATTTTGAAAATGAAGAAATTTTAGAAAGTATTGCCATAAAGGTAAATGATCTGATGAGTGAAAAACCATTGTTTGTATGGTAGCATTTTAGCAAATAATAAAATTAATCATTTGAAAATGAAGAGATTTATCGTATATTTATACGGTAAATCTCTTTTTTTATGGGGTCTCAGTCAGTTAAAGAAATTAAAAGTTTAAGTGAACGCAAGGTTTTTTTGTATCATTTATTAAATGATGTAAAAGCCCTGGATATAATGATCGAAAAAGACCTGTTCGAAAAAAGAAAGTATAGAATAGGAGCAGAGCAGGAACTTTGTTTGGTAGATAATAATTTTAGGCCTTCCAGTAATGCCATAAAGGTTCTTGATAAAATTAATGATCCACATTATACTACCGAATTAGCACTTTTTAATCTGGAGATAAATGTAGATCCAATTGATTTAGGTTCTAAATGTTTTACGAATCTGGAGGATCAGCTAAATACACTTATTAAAAAAGGTAGAAATGCAGCTAAAAGTGTTGCAGATGACAAGATCTTACTTGCCGGAATTTTGCCAACTTTAATGAAAAGAGATCTGGTCTTTAAAAATATGACTCCTTTTAAAAGGTATAAAGTACTGAATGATGTTTTAAAAAAATTGAGAGGGAATGATTTTATGCTTCATATCAAAGGAATTGATGAATTGATATTAAATCATAAATCTATCCTTTTAGAAGCCTGTAATACCAGTTTTCAGGTTCATTTGCAAATTCCATTAAATGAGATTGTCGATAAATATAACTGGGCACAGGCAATTGCCGGACCCATGTTATCGGTAATGACAAATTCACCTTTATTATTTGGAAGAGAATTATGGAGTGAAACACGAATTGCATTGTTCCAGCAAAGTGTTGATCTTAGAAATAAATCATATTTATTGCGTGAACAAAAACCCAGGGTTTCCTTTGGTTCTGATTGGATCAAAGAATCAATTATCGAATTATATAAAGATGATATTGTTAGGTATACACCTTTGCTTACATCTGATTTTGATGAGGATGCTGTTGCTGAATTAGAAAAAGGAAAAATACCAAAATTAAAAGCATTAAGTCTCCATAACGGAACCATTTATAAATGGAACAGATTGTGTTATGGTCAAAATAATGGTTTTCCTACCTTAAGAATAGAAAACAGATATATTCCTTCAGGACCAACAGTAAAGGATGAAGTCGCAAATGCCCTGTTTTGGATTGGTGTGATGCAGGGAATTCCAAATAAATACAGAAAAATACATGATAAAATTCCATTTAATGAGATAAAAGGAAATTTTATAAATGCCGCTCGTTCCGGAATTTTCACCTACTTTAATTGGTTTGGGAAAGGAATTTCAGCAAAAAGACTGGTCAAGGAAGAGCTGTTACCTATTGCTGTTACAGGTTTGAAAAGGTCAAAAGTTGACAAAGCAGATATTGATTATTATTTAAATATTATTGAAAAAAGAGTAGATAATCATCAAACCGGCAGTGTTTGGATCACAAATAGTTATAGGAAGTTAAGAAAAAAAATGACAAAGAATATTGCCAATGCCACTTTAACTTCCTGCATGTATAAAAAACAGGTCAAAGGAAATCCCGTTTATGACTGGAAGCTGGCAAGTGAGAAAAATTGTATTTCTCTGGACGTAAATATTAGTAAACTGGAAAAATTTATGACAACAGAGGTTTTTGTTGTAAATGAAAATGATTTACTTGAATTGGTAATAAAAATAATGAAATGGAAAAATATTCATCATATACCAGTTGTAAATAGCAGGAATAAAATTACCGGATTGATCACCAAGAAAAATTTAGACAACAGTGACCTGTCAAAAGGTAATTTACTTATTGCTAAAGACATCATGGTAAAAAATATTATTACAGTAAATTCTGATACTTCCATTGAAGAGGCTAATATTATCATGATGAGAAATAAGATAGGATGTTTACCAATATTGGAATTTGGTGAATTAATTGGTATTTTAACAAAAAAAGATATCAAAAAATTACTTAATAATTTAGGAGAGTATGAGTAAAATATCTACTAATCAAGTTATAGAAAGTACTGATACAAACCGTATTATAGGAAATATTGACGGATCAAAAAATTCACCAACTGTTATTATTTTTGCAGGAATTCACGGAAATGAAATAGCAGGAGTAAAAGCATCTAAAATTGTTTTACATAAGATCAAAGAAAATAATATTTCGTTTGAAGGAAATTTATTTATTCTTTTAGGAAATATGAATGCCATTAAAAAAGATATTCGATTTGAGAATGTAGACCTGAATAGAATATGGAATAAGGAAAATATCCATGAAAATTCAAGAAACAATGATGTTGATAATTCTGAAAAATTAGAGCAAATGGATATCTATGCTCAAATGAAGGAAATCATGCAACAAACCAGCGGTCCTTTTTATTTTTTAGACCTGCACACAACATCCGCTCCTTCTGTTCCATTTATTACGATCAGTGATTCATTGAATAACAGAAAGTTTTCTAAAAAGTTTCCATTGCCGGTTGTTTTAGGAATTGAAGAATATCTGGATGGACCCTTATTGACATTTATCAATGAATTTGGTCATATTGCACTTGGTTTTGAAGGCGGGCAGCACCATGATGAAAAATCAGTTGCAAATTGTGAAGCATTTATATGGAAAGCTTTGGTTCATTCAAAATGTGTTTCAAAAAAGAATATTCCGGATTTTAAAAAGTATCAAAAACACCTTTCAGATCTTTGTTGTAAATATGAGTTTTTTGAAATTATTTATCGTTATGAGATCAAGAAAGGAGAGCATTTTTTGATGAACCCCGGGTTTAAAAACTTTGAGCCTGTTGAAAAAGATCAATTGCTGGCAAAAAGTGATGATTATCCTGTAATTGCAGGTGAAAACAGCAGGGTTTTTATGCCGTTATATCAGGAACAGGGGGAAGATGGTTATTTTTTACTTTCTAAAATTTCAAAGTTTTGGCTCAATTCATCTATCATAGCAAGAAGATTAAAGATCAATCATTTTTTGCGATTGATTCCGGGTGTACATAAAGACCTGGATAATAATTACACTTTGATCGTTGATCCAAAAATAGCAAAATATATGGCAAAGGATATTTTTCACTTATTTGGTTACAGGAGGCAGATCTTTAAAGATGATAAATTTCATTTTATCAAAAGAGACCGAAAAGTAACAGATTTGTTATAGTTTTTGTTGCTTAATAATCAGAGTTTTATAAATTTATTCTAATTATTAATGATCACCCCATCTTTCATTTCTAACTTTCTGTCAGCCATATTGGCTAACTTCTGGTTGTGCGTAACAATAACAAAAGTTTGCTGAAACTGATCTCTTAAAGTGAAAAACAACTCATGCAGACTTTTGGATGAAGCAGTGTCTAAATTTCCACTGGGTTCATCTGCAAAGATCACATCAGGTTTGTTGATCAGTGCTCTGGCAACAGCAACGCGTTGTTGTTCTCCACCGGAAAGTTCATTAGGTTTATGTTCTATTCTATCAGAAAGGCCTAAAAAATGAAGGATTTCCTTAGCATCTTTCGTTACCTCTTGCTTTGGCTTATTTGCAATAAATCCAGGAATACAAACATTCTCTAATGCAGTAAATTCGGGTAGTAACTGATGAAATTGAAAAATAAATCCAATATGTTTATTCCGAAATTTTGATAATTCTTTATCTTTTAAATCGGTTATATTTGTATTGTTGATCTTTAAAGAATCCACTATTGTTGGTTTATCTAAAGTTCCTAATATTTGTAATAGGGTGGTTTTACCGGCTCCACTGGGACCAACAATTGCAACGATCTCACTTTTTTTAATATGTAGATCAACGCCCTTAAGAACCTCTAATTCTCCGTAAGATTTATGAATATTTTTTGCTTTTATCATTTTGTAAGGAATGAGGATGTGAAAATACGGCTTTTTAAAAAA
>JAOZTG010000171.1 GCA_029939235.1 Flavobacteriaceae bacterium
GTGGAGGAGCCTGGTCATCTGTTATTCCATTATCCTTACGCATTTTAGGATTATCGAAATAAGGAGGAACAAGATTTTCTCTTTTTATTTTTTCAATATAATCCTTATAATATTTTTCCATCTCCGGCAATACATTGAACCCGGAGGCTTTCAGACCTTCGTTTACTGATATTGCATACTTATTACTTCTAATAGTTCCGCTGCCTGTTCCAAATGCTATCAAATAATATGATATTTTCCCAAACAGAGCCACAGTTTCTCCTTTAACAAGAGGAAGCGTATTGTTCTTATTTTTAAGTAATACCATTCCTTCTGCTGCTGCTTGCCGGGCTACTTTAGCATGAGCCTCCAAATCTGGTTTTGCAGTAGGAATAAACCCTTTTGCTCTGGGAGAGTTTAGCTTGAACTTCAAAGAGTAAAACAAACTTTCATCAAGTGTGCTTTCGTTAAGAGTTTTATCTTTTAATGCAGTTTTTAGCTCATTATATTCCTGCATATTTCCGCTCATTAAAATATTACTTCCACCTCTCACCTTTGCCAATGCACTTCCGCTGCCATCAAAATCTGTAACATACAAGCCATTAAAACCCCATTCTTTTCGAACAATTGTTTTAAGAAGTTCTGGATTTTCAGCGGTATAAAATCCATTTACCTTATTGTAAGATGGCATAATTGCTTTTGGATTTCCTTCTTTAACAGCAATCTCAAACCCTCTTAAATAGATTTCGCGCAATGCTCTCTGACTAATTACCGCATTGTAATATCTTCTGTTAGCTTGCTGATTGTGAGCGACAAAATGTTTTAGTGTAACGCCAATTCCATAAGATTGCATTCCATTTACCATTGAAGCAGCCATTTTACCGGTAAGCAAAGGATCTTCTGAAAAGTATTCAAAAACTCTTCCATCTCTCGGATTACGATGTATATTTACCCCAGGAGCCAAGACAAGATCATGGTCATATTCTAATGCTTCATTTCCAAATGCCTTTCCAATTTCCTCCACCAAACCGGTATTCCAGGTAGAAGCCAAACATGTTGCTGTTGGAAATGCAGTAGTATATTCATAATTTTTTTCACCTTCTTTACGAGGTTCTCTGTTCAAACCCGCCGGACCATCAGACATTGCAGTATTTCTTATCGATAGTCGTGGTATTACTAATTTTCCCCTTTGATTTTGAATAATAATACCTTTCCCAGTTTCTATTGTTTTTGGATCAACGGCTGGTAAGAATTTACCATCGCCAACTGTCATCCCAATTTTCTCTTCCAGCGTCATTCGCGAAATTAAATCTTTAACCCTTTCATTAACAGGTTTTTGAACATCTCTGAAAATTGGACGATTACTATTATTTTGGGCAACAAGACTTGGGTTTGTAACATTAGTAAATAACATTACAAACAATATACCTATCGAAATTTTTAATTTGAATATATTCATTACTTCTTCTTATTAGTTTATTATTTCTTATTTAATTCATGAAAATAATATTTTTCATTTTCCTTCCTATTATTAGTTTTTCAATCATATAATTTAGGTTAAAATATAGAACCTGTAAGGTATAACCAACGATTGAAACTCTCTTCAGTAACTTTAATTTTTAAACAACTACCTTTAAAATCAAATGGAATTTCTTTCCCTTTCGAACCGAGCGTTTTTCCCTGAGCAAATAGTTTTATGTTTTTTCTACCAGTTGAAAATGGGATAGAAATTTCGCCTGAGCCTTTTATAAATATTTGAAAGAATGCTTTATTAGGAATTTGTCGATCAACCGGAATTGGTGCCCATGCAATATACTCTTGTTTGTCATTGGCAAACGTATTTATCTTGTTGTCAATAGTAACCTGATTACAATCGTGTCCTTCAAATGCAATTAGATTTTTTTGCTGATCAGTATTAAATGCCATAATAAGCCTGCCATCGAATGTAATTTCATGTCCATTAGCTTTAAAGTTTTTTAAATGAATTTTATCATCCGGCAATGGATTTTCTTGTATAATTTTTTCGTCTTGTGCTTTATCGCGTGCATAACCTCCGGGCCACGATTCGGGATGATTGCGATAATGGCTTGCGACAATTGTAGTACCATTGGGAAAACGAGTTGTTAAATATTCTGATGTGCGCGAAACGAATTCAGTGTTGTCATTTGTATTTGCAAAACTATCGGTTGGTGAGTAAACATTAAGTGCGTTCAACAATTCGAACCATGTTCGTTGCTCTTTTCCTAAAGATGCAGATTGATCGTCACGCGGACGAAAACCAAGATAGCAAGTTACACCTTTACCAAATTTCCTACTTGCCCCAACAACCTTATTCTCAATAGTAGCAACGATTTTACTTCCCTCGTTAAGCTCCACCGGATAAATTCTATCTACCATAAAATCTGTTAGAATAATTTGTTCAGGAACTGTGGAAAAATTATTCTTAAAAGCAATTGTTTTACCTGCTGCAATTTCGCCCTGAAAAATAGTTGGTTTGTAATTTACACCAAAAAGCATTTGCCATTCTGGCTGACAGTTTTCGCCAGTGGCATCAATTACCGGCGGCGGTCCCGACCAAATAACGTTACCACCATTCTTTGCCAAACTTTCCATCATTTTCAACAGCCCCGGTTGTGGAAGAATTTCGAATAATGTCACTAAGGTTGTAAAAGTTCTTCCGGCAAGACTAATTTTACCATCATTTGTAACCTGCCCCATTTCAAGTAACTTTTCCGCCGTGATGTAATTTGCATATCCATACTGGGTCATCCAACTGCCAAACCTTTCTTCGGTGGCGACTAAATTCATGGGATAAAGCATTAGCACATCCACGTCGCGGTGTACATTTTCAGTAATTGCTTTTATAGTTGATGTAGCATTTGCGCCAAAAGCACTAACAACCGTTTGAATACGCTCTTTAACGGGAGCAGGCATTCCCCAAAATCCATTGTATGCATTTGGATATTTATTTATTGAACCTAATGAACATGCAAATGCAGAGCCATAATAATTACGATCAGACCATCCTCCTTCAGGATGATCGGTGCCGTTTCCAGTTAAATACTCACCCCATTTAAAATTATCGTAACACGCTGCTGATGCCTGATGTACCGTATTCGACCAGACAAAATTAGATGTGTATTCGTATCTGTGCCGACTTGAACTTAAAAGTCCCATAGCCCAATCGTCGATGGTTGGACTTTGCGCCCAGGTTGCATGTGCTCGTGTCAATAAATCCTTATCATACAATTTTTCGGCAAATTGCTTTGCTGATACAAACAGATCGACAACATTGTGATTTAGCAATTTGTAATAGCGATCGCGAAATAGAAAAGTCTTGTTAATCTCTTTCGGAGTTTCTCCCATAACAATCTGGCTATTTCTGCCAGCACGTGTTGTTTTCAGGTAGGATTTTGAACCAGAAACAAAATAGAGCATATATTTATCCATGTCACTATATTCAGCTCCGAATTGCTTTGAGTATTCCGAGATCATATTTTGTGATAAATAACGCAAAGTAAATTGCCCATTATCGTGATGTCCAAAGTAACTCCAATCTTGCTGAATATGCATTTCGTCGGAATACAATCCGTTTAAATTGATGCCTGCATCGTAATATTTTTTCATCAGATTTTTCAAGAATGGTAGAGCTTTGGGACTGAAATAATCCATTTCAGGTGTTGTATAATTCAATACCACAAAAACCTTGTTGTAACCTTTTAATTTTTCATTTCCTTTATGAAAAACCCTGAGTCGCCTTGAACGAAAACCCGCTTCTTCAGGGCTCTCGGTGCCCAGCCATTCCTCAACCTCTATACCCGAAGTTATTTCAACAATATCATCAGGATTTACAGCAAAAAAATCGCCACCTGCCAATCTTTTTTCTTTAAAGGCAAACGCACGAACTCCAGATCGTTGCAAATTAATCTTACCCTTGTTATTGCTCCATGCCAGTTGTTCCCAAAGCATTAAACTAAATGCTCCGGTTTCAGGATCACGCAAATCAGTTTTATAATGAACCCATCGTCCGGGTTCTCCACCATATTTTGTAAATGCCGGTCCCAGTTCCAAAGGACTTAACAGACTTAGCTCGAGTCCAATATTATATTCACCCAGAAAATCACTTATTTTTTTTATTCTCACAATGTATTCATCGGAATCGGGATAAAGTTTTCTTTCAGCACCTTCATCTTTTCTATATTGACGAAAGAAATTATCGAAAGCGAGAATAATTGTACTGTTTCCGCTCTTCTTTGCCTTTTCTCTTATCTCTCGCAGGCTCTCATATTTTTGCTCGAAATTGAGGCTGGTATTAATCTTTTTATCCGGATCCATTAAATCCAGTAGCTGCTGATCGCTTGTGAGAATAATATGCTGACGCGGCATGGAAAATTCCCATTGTAAAGGAAAAGTCAGAAGTTGCTCTGTATCATTTTGGGCAAATAATTGCCCGGATATTAGATAAATAATAATGATTAAAAATGTAATTCTTTTATGCATGATATTTTTTTTATATCTCTTTAGTTTAATTCATCTAACAATTGTGCAATCTTTCTTCTTACCTTTTTAATATTATCCCAGCGAACATCTTCAATCTGACGTAATTCTTTCATACCTCCAATACCAGGCTCCATTCCATATTCATCCAAACCACAATAGCGGGCAATCTCAAAAGCATCGTCTTTTAACAATGTTTTAGCCTCTTCTATAAATTGTAAGTCTGAATTATTCTTTGACAAACTAATAGCATGTTTTAATTCGTTTAAAATTCCATAATCTTCAACACCATCACGAATTGCTTCCCAACGTTTACTGCTTACAACTCCTTTTCCCTGATAGGTTAGTAAATAGTCAAGCGTTCCTTCAGGAACAAACCAGGGATCGGCACTGGAAGTACTGTAGCTCCAAAATCCCATGCCGGTTAATCCATGATGCCATGCTAACCAGGCCTGGGAACGGTAATAGCCAATCGGCGATAAATGCTTGGCATTTCCTATACATTCATATGTCCAAATGGTTTTCCCGGTTGATTTTAAATATGCCAGTTTATCCTTACCTTCATTCAACAGAAACCCGCTTCTATTTGGGCACCAAATATCCACATAGGGATTCATTTTTTTTAGATCTTCCATTGTGGCCCTACCTACCGGATCGGTATAAATTTGAGCTTTTGAATCAGCTTCACGAATAAGTTTTCCATGGGCAATAAAACGTATAACATGCTCATCACTTAGTCCCGGTTCATCAACAGGATAAAATGCATATTGATCATATGTAACACCCATATTTTTCAAATGTTCTATCCATGCTTTAAGCCATATTTTATACGCTTTATTCCAAACAGAGGTAAATTGTTTTGCAGGTCCTTTTAGTTTTCCTTGATAACCAACGAAAAGAATCACACCATCCTTAACATGTTTATGTACATATTCGTCATGTTCCCGGTAATCTAATTTACCCACAATATTACCTTCACTATCAAATTCCGCCGCAGGAGCAAAGGTGTTTGTTGCCACAAATACGTTTGTTCCATGATTCACCTGATCTATAAATGCTTCCTCAGGATAATCCTTTAATCTTGATGTATGAACATAACCCCAATGACATAGGCTAACTGGCTGTTTTTCCGGCAAAGCACTTTCCCATACTTTAATGGTAACAGGAATATCAATCTGTTTAGATTCCAACTCCAGGGACCGAAGCCGAATAACAGTCTTCCATGTTCCGGGGGCAAGTGATTTTGTATTTACATTAATCCATAATTGACGTACATCCCAATTTGGAATTATCATTGTTTGTGCCTGATTTAATAACGGAAGAGCATCAGCTGAGTAATCCATAGCTTGAGTAGGAATATTTAGCACCTCATGAAGTTCAAAAACATTTTTTGCCAATACTTCAGTAGAATCTTTCTCTGAAATCAAAGTTAGAGGTTCGATACGTAATGTTATCGATTTACTTGCGAAATTGGCAATGTTAATTGCCGCTGACTCAGTTTCTCCCATAAAAGCTTCAATTGAGACTTTTGCCTTTGGCAAGCGATTTTCCATAATTTCATCCACGCCGCCAAACGGCGCCCATGGATTAGCCGAATAAACTGCAAAACCATTCTCTGCATTTTGCCCTACAACACTCATTTTATGAAAAATGGTTATCTCTTTTCTTAACAAGGAAACAGAATTTTTTAGTTCACTCAATTCCAACGTGGGTAAAGTTCCTGCTACATTTATTCTTTCTTCTATTTCATGCAATCGATGAGAAAAAACTATGAGTCTGTCTGTTGCATATTGATTCGAATTGTTATTATCAAAACTCAATACTTTTATTTCAGCAAGATTTTGCTTAATGTCTGCAATATCTTTGGCAAAAGGAATAATATATAAGGAATACTCCTTTTGCATTATCAACTTTCCATTATCCAATAGTTTTGCTGAAAAATTGAGGCTCAAAGCACTATTTCCATAAATATTATAAAATATTTTTTCTGAGAAAAGTGTATCGGAAGAATTAATTTTCTTACTATTTTCAATGTGGTTTTTATTAA
>JAOZTG010000172.1 GCA_029939235.1 Flavobacteriaceae bacterium
TTTTCCTTTTTCTAAAACGGAAATTAGCTGACCATCAATTTTATTGCCATTAATAGTAATTTCTTTTACTCCTTTTGAAACATGATCGGGATTCACAACTTCAATATTTAAAGTATAGCCTCTAAATTTTCTTTTCACTTTAAAGCCATCCCATTTTTTAGGAATACAAGGGTCAATCTCTAAACCATTAAATGCGGGTCTGATTCCCAGTATATGTTGTGTAATGGCCGCGTAATTCCAGGCTGCTGTTCCGGTTAACCAAGAGTTCTTTGCTTCACCAGGCTTAAAAGCATCTTTACCGGCAATCATTTGAGAATAAACATAAGGTTCTGTTTTATGCAATTCCTGTATATCTTCAATAAATGCAGGTGTAATTTTAGTATAGTAATCATATGCCATATCACCACGGCCTAATTTGGTTTCTGCTATCATAATCCAAGGATTATTATGACAGAATATTCCGGCATTTTCTTTATATCCGGGAGGATATGTGGAAATCTCACCCATTTCAATATGGTATTTTGTAAAGGCAGGATTATTTAAAACTATACCATATTTGGTATCTAGTCTCTCCTTAACTGCATCCAATGCTTTTTTAGGCATTCCTTTTTCTATACCTATTTCCGCCATAGAACACCAACCGTTAGATTCAATAAAGATTTTTCCTTCTTCATTTTCCTTACTTCCTATTTTATTACCATAAAAATCATAAGCACGTAAAAACCATTCTCCATCCCAACCCTTTTGTTTTACAGCTTCCACCATTTTATCCACTTCTTTTTGTGCTCTTGCTGCTTCTTTATCTTTTCCTATCACTTTACAAAGTGCAATATAATCACGACCATAATACACAAATAAACCTGCTATCATTAGGGATTCTGCTTTAGAGCCTTCTGCATTATTTTCTGTAGTTTGGAAAGATTCGTTAGGGTCATTTGAGAAACAATTTAAATTTAAACAGTCATTCCAGTCCGCACGTCCTATTAAAGGCAAACCATTTGGGCCTAAATTATTTACTACATGATTAAAAGATACAGTTAAGTGATCAAACATAGTTTGTGCCAAACTCTCATCATTATCAAAAGGAACCATTTCCTCTAAAATAGTATAATCGCCTGTTTCTTTGATATAACTTGTTGCCCCAAGGATCAACCACATTGGGTCATCATTAAATCCGCCACCTACTTCGTCATTACCACGTTTTGTAAGTGGTTGATATTGATGATAACACCCACCATCAGGAAACTGAGTTGAGGCAATATCAATGATTCTCTCTCTAGCTCTTTCGGGTGCGAGGTGTACAAAACCTAGTAAATCTTGATTGGAATCACGAAACCCCATACCTCGTCCAATTCCACTTTCAAAAAAAGAAGCAGATCTAGAAAAATTAAAGGTGATCATATTTTGATACTGGTTCCAAATATTAACCTGTCTATCCAATCTATCATCACCGGAATCAATAGTGAATATTTCTAATAATCCATCCCAATAGGTTCTGAGTTCAGTCAATGCTGCATCTACTTTTTCTGTTGTATCAAACTTGGCTAATAATTCTTTTGCTTTGGTTTTATTGATTATCCCTTTAGATTCCCATTTGTCAGCTTCTTCGTTTTCAACATATCCTAAAACAAAAATTAGATCTTTAGATTCTCCTGGTTGCAATTCAACCTCAATATAGTGTGATGCTATTGGTGACCAGCCATGGGCAACAGAATTTTTAGGTTCTCCTGCTAAAACCACTTGCGGATCAGCATGTGTATTATATAGTCCTACAAAAGTTTCTCTATCTGTATCAAAACCATTTATTTCTGTATTAACCGAATAAAAAGAATAGTGATTACGGCGTTCTTTATATTCGGTTTTGTGATAAAGGGTTGATCCATCAACCTCTACTTCTCCTGTACTCCAGTTGCGCTGAAAATTTTCCATATCAGAAGCTGCATTCCATAAAGCCCATTCAGTATAAGAGAAAAATTTAAACTTTTTAACTTTGTCAGAAGTATTGCTCAATGTGACTTTCTGAATTTCTGCCCAGGTATCTAAAGGAACAAAAAAAAGTACTTCTGCACTAATTCCGTTTTTTTCTCCTTTAATTTTGGTGTAGTTCATACCGTGCCTACACTCATAATTGTCTAACTCCGTTTTAGAAGGTTTCCATCCCGGGTTCCAAACTTCTTCTCCATCATTGATATAGAAATAACGTCCGCCATCATCCATAGGCACATTATTATATCTGTATCGGTTCAATCTTCTGAATTTTGCGTCTTTATAAAATGAGTATCCTCCGGCAGTATTTGATATCAAGGAAAAGAAATCTGTATTCCCTAAATAGTTAATCCAAGGGAATGGTGTTGCTGGATTTGTAATTACATACTCTTTGTTCTGATCATCAAAATGTCCGTATTTCTTCATGATTTTTTATATTATTTCTGAGTTTCCTCATTTTATATTTCATTTTACATAACAAAAATACTATCTTTTTGCTTCTTTGAAAAAATTATAAATTACTCAATTCTTCACTTCTTCTATTGTTCAATTCAGTTGTTATTTCATCCATTTTGTCTTGATTTAATGGATATAGTGTCATAAATACCGCAGCTATCAAAGCAATTACAGCAGGAATCCAACTCATCAACATTTTTATTCCTGGAATAGCTCCTTGTATAGCAACTGCATCTTGTCCGCTATAATGAAAAGCTGCCAATACAAATCCGATTATAGCTCCCGCTATACCTCCGCCAAATTTTGTAGCAAATGAACCTGCAGAATAGACTAAACCTGTAGCTCTACGCCCATTTTTAAACTCAGAGTAGTCAGCTGCATCCCCAAGCATGGTAAAAAATAAAGTTGGAAATATTGCTGCACCAAATTCAGAAATAATTCCTAAAGCAAAAATTCCTGTTATATCTTCCGGTCCCATAAAAATCAATAAAGCATTAACTACACCCGAAAATATAAGAGAATAGATAAAAAGTCTTTTTTTGCCAAATTTCTTACTCAAAGGTGCTGTGGCCATTGCCCCTAAAACTGAAGCTAACATAAGACCAATCATAAATGATGCTGCAAGCAACTGCTCATGCAGATAATGTGAGAAATATATGACAACAATACCTTGCTTAATAGAATTGTAAACATTGAATAATAATCCGATTACCAAGAGTACCAACCAGGGTTTATTACTTATCAAATCTTTAAAATCTTGTCTTAAATTTGATTCCTGATGTTTTGGTGGTTTTATACGCTCTTTTGTGCTTAGAAAAGTGATAATCATTAAAATAGCTAAGAATATAGACATTAGGTACATGGAATAACTATAACCTTTATTTTGATTGATAACCGAAATACTTTCAGATACTATCTCATTTTCTCCAGTTAAGATAAATGAATACTCCTTACCGGATTCCATAGAAAAACTTTTTCCTTTAGTAGGAATATCGGATTCATGATTGTTATCATTCCAACTAAACAAAGCAATATTATTCTCTGTACTAATTTGTGCATTTTCAATAAAAGCATTGGAAGCTACAGTTACTTCATATTTATCTGTATCTAATTTAGTTACGTTAATCGTAGGATCTACATTACCAAAATAAACAACCAAATACAACAAAGCTCCCTGAACGATCATACCTCCCAAAAAGGCACCAACCATTCTGTAAGAACCAATACTGGTACGCTCTTTATCATCTCCTGTCATCACCGCCATAAGTGCTCCATATGGCACATTATTAGCGGTATAAATCAGTGTAAACAAAATATAAGTAGCATAAGCATATATGATTTTTCCAGAATCTGTAAAATTAGGAGCTGTAAAAAGTAAAGATAAAATAACTCCTAAAGGTATTGCTGTCCATAAGATCCAGGGGCGAAATTTACCGTATTTTGATTCTGTTCTATCGCCAATAATTCCCATTACTACATCACTTATTCCATCACTAAATCTGGCAACAAGAAAGAGTAATCCAACTGCAGCCGGATTCAATCCAAATACATCTGTATAAAAAATAAATAAGAAAGTTACAACACCTCTCCATGCGATATTAGCTGCTCCATCTCCTAGAGCATAGCCAATCTTTTCTTTAATTGATAATTTTTGATTCATAAAACCCATTTTAGCTTTGTAGATATATAATATGCAATGTTATCAAACTATAAATATATAAACAAGGATTAATGGGTATTGTTTAGGGTGATATGTACTAAAAAGAAACTATTACTACAATAGTGCTCAAATAAATTTAAGCTTATCAAAAGACCTGTTCAATATTGTTTTATCATCAACTTCCAGCCATTTATCTAAAATGGTAGCGTAAACTGATCTAAAATCAATGGTGTATTTTAAATCTCCATTACTATCTAATTGCGAAAGATTTGGATCTTCATTATAGAATCCTTGTTTTTTTAAGTTTTTACCGATAATAAAAAGATTGTTCGCAGCACCATGATCTGTTCCGGAAGCAGCATTCTGTTTTACTCGTCTTCCAAATTCAGAAAAAGTTAAGATTACTGTATCTTTAAAAGTGTCGTTTTGCTCCAGATCTTTTACAAATACCTCCATAGAATCACTATAGATTTTTAACAATCTGTTTTGTTTATTTTTTTGGGATGCGTGTGTATCAAATCCTCCCATAGAAACAAAATATACCTTACTTTCTAAATTTGAGTTAATAAACTGGGCTGTTGTTTTAAGCTGCTTGCCAAAAGGTGTGTTAGGGTATTCCGCTTTATTCTTATACGTTTTTGAATTCTCAAAAATATATTTTGCTGAAGATTCTGCCTCTATCATTGTTTTATATAAATAACCGAGGTTATGTTCACTCAAATGTTTATCATTTTGATGATTTAATATTTTTTTAAAATACGGAGCCTGTGTATTTCTAAACAAAATAGCTGGATTTTTTGTTGCTATTCCATTCAATGTATTTCCCTTCATGATTAATGATAAACTATCATCTAATTCAATACCGGAATAGGCTTTTCCTCCATAAGAATCTATAAACCGACCTAACCAACCTGAATTTAAATACTCATTTGGATCGCTTGCTGTTTGCCAGATATCAGATGATCTAAAGTGTGATCTGTTTGGATTTGGATATCCAATATTATTTATAATCGTTAAGAATCCACGATCATATAAGTTTTTTAAAGGCGCCAGATTTTCATTGAAACCAAGCTCATCAGTAGCTTTAATTATACTTGATTTAGAAATAGAAATTTCAGGTCTGTTTCTGTAATAGATATCATTTCTAAAAGGAATTATGGTATTTAGCCCATCATTCCCACCAGCCAATTGTACAATTACAAGTTTTTTGTTCCCTAAGGATCTTGTATCCATACCTTCAAAAGCTTTTACAAAATTTGGAACAAATAGCAAACTGCTTGCCAATACATTATTTCTTAAAAAATCTCTTCTTTTCATATGCTGTTTTTAGCAAAGTTGATACTCTGGTAACGACATTAATTGAATACAATATTCTTTATTGCTTTCAATTTTTAAATTAGATAAAAAGGCATCCGTGTCAAAATCAATTTTTGAAACTATCAATAATCGCTTTAATTCTTCTGAACTTAAATTACCGTATTCATTTTCAAAATCATCCCAGGAAGCATTTATCTTAAAAAATTTAGTTTTGCTCTTTTTCCTGTTGTAATATTTTTCATAGGTGTCTTTATAATCTCCTTTTTCATCAAGATTAATTACGCCACTATTTAGAAGTATAGATGGAAGATTTAATCTAAACATCAAGGTGTTAGAGTCGATCCAGTTTCTATCTCCAGTCCACCCTGCCACATTAGGCGGATTTAATAATATTTGTCCCATCATTTTTTGTAGAAAAAGTTGTTGCTTTTTTTTCTCAAATTCAATCGGAACAGTTTTTTGTATCCCTATGAGCAACTCTATTGGTGATTTTATTTTAACCCCAATATTATCTTCATCATAAAACCAGCTCGAGTTAAAGATATACTGCATTAACTCATTTATATCATAATCTTTATAGAAAAAATTGGTAATTTCTTCAAGATGATTTTCATCAACAATCGGATTAACAAAATACCTGTAGATCTTAGTGCAAATAAATCTTGCACTTTGTTTTTGATCTAAAATAATGTCAATAATAGTTTCGCCATCAAAATCACCTGTTTTACCCATAAAAGTTTTAACACCATAATCGTGCTTTTTCTTTCTTAATAAATATTCACCTTTTTTATTGAATGACCAACCTGTAAAAGCTCTCGCAGATTCTTTTATATCATTTTCTGTATAATTTCCAATTCCCAGAGTAAACAATTCCATTAATTCACGGGCAAAATTCTCATTCGGGCTTTCTTTAATATTTTGCCTGTTATTAAGGTACTTACTCATAGAGGGTTCTTTGGCAATTGCTTTTACGAACTCTCTAAAATTTCCCAAAGCATGTTTTCTTAACGTATTATTGTATTGCTGGATATGCCAGATATTATTATCTCTACAAA
>JAOZTG010000042.1 GCA_029939235.1 Flavobacteriaceae bacterium
AGCACTATATTCAAATTTCAAACAAAAATGCAATTTACATCAGTACAGTATTAATAAAATATTCTTGTGTTTTCCATCAAATTCATTGTAATACTACCTTAATTTAAGGAATATTTAACGCTAAGTATATTGTTACTATAAATCTTTTAACAAATTATTTTAAAAATATTCTAGAGTTTACTTGTATATTTGTTTAATAAAACGTACTTTACGGTCATGAATCAAAATTCCTTAATAGTTTTGTTTTCATTATGATTAATTTTGAGTTAGTAAATTAAAGCACCTTTTCATTAAGGTGCTTTTTTTTTATAATAAACTCAAAAGTAAAATATTTATTCCCAACTAATTACAAATTCTTTCACCAATTTACTGACCTTTTTTTCAGATAATTTTGCTGCCAATTGAACCGCTTCATGTGAAACTTCTTCCACCTGGCCTTCTAATCCTAAATCTGTAATAACCGAAATTCCTAAGCAATGCATCCCCATATGCTTTGCAACTATAACTTCAGGAACCGTACTCATACCAACTGCATCGGCACCCATTAAACTAACCATTTTATATTCTGCCGGAGTTTCAAAAGTTGGTCCTTGCAAAGCAAGGTATATTCCTTTTTGTATCCCAATATTATTTTGTTTTGCAATGTTTTCCATTGCAGCGATCATTTTTAAATTATAAGGCTCATGTAAATCCAGAAATCTTGGTCCGAATCTATCATCATTCATCCCCCTTAGCGGATGTTCCGGCATCATATTGATATGATCACGAATAATCATGATATCGCCTACTTTAAATTTTGGATTTACACCTCCCGAAGCATTTGAAACAATTAAATTTTCAATTCCTAAAAATTTCATTACTCTGATAGGAAATGTTACTTCTTTCATTTCCCAACCCTCATAATAATGAAATCTGCCCTGCATTGCAACAACATTTTTATTCCCCAACTTTCCATAGATCAATGCTCCTGAATGCCCGGGGACTGTTGATACCGGAAAATTAGGAATATCTTTATAGGAAATGCTAATTTCAATATCGATCATATTGACTAAACTTCCTAAACCTGTTCCTAAAACAATTCCAAAATCGAGATCTTTCATCCCTTTTTTACTTAAAAACTCAACTGTTTCCTGTATTTTTTTGTACATAATTCAATATTATTTTATTAAAGTCTTTTTCATTATCTAAAAATTCAGTTTGAATTGGTAAATAATAAACCGCCCTATCCTCACCAGTAAAATTACGAACATAATCTTTTTCCGTAGTAAGAATTATCTTTTTTTCTGTCTTTATTGCTTCAAATTCTTTATAGATCTTTTTGATATCTGTAGCAGAAAAATCATGATGATCAGGGAATTTTAAATGCTTAGAAGCAACTTCTTTACTTTTAATAAATTCAAGTAAAGGTTTTGGATTTGCAATTCCTGTAACCACCAAAACACTATACTGCTTCAGATCTGAAATATCAATCTCATCATTGCCATTAACCACTGCATCATGGTACTTGATCTTTGTAAAAAAAACAGTTTGATCTAATGCTGGCTCTAACTTTTTAGAGATCTCAAATTGTTCTTCCTCTGTTAATTTAGCAGGGCATTTTGTTACAATAATAATTTGAGCTCTTTTAGCTCCATCTTTTTTCTCACGTAAATTTCCTGCAGGCAAAACAGTGTCATCTACATATAAATTGCCAAATGAAGTAAGCAAAATAACAAATCCCGGTTGCACTTGCCTGTGCTGAAATGCATCATCCAGCAATATCACTTCAGGTTTTGGATCTTGTATATTTAACTGATTGATCCCATTTACTCTATCAGTATCAACAGCTACAATTATATCATTGAATTTTTTATAAAACTGTAGAGGTTCATCACCAATCTGATTAGCAGTTGAATTTTCATCGGCAATCCGAAATTCTTTGGTTTTTCTTTTATAACCCCTGCTTAACACAGCAACTTTATAATCATCTTTCAAAAGCCGGATCAAATATTCTATTTGCGGAGATTTTCCTGTTCCACCTACATTCAAATTACCTACAACAATAGTAGGAATAGAAAAGGATGTTGTATTCAATACTCCTTTATCAAATGCTTTATTTCGCATGCCTACTATTTCTCCATATAGTAAGGAAAGTGGATATAATATTTTGCGTAGTTTACTCACAATTGAATGTTTAATCTATAATTTGAAGAGGATTAAAATGAAATATAATCAACAATATCTAAACCATAACCAATCATACCTACCCTTTTAATAGAATACTCACCATTGGAAATCAATCGAATTTTTGTAATATTCAAATCATGTAAAATTTGAGCACCTATACCAAAATCTTTAGAATCCATCTTCCCAACCGGTTCTAATTTTTCATGATCAGCTTGCGCTTTTTTCAGGTTTTTCAATCGGTTGACCAAATCAAAAGACTGATATTCCTGATTGATGAAAACAATTGCACCTTTACCTTCTTTATTGATCAAACCAAACATTTTACTAAGCTGATCATCCGGATTATTAGTTAAAGTTCCAATAATGTCATTATTTATCAAAGTTGAATTTACCCTCACCAAAACCTCATCTCCTCTTTTCCAATTGCCTTTTGTAAGGGCAATATGCACCTGGCTGGTTGTAGTTTGTTTATATGCTCTTAAACAATATTTTCCAAATCTGGTTTCAATATTAAAATCTTCCACTTTATCTATCAATGAATCATGACGCATTCGGTAAGCAACAAGATCTTCAATAGAAATTATTTTTAGATCAAATTTTTTGGCAACCTTCATCAACTGAGGCAACCTTGCCATGCTTCCATCTTCATTCAAGATTTCAACCAACAATCCTGCAGGTTTTAGACCTGCCAGTTTTGCAATATCAATTGCTGCTTCGGTATGACCGGTTCTTCTCAACACACCCCCTTCTTTTGCCCTTAAAGGAAAAATATGCCCGGGTCTTCCCAAATCACCTGAAACAGTTTTATCAAGGGTTAGTGACTTCACTGTTTTTGCACGATCATGAGCTGATATACCTGTAGTACAGCCATCTCCAATAAGGTCAACAGATACCGTAAACTGCGTATTGTGCAAAACCGTATTTTTCCCAACCATTAAGTTAAGATCAAGTTCATCACACCTGTTATCAGTTAAAGGAGCGCAAATCAAACCCCTTCCATAAGTTGCCATAAAATTGATCATTTCAGGTGTAACCATCTCGGCAGCTGCAATAAAATCACCTTCATTTTCTCGGTCTATATCATCTACAACAATGATCAATTTACCATTCTTTACATCTTCAATAGCATCTTCAATTGTATCTAATTGGATTGTTGATTTCTTTACCATTTCCATTATTAATCAGTTTTTTTAATATCAATTTTAAATAATTTATTTATGAAATTTACAACGGGTTGCATGAATGCATCCACATTGACAATTCCTTTATCTTTTGTTGCCCTTATCATTAACAGTACGCCAAAAGGTAAAAGAATAAAAGAAGCCAGCCAGCCTCCCAAAAATGGCGAAATAGTATTTGATTCAGCCATATTTTTTCCAAGAGTTGATATGAAAAAGTATATCACAAAAATAATTATTGCCATGATCATTGGTAAACCAAAGCCACCTTTTCTAATAATTGACCCCAATGGTGTACCTATAAAGAACAACACCAAACAAGCCACTGAAAAGGCCAGCCTTTTATGATACTCAGTATCATATGCATTTATAATTTTCTGCTTGTTCATCAAAGTTTCTTTAAAACTCAAAATATTATCCAGATTATTGGACGCAAAAGTTGTTGCATTATTAATGACCATACTTTTATCTTCATCGCTAAAATTCTCTAAGATATCTGGTTTTAGATCGTACTTTAAAATGGTGTCTTTTATAAGCCTGTTGCCCCTGAGTATTTTGTACATTCTTAATGCTCTGTTTTCAACAAACTTATGATAAGGTTCATCAAGTGAATCTACATAATACTGCAGCTGATTCAAACTAAGCATCTCCTTACCGGATTTATATTTAAGATCATCAGGGTCAAAATTACCAATACTCGAAACATCAATATTTATTTTATACCTGTCAAAATGAGCTTTTATCGCAGGTACTTTTTCCCTTTGCTTTCTTGTACTTTTTTTGTTAATTATTTCTTCATTATAAAAACCATTCTCAAGGACCAAAGTAAGATACCTGCTTCCCTCTTCCGAAACTATTTCTCCTTTTTTTGCAGTGATCACTTTGTTATTGACACTATTTGATTTTATTTCATAGATCAATACATCTTTTAAAAAATTATTCTCAGGTCCATATTTTTCAGTGAATTTTATACTATAACCCGGTATTTCGGTATTAAAAGTTCCTGCAACCAAAGCAAGTCCAGGCTCCTTCATCTTCATATTATATATCAAATTCTTTGACTTTAATGAAGCATAAGGAAAAATATAATTCAAAAACAAAAAATTCAGACCACTTAATATAAACATCAAAACAACCAAAGGTTTTATCAATTGCTGTAAGGAAATACCCGCTGATTTTATCGCTGCGAATTCATAATTTTCAGCCAGATTACCCAAAGCCATAATAGAAGATAATAAAATTGCAATTGGTAAAGCTGTAGGAATCATCATCAAAGCTATATATCCCAAAAACTTAAGAATGATAACAATATCTATTCCTTTTCCTGCTATTTTATCAAACTGCAACCATAAAGCCTGCATGATAAGAACAAAAAGTATGATGAGAAAAGTAGCCAAAAAAGGCGTAAGAAAACTCTTAAGTATGTATTTATTTAAGATTTTCATTCAATTAAATAGTGCTTTTTATTAAGTTAATCATTTATGAAATAACCCATTTTTTCAAATTTACTTCTATCAAATGTAAATAAATTGGGATTCAGATCTTGATCTGTTTTTATCTTTTTTGCAGTAAGAATTGTGTTTGTACCATTTTTCCCGTTTTCAATTACCTGATAAATATGCATAGCACTCAGGTCAACAGCAACAAGAACAGATGCTACTTCAGAATTTGAATCTATAGGCACAAGTTTTACAAATTGTATGTTTTTACCTTTGATTTTCTTCTTTTTACCCATATCAAAAGTATATCCACTTTTATAAAAAGAATAGAATTTTGATGGAGTCACCAAATTCTTATCATCAATATCAGCATTACTTACATTTACTTCTTCATTCTCAGGCATTACCGTATAAGTTTTATTTCCATCATAGATCTGTGTAGATCCAAATAAATTAACCTTATACTTTTCTCCCTGTAATAACACGTCTCCACTTAGCTCCTGCTGAACATCCTCCTCTTTATTGTCAAGGACATAATCAAAATCGATAAAAATATTTTTATAAGAACTCATTTTTTGAGATACCTCATCCAGTATTTTTTTTGCCTCTCCTCCATTTTGCGAAAATGAACTTAAAAAGGTCAATAATGTAAAAACAGTAAATATTATTTTCTTCATTTTTTAATAGTTTAATATATATTTTTGGTTTTTAACAGTATACAAAATACCAATTCAATTTACTTTTCAGATTCATTATCTAAAAATTGCCTTAAAGAAATGATATCCGGAATTAAAACCTGTCGGGCTTTACTACCTTCAAACGGACCAACAATTCCAGCCGCCTCCAACTGATCTATAATTCTACCTGCCCGGTTATAGCCCAGTTTTAATTTTCTTTGCAATAATGATGCCGAGCCTTGTTGAGATGTCACCACTAGTTGTGCTGCCTCTTCAAACAACTTATCTCTGTCTGCAATATCAATTTCAACGCTTGACACTCCATCTTCTCCAACATATTCAGGCAAAATATAAGCACTTGCATACGCGCGTTGTGAGCCAATATAATCAGTTAATTTTTCAACTTCAGGTGTATCAATAAATGCACATTGTAACCTCACCAGTTCACTTCCTGTTGAAATTAACATATCTCCTTTCCCTATAAGCTGGTCGGCACCTTGTGCGTCCAGTATAGTTCTTGAGTCAATTTTAGAGGTTACTCTAAAGGCAACTCTTGTAGGGAAATTTGCTTTTATAATACCTGTTATCACATTAACCGACGGACGCTGTGTAGCAACAATCAAATGAATACCAATAGCACGGGCCAACTGTGCCAGCCTTGCAATTGGAGTCTCAATTTCTTTTCCTGCAGTCATGATCAGATCAGCAAATTCATCAATTACCAAGACAATATATGGTAAAAACCGATGACCATTTTCAGGGTTTAATTTTCTCGATTTGAACTTCACATTGTACTCTTTGATATTTCTGACAAAAGCATTTTTCAACAGATCATACCTATTATCCATTTCAATACACATTGAATTCAAAGTGTTGATAACAGCAGTCGTATCTGTAATAATAGCTTCTTCCGTATCAGGTAATTTGGCCAGATAATGTCTTTCAATTTTATTGAACAACGTTAACTCTACCTTTTTCGGATCTACCAAAACAAATTTAATTTCAGCAGGGTGTTTTTTGTAGATCAATGATGCTAAAACCGCATTCAACCCAACTGATTTTCCTTGTCCGGTAGCTCCTGCCATTAACATATGTGGCATCTTTGCAAGATCGACTACAAAAGTTTCATTCGAAATGGTTTTACCAAGAGCGAGAGGTAACTCCATTTTTGTGTTTTGAAATTTTCGTGAAGACAATACAGATTTCATTGAAACTATGGAAGGCTTCTTATTTGGTACTTCAATACCTATGGTTCCCTTACCTGGAATTGGCGCAATAATTCTAATACCTAATGCTGCCAATGAAAGTGCTATATCATCCTCCAGATTTTTAATCTTTGAAATTCTTACTCCTGCATTTGGGACAATTTCATATAAAGTTACTGTTGGACCAATCGTTGCCTTGATACTCGAAATACCAATTTTGTAATTATTTAAAGTATCAACAATTTTATTTTTATTAATCTCAAGTTCCTGTTTATCGATCGTTATATTCTCATTGTTGTAATCTCTCAATAAGTTCAATTCAGGAAACTTATAATTTGCCAGTTCTAAAGTAGGATCAAATTCACCAAAATCCTCCACTAAAGTATTCGATAAATTTTTAATTATTTGATCTTCATCTATGGGGTTCTTCACTTCGATCTCCAGTTCTTCTTCCGCAGGAGTATCAACTTTCTTTTCTTTTATCGGAACTTCTACTTTTTCTTTTACAGGAGTTTCTTCCATTTCCAAAGACAAACTGCTGTCAGAATCAACGTTCAATTCAAGCTCTGTTTTTGATCCTTCATGAATTGCTTCTGTAATATATCCTTTATCTGTAACATCATCAAGGACAGAATTCTTTTTTGCTTTTCCTTTCGGAATGATATTCTTTACTTTTTCGGGAGTAATTTTAAATTTTGAAATAATAAATATGAAAAATGTAAGTACTAGAAGAAGGATCACCCCCGTTTTACCCATATAAATCTGCATAAATTCATTTACTTCAAACCCAACGGTTCCTGCAAATAATGTGTTATCCGGAATAAAAACAGCAAGTGTGATGGATAGCCATATCATTGCCAATATGCCATTTATCCAGTATTTACTTAATTGCTTGAGTGGTATGCTTAATATGATATATAGTCCTGTAAAAAACAATAAAACCGGGAAAATAAATGTAGCAATGCCAAATCCCTCATACACAAAAAAATGACTCAAATTTGCCCCTAATTTTCCAAGCAAATTCTTAACTACAATATCTCTATCTGCAAAATTTTGAAGCTGACTCTGATCTTCCTTCCAATGCTGCAAAAAGGAATAGAAAGATACGAACAAAAAGATAGCACTACTCAATATAAAAACACCAAACACCAAATGTGTTTGCTTGCTTTTAAAAAAAGAAATTATGCTATTATTTTTTTTCTTTTTCTGCCTGGGTTTGGCAGTTGTCCTTTTCTTTTTTGCCATAGGCCACAAAAATACATAAATAATTTGGGTTTCATATGAAACATTTTTATGTTATTGAATCCTAAAACTATAAGAATTTAAACGAATTTCGGTAAGTAAATAATTAACCCTATTATGACAGCTATTATTGCAGCAAAGGTCGCTGCTCCAGCAGAAATATCTTTGATGAAACCAATTTTTTGATGATAATCAGGATGTACAAAATCACATAATTTTTCAATTCCTGTATTAAGTGATTCGGCAACCAGAATCATGCCTATTGCCAACAATTGAAACATCCACTCGGTGGGAGATAAATTCATGAAAAATCCTAAGATGGAAACCAAAATCCCAATTGACACCTGAACCATAATACTATGCTCTGTAGTAACTAACAGCCAGGCACCTCTCAAGGCAAATTTCAGACTTCTAAGTCTTCCTTTAAGAAAACCATCTTCCGGGTTTTTCATGAATTTTGTAAACTATTTTATTTTAAAGATGAAAGCCACTTCAAAATGATAAAGATCTATTTCAAAGCTTCTAACGCAGCTTCGTAATTTGGTTCTTCAACAATCTCTGGAACCTGTTGTGTATAAATTACTTTTCCTTTCTCATCAATGGCAACAACAGCTCTTGAAAGTAAACCTTTCATTGGACCTGTTTTAATAGTAACTCCATATTTTTTACCAAACTTTTTAGTTTGAAAATCACTTAAAGTAATTGCATCTTCAATACCTTCAGCACCACAAAAACGAGCCTGTGCAAATGGAAGATCTTTAGAAACATTAATTACTACAGTATTTTCTAATTTAGCACCTTCTTCATTGAATTTTCTAAGAGATGCTGCACAAACACCTGTATCTAAACTTGGCGTAATATTCAATAATACTTTTTTCCCTTTAAAATCTTTTAATTTTGATACGGACAAATCATTTCCTACCAGTTTAAAAGCTGGTGCTTTTTTACCCACTTTTGGTAATTTACCAACTGTTTTTATTTCGTTTCCTTGTAATGTTATTTTAGTCATAATTTATATATTGTTTAGATTATTAATTTGGTTTTTGTTGTTTGTCAAATTTACAAAAAAAACCCTCATACTATGATGAGAGTTTTTAATAATTTGATTGAATAATTAGTGAGAAGATAAATAATCAGCAACCCCTTCATGTGTTGCCTGTAACCCATCTTTATCTGAATTCCAGTTAGCAGGACATGCTTCTCCGTTTTCTTCATTAAATTGTAGTGCATCAACCATTCTCAAAGCTTCATCTACATTTCTTCCTAGTGGAAGATCATTTACAACCTGGTGACGTACAATTCCTTCTTTGTCAATTAAGAACAAACCACGGTAAGCAACTAACTCACCATCTGCCTGTAACTGATCATTTTCATCATAGAAAAAATCACCTGTTAAAACATCGTAATTTTTTGAAATGGTTTTATTTGTATCGGCAACTATCGGATAAGTTACACCTTTAATTCCTCCTTCATTTTTTCCTACCTGTAACCATCCCCAGTGAGATTGCTCGGTATCAGTTGAACACGCAACAACCGCAGTTCCTCTTTTTTCAAATTCACCTAATTTTTCCTGAAAAGCATGTAATTCAGTTGGGCAAACAAATGTAAAATCTTTCGGGTAAAAGAAAAATACAACATGCTTTTTTCCTAAATATTGGTCCAATGAAAATTCTTCTACAAATTTTCCTCCTTCAACTACAGCCTGTGCAGTAAATTGGGGTGCTTTTTTACCTACTAATACGCTCATTTTATTTTTAATTTTTAATTACTAATTGATTAACACAAAAATACAAATAATTGAAAGATATACTTAGTTAATATATTCCTAATATTTATACTGATATAGAAATTATTTATTGTTTCTATTATTACATAAAATCATCTTGAATTATATTAATTTTGAAATTCTAATTTCTTCGAAATAAACAATACTTCGAATTAATTTATTTTTACACTCAAAATAATGTGATCTTGAATCTGTACGATAAATATATTTTACCAAAAGTTGTTCACTGGGCATGTAGCGGCAGCCCCAGCAGAAAGCAAAGACAAAAAATCATTCCGAAAGCAAAAGGCAGGGTACTTGAAATTGGCATTGGATCTGGTTTAAATCTACCCTTTTACGATGCTAAGAAAGTTGAATGTTTAACAGGTATTGATCCATCTGAAGAAACCTGGGACTTAAAACCATTTGATATTGATCATTTGGACTTTGATTTTAAATTTGTCAAAGCTTTCGCGGAAGAAATTCCCTTAAAAAGTAAACAATTTGACACCATTGTTATTACCTATGCTTTATGTACTATAAAAGATACAAAAAAAGCCTTTGATGAAATTCGAAGATTATTAAAACCTAAAGGCACATTGCTTTTTTGCGAACATGGTATTGCTCCTGATAATTCTATTAAAATGTGGCAAAATACAATAAACCCTGTTTGGAAAAGGGTTGGCGGAGGATGCAACCTTAACAAAGAAATTCCTGAACTAATTAAAAGCAATGGTTTTAAGATCACCGAAATGGAAACCATGTATCTACCCGGCTGGAAACCTGCCAGCTATAATTACTGGGGTACAGCTATTTCAAATGATGAGATTTGATCATTTGTCAACCGAAAAAGCGATATTTACTTAAAAAAGTCCCTGTTTTTTTGTAACTTTATAAATCTCGATTCTTACTCCATGGATCAGGCTTTTATACATAAAGTTAAACAAATAGTCCTTCATTATATTGAAGATGAGAATTTTGGTGCCAATGAACTGGCTTCTAAAATTAATTTAAGCACTTCTCAATTATTAAGAAGAATTAAAAATATAACGGGAAAAACAACTAATGAATTTATAAGAGATCTAAGACTTCACGAAGCAGCAAAGCTAATCAAAGAAGATAAATATACTGCATCTGAGATTTCATTTCAGGTAGGTTTTAGCAGCCCCTCTTATTTTAATAAATGCTTTCATGATCATTTTGGGCTAACTCCCGGAGAATATAAAGATCAGAAAGAGATTACTGATAATAAATACTCTCCATTGACCAGTGGAAATAAAAGCTCACAACGAGCTTTAAATAATATTTTTTTAAAAAAGTTCTATCAAAAAAATAAGAGTAAACAATCTATTAAACCTTATATAATTTATAGTCTTTTATCACTAATATTAATTGCAATAGTATTGTTTTTGTTTAAGGATAGAATTTTTTTAGAAAAGTCATTCTCCACAAATTCTAGAGTACAATACTTTAATATTGTTCTACCTGAAAATGCTCCGATTTCTTTTAAAAAATCACAAGCAGTTACAGGGCATACAGCTTTTGATATTTCGGCGGATGGCACTAAAATAGTGTATGTAACAGAACAGGAAGGAAAATTATTACTTGCAATAAGATCTCTTGACACAAAAGAAATTCAAATACTTACCAATACTGAAGGAGCATACAGTCCTTTCTTTTCACCAGACGGACATTGGGTTGCATTTTTTACAAGGGATAAAATCAAAGGTAGCATTTTAAAAAAGATATCCATTATATCCAAAGTATCTATAGAACTGTGTGCTGTTAGCAATCCGTTTGGAGGAGACTGGAATAATAAAGGTCAGATTATTTTTGGTGATAATATGGGTACTAAACTTAAAATAGTTTCAGAAACCGGTGGTAGGGCAAAAAGTATAGAATTATTTATTGATGGAAAGAAGTTTCTAAATAGGATTAGATTTCCAAAATTTTTACCAGATGGTGACCATGTTATAACAAGTGGTAATCCCATTACTGTTTTTTCAATACATAACGGAAATGGTAAAATGCTCAACGAGAATGGTTCTAATGTTAACTATCTAAATTCCGGTCATCTTATATTTGAAAAAAATTCTAAGCTAATGGTATGCTTATTTGATTTGAAAAAATTGGGAATAACAGGAACTCCATTTCCAATGTTTCAGAATATCCGTACTGAAATTTTTAGTAATGCAGGACAATTTACTATTTCCGATAATGGTGTATTGATCTTTGTCGATAATATGCCATCACTTCTTGTAAAATTTATGTGGATTGACAGAAATGGAAAAGTAATAGATACATTATCATTACCACCTGCCAATTATAATATGTTTTCATTATCGCCATCAGGTGATCTTTTGGCTTTTTCATTATCCAAAGAAATCTTGATTTACAATTTAATAAATAAACGAAGAATAAAGATCCCCGGCTCAAATGAGGATCGCTATCCTTTTTTTACTCAGGATGGGAACAGTGTTGTATTTAACAGGGGAAATAGATATGAAAGGAGAATTTTCATGTATTCAATAGATAGTAACAAAACAATTGATGTTTTAAATATAGAAGAAGGATGGGTTTTACATGGCTTGTCTCCTGATGGAAGATATCTAGGTTTATTTAAAGATGGAGATTTGTTAACTTACTCATTTGAAAATGATACCATATTACCTATAATCCAGACAAATTCTTATGCTGGGCAAATTACTTTTTCTCCTGATTCCAGATTCATTATTTATGAATCTGAAGAGTCGGGCCAACTTGAAATATTTGTTCAACCGTTCCCAACGAATGGGAAAAAATGGAATATTTCACAAGGATTTGGGTTTGATCCCATGTGGTCCTTTGACGGCAAGGAAATCTACTATAGGAATAACAACCAATTATTTGCCGTTGAAGTAAATATAGATTCAGGTTTTGTAAATAAAGATCCCGAATTACTATTTCAAGGAGATTTTGCAGATGTTTTATTGAAATCATTCGCAATAAGTAATGACAATAAAAAGATTTTGATATTGAAACCCATGAGTAATGTTGAAACCACAAGAGAACTGACAATTATCGATAATTGGTTTGTAGATTTAAAAAATAAAATTCCTGCAAACGATTGATCAATTATCATCACAAAAAAATATTTATGAATTTAATTCTTTTGGTAGCCATTCTATTTTTAGGATGCACAGAAGACAATTTTTTGATAACTGAATTTGACCAAAGTAGTGATACAACAATTTCTTTTTAAAAACCACTACCAGATAAATAATTTTTCAACAAAGCTAAAAAGCAATGGTTTTAAGATCACCGAAATGGAAACCATGTATCTACCCGGCTGGAAACCTGCCAGCTATAATTACTGGGGTACAGCTATTTCAAATGATGAGATTTGATCATTTGTCAACCGAAAAAGCGATATTTACTTAAAAAAGTCCCTGTTTTTTTGTAACTTTATAAATCTCGATTCTTACTCCATGGATCAGGCTTTTATACATAAAGTTAAACAAATAGTCCTTCATTATATTGAAGATGAGAATTTTGGTGCCAATGAACTGGCTTCTAAAATTAATTTAAGCACTTCTCAATTATTAAGAAGAATTAAAAATATAACGGGAAAAACAACTAATGAATTTATAAGAGATCTAAGACTTCACGAAGCAGCAAAGCTAATCAAAGAAGATAAATATACTGCATCTGAGATTTCATTTCAGGTAGGTTTTAGCAGTCCCTCCTATTTTAACAAATGTTTTCATGATCATTATGGTGTAACTCCCGGGGAGTACAATAATGATTTGGAGGACTCATCTTTATCAGAAAAATCTGAAAATACTATAACAAGTGGTTCCTATTCAGTAACTGATAAAACAACTGTAATTCAACAAAAGCCTACTGGTAGAAAAAAATATATTCTTCGTTCACTTTTAGGTTTACTGATTATTGCTCTGATCTATCACTTCTATACCGACTACAAAAATAAAATAATTCTTTTTAAGAAAAACCCAGATAAAAAATCTATTGCAGTTCTTCCATTTAAAGATATGAGTCAGGAAGATACACAGTGGTTTAGCGATGGGATTACAGATAATATTTCATCTAAACTGGCTCAAATAAAAGGATTAACGGTAATCTCACGTACCTCTTCAGATACGTATAAAAATAGTGATAAAAAAATTCCGAGAATTGCCAAAGAATTAGGAGTTACCTATATCCTGGAAGGGAGTGTAACAATTCATGATAATGAAGTTAAAATAAATACGAAACTGGTCAATGCAAATGACAAGCATCTTTGGTCAAATGAATATATGGTTAGCTTTGATAATATCTTTTCTATTCAGAAAAATGTAGCAACACACGTTGCAGAGCAGCTTCAAATAAATCTAACTACTGAAGAAGAAATATCCTTATCATCATTTCCTACCAAAAATCTGGAAGCCTACAAAAACTATATAAAAGCACGAAATTTTGCAGAAAAAGGAACAAAAGAAGATTTTAAACTTAGTATTGAACTTTTTCAGCAGGCAATAGATCTGGATCCTGAGTTTTCAGATGCCTATGCAGAAATGGCATCAACTTATATTTATAACAACTATCTGGATATGAATAGCTGGAATCAAAATTTACATAAAATTAATTACCTGATTGACAAAGCTTTATTAATTGATCCAAATTCATCAAAAGCATATTCTACAAAAGGCATGTTAGAAAGAAGAATGCGTTCCCCCTATGAATTCAAAGCAGAAAATGCAAAAAAGTATTTTAAAAAAGCCATCGTACTAAACCCAAATAATGCTGTGGCCCACAGAGATATTGCTAATTTATACTGCCGCACAGGGAATATGGATAAGAGCATATCACATATCAACACAGCTGCAGAATTAGACCCTCTTTCATCACATATTAACAAACTTAAAATCGATATCCTATTGCATTTTGGAAAAATTAAGGAAGCGGAAGAGTATTATAAAAATAAAAGTTTATTATTTTCAAATCAAAATAGAATTGATATCGGGAACAACTTTATAATAAGCAAGGCCATTTTAACAAGTCTTGAGAAAAAAGATTGGTCTGAATCAATCAAACACCTCCATCATGCAATCTCTAAAGATCCTCAAAATTCGTATTTATACAGGGTATTAGGAGACTTATATGATATTGTTTTAAATGATGATATTAAGTATCTGGAATATGCTCAAATGGCTTATCAATTAGATTCAACCAATTGGTACAATACGGTATCATATTTTAGCGCCGCAATAGAAGGTGAAAAATTTAAAGAAGGAAAAGAATTGATGAATAATTACAAACACCTGATGAGTGATGATCAAGAATTAATTGGCTATTATTACTATTATTACCATAAAGAGAATTATGATGCTGCACTTGAGATATTAAATGATTCATTAATGAAACATCAATATGGTTATAGAGCTGCTGTACTGGCACAAAAAGATAGTCTTGAAGGTGTTCAAAAAATATTAAATATGGATGTGCTGGGAAATTATGAAAAGGCAAGAGTATTTGCCATTCTTAAAGAGAGAGACTCTATGTATTATTACCTGGAAAAGGAAAAAAATTACACTTATTTTGATCATGTATTCAATGGCATTAAAGAAGCAGATCCTTATAGAAAAGAAGATCGCTATAAGGCATTTTTAAAGAAAAATTATTTACCAATTACACATTGGAATAAATAATCTAGAATTCATTTAAATTAAGTATTTGACTTTGACAAGATTGTAAAATTTCGTATATTTAGAGGTCGGTCGAAATTATCTTACTTTTTCTAAAAATGGATAAAGCATTTATTCATAAAGTTAAGCAAACGGTACTGAAGCATATTGAAGATGAAAAATTTGGTGTTGATAATTTAGCTTCTGAAATAGGTTTTAGTAAGAGTCAAATATGGAGAAAAATTAAAGCTTCAACAGGAAAAAATACCAATGAATTTATTAGAGATATCCGACTTCAGGAAGCTGCAAAATTAATCCAGAAAAGTAAACTTACTGCTTCAGAAATAGCTTACCGTGTAGGTTTTAGCAGCCCTTCATATTTTAATAAGTGTTTTCATAATCATTTTGGTGTTACTCCCGGGGAGTACAATAATGATTTGGAGGCCTCCTCTTTATCAGAAAAAAAAGAAAAATCTGAAACTGCCGCAACAAGTGATTCTTATCCAGCAACTGGTAAAACAAATATAATTCAACAAAAACCTACAGGTAGAAAAAAATATATTCTTCTTTCACTTTTAGGTTTGCTGATCATTGCTCTATCCTATTACTTGTACACCGACTACACAAACAAAACAATACTTTTTAAGAAAAAAACCAATAAAATATCCATTGCAGTATTGCCTTTTAAAGATATGAGTCCTGAAGATACACAATGGTTTTGCGATGGGGTTACCGATAATATTTTATCTAAATTATCTCAAATAAACGGTTTATCTGTGATTTCACGTACTTCTTCAGACACTTATAAAAACACAAATAAAAAAATTCCAAAAATTGCTCAAGAATTAGGAGTATCCTATATCATTGAAGGAAGTGTAACCTTACATAATAACGAAGTTAAGATCAACACACAGTTGATCAATGCAAATGACAAGCATCTTTGGTCTAAAGAATATACGGATAATTTTAAACACATTTTTACCATTCAGCAAAATGTGGCTAAACAAATTGCCGAGCAACTTCAAATTGATTTGACCCCGGAAGAAGAAAAAAGAATAGATTTTAGGCCTACTGATAATCTGGAAGCTCTTAAATTATATCAAAAAGGCCGTTTATTGGCCGATAACAGAACATTAAAAGATTTAGAAAGCAGTATTGTATATTACCAAAAAGCAATTGAATTGGATCCAAATTATGCAGAATCTTATGCCGAAATAGCTAATTCTTATTTTTTAATGGGAGGTTACGGTCAGAAAAATCGAGATACAATCAATAGTTATATTGAAAAAGCATTAGAGATCGATCCTAATACCGTTAGAGCATACACGGTTAAAGCAATGATTTATCTAAAAAATGAAAATTGGAAACAAGCAAAAATATATTTTGATAAGGCAATTACATTGAATCCAAATGATGCAACTACGCATCATCATTTTGCATATTATTATAAGAATAATCCAAATCGGGATATAACAAAATATCTTGTACAGATAAGTATTGCTCAACAATTAGATCCTTTATCAATTCCAATAAATGATGAATTAATAAGCTCTCTATTAATTAATAATAAAATTGAAGAAGCTGAAGAACATTTTAATAAAGTGAATTTTGGTTTTACTGATAAACTTAAAATATGGCATAAACAAAAAATAATCAACAAAAAATGTGAAATTATATGTCTCGAAAAAAAGGATAGAACAGAAGCTATAAAATTTTATCAAAAAGCAATTAAAGAGGATCCAATGAATTCTTTTTTATATAAACAATTAGGGAGTGCTTATGATGCAATTTTAAATGATGATAAAAATGCTGTAAAATATTATAAAATGGCTTATCAATTGGATTCAACAAATATTTCAATCGCTATAAATTATAATTTTATGTTGATTGAAAGTGGAAACTTTAATGATGCTAAAATATTAATGGAATCTAAAAATTATAAATCACTAATAGCTAAAAATACAGAGTTTTATAAAATATATAATTCATATTATTACTATTATTTTAAAAAAGATTATAATAAAGCACAGGAAATTTTAAGTGGTACCCTAAAAAAAGAATTTTACTTTGATAAGATAAGTATTTTAGCTCATCTGGGCAAAGTGGACGAAGTTTATAAACTCCTAGAAGATTATGATGTAAAGGATATTACAAACAAAGCCTTTATTTTTGCCATATTAAAAGAAAAAGATTCTATGTATTATTATTTAAACAAAGAAGACATAGATTATATATGGGTAAATGGTCGTTTTGAATTTGACCCTTACAGAAAAGAAAAAAGGTATAAAGCTTTTCTAAAAAAGAATTATTTACCTATTACACATTGGAATAAGTAGTTTTTATTTATTAATTGATTTTATTGTTTTAAAAACACAAACTGCAGCTAATTTCATAAATATCCTGGTAAAAAAAGATAATCTTTAAACAGTTACAGTATACATTGCAAGAATATTACAATCCATGCAAGAATATTGTAATCCGTGCTTTAAAATTACAACTTTTTGTTATTTGGTTGCTATGTACTGTGTTTATGTATAATTTATCTTTGGCAGTATAAAAGTTTAATCTATTTGTCTAATCTAAATTATATATCATGAAAAAATTAAAAATTCTAGTTCTTGCAATAGCATTGTTTGCAATGAACGCATCCGCAGCAATTATTGATCCTGTTACACCAACTTCAAAATTAAGAGCTGAAGTTGCTGAGCTTATCGGAACCGAATGTCCTTTTGAATTTGACCAGGATGCCTGTACGGCTGAAGTGTTATTTACTGTTAATCACAAGAATGAAATCGTTGTTATTTCAGTCACTTCAAAAAATCCAGGTGCCGACAGTTATATCAAAAGTAAGATCAATTATAAAAAGGTCAACCATCGTGTAAAAAAAGAAGGTACCTTATATATTTTACCTTTAAGAATTCAAAAATCCTCTTAAGAATTGATTTCTAAAAATTTGCTTAAAAAAAGACTGTCCGAAAGGATAGTTTTTTTTGTTAGCAAATAATCTGGAATTAATCTAAATTAAGTATTTGATTTTGACAAGATTGTAAAATTTTGTATATTTAGTGGTCAGTCGAAATTATCTTACTTTTTCTAAAAATGGATAAAGCATTTATTCATAAAGTTAAGCAAACGGTACTAAAGCATATTGAAGATGAATTATTTGGTGTTAATGAACTAGCATCTGAAATGGGTTTTAGTCAATCTCAGTTGTTGAGAAAAATAAAAGCTGTAACCGGTAAAACTGCAGCTGAATTCATAAGAGAGATACGACTACAGGAAGCAGCAAAACTTATTCTAAAAGATAAATATACAGCATCTGAAATTTCATTCCAATTTGGTTTTAGCAGTCCCTCCTATTTTAATAAATGCTTTCATGATTATTTTGGTGTTACTCCAGGTGAATACAAAGAAAAATTTGAAAATCAGATAATTGAAGAAGAAAGCCAACCAAAACATAAAAAACCTGTTCGCTTTAAACATCAAAAAAATATTCTTTTGGCTATTTTAAGTGTGGCTGTAATAATAATATCTTTTATACTAATTAAAAATGCTTTAAATACAAGAAAAAATAATCAATCATATTCTATTGCTGTACTTCCTATTAAAAATCTTAGTAATGACAATACCAATCAATACTTTGCAGATGGAGTAATGGATGATATTATGAATCATCTTTCCTCCATAAAAGAATTCAAAATCATTTCAAGAACTACCATGGAGCAATACCGTGAAACTCAAAAAACTGCACCAGAAATAGCGAAGAAACTTAAAGTTAACTATATTGTTGAATCCAGTATCCAGAAGTATAAAGATTCTGTAATGATCATTGTGCAATTGATAGATGCTAAAAAGGATAAACATTTATGGTCTAAAAAATTTGAAAGAGAATTTAAAAACATATTCACTTTAGAAAGTGAAATTGCCAAACAAATAGCATCCGAATTAAAAACCACCCTTAGCCCAGACGAAATAAAGCAAATTGAAAAAAAACCTACAGATAATATAGAAGCATATAAACTATATTTAAAAGGTCGTTTTTATTGGCATCAAAGAACGGAGAAAGATTTAAAAATAAGTGTTTATTATTTTACCCAGGCTCTTGAACTGGACCCAACTTACGCCTTGGCTTACGCCGGACTGGCAGACACCTATTTTATTATGGCATGGTGGGGATGGACACCTAAAGATGAAGGATTTAATAAAGGAATAAAATTTGCTCAAAAAGCACTCTCTATTAATAATGATATTGCTGAAGCACATGCAACTTTAGGAGGAATTGTTACCTGGTACGAATGGAATTGGGCGTATGCTGAAAAGGAATTAAAATTAGCCATTTCTTTAAATTCCAATAATGCCACTATTCATCAGTATTATAGTGAATTATTAAACGTTTTAGGCAAAAGAGAAGAAGCACGGGAGCAGATAAACTTGGCTCTTGAACTCAATCCACATTCTGTAATAATGAATAAGGTAAACTCCTTTATTTATTATAATAACTCCGATTATCAAGAAGCAATTGAAGCCTATAACACAACATTAGATCTCGCAGATGGCAATCATATTATTATTTGGGATTCCAGGTTGAGTATTATAAGATGTTATATCCATTTAAACAAAAAAGAAGAGGCTTTTGAAAGTATAAAAAAATTCATTTCATTAGATACATCCCCAGGTGATCTTCAATTTTTAGATAATATATACAAGGAATCAGGAATTGAAGGAGTCGCACATTGGTTTGTTAATTGGTTATTAGAAAGTAAAACTAACAAAATAACCATCGCTAAATTTTATGGCAGTATCGGTGATTCTCAAAATACTTTAAAATATTTAGAGAGTGCTTTTAAAGATGGACTAATCGAAATGCCTAAAATAAAAAACTGTTCTGATTTCAATTTTATTAAAACTGAACCCAGGTATATCGCCTTACTAAAAGAAATGAATTTAGATGATTAATCAAGACTGGAAAGAATCTATAGTACTTAAAAACAGTTAAGCTTTAAAATTGCAATCCATGCGCTATAATTACAATCCATGCGCTATAATTATAACTTTTTACAGGATTTATGCTATGTAGTGCATTTTAATTATAAGTATCTTTGGTGGTAGAAAATAAGTATAATAACCATTAAAAACTACCACTTATGTACACTTCGATCCACCTCCGCAATTACAGACTTTAATACAAGAAATATTAGAGATCTTGTAATCCAAAAAAAAAGTGTCTAATCTAAATATATAGTCATGAAAAAATTATTAATGTGGTTGTTTATTTTTGGCTTAACCACCCAGTTTTACGCTCAGGTCGTAAATGATAGTCAGTTACCTGAAGTTGTTGTAACAGCAGTAAATTACAAATACATGAATGATGTAGCTAATGGTGACATTGATTCAGCAGTGAAGTCGCTCGAAATAGAAGCAGCAAATTTTGACCCTAGAAATAATAAAGATTTATATGAGGATGAGTTTGGTTTTTACAAAGTATCCTTCTATATCCCTGATGGGCAAATCGTTGCTGCCTATGATGGTAGCGGTAAAATTATCAGAACAATTGAAAAATTTAAAGATGTTAAACCACCCAGAACTGTTATAAATTCAGTTACAAAAAGATTCCCTGGATGGGCAATTGCAGATGATGTTTATAAGGTTACTTATCACCACAAAAAAGGTACTAATAAAATGTATAAATTGATACTTGAAAATGGTACTAAGAGCATGAGAGTAAAGACAGATGAAAATGGTAAATTTTTATAGATCTTTAAATGCTTCATTCTAAA
>JAOZTG010000043.1:0-1444 GCA_029939235.1 Flavobacteriaceae bacterium
CTTTTCAATCCTTTTTTATTAAAAGGTAATAATCATTTTCCAGTTTTAAATAACCCTGATTGTACACATAATAATATACATTGCCTGTTTTAGTCGTGTAAACAGAGGTAAACAGATTAAAATCAAAATTATGATTCAAGAGTTTGGTACGGGTTACTTTTGTTTTACCTGTAGTATTTAATTCGGTCAAAGTATTAAAGTTTTTTCTTAACCGATTATTTGTATTTCTAATTAAATTCTTACTCTCTACATGGGTCTTATTATTATAGGCATTCCTGCAATAATCATTACAAAACTTTTTATCGCTTCTTCCTTTTATAGGCTCTCCGCATTCTAAACATACTTTTTGATCCATCATAAATATCATTTTTAAACTTATTCAAATCACTTTAAGGCAACAAGGTATAATGTCCGTGAATGCAAAGCCATTTCCCCTTTTCTTTTACAAATATTCTTGTTGATTTTCCTTTAGAGGAAAATGATTTCCCGTTTGTTAAACCACTATCAGACCAATAATAAACAATCCATGCAACATTCCCTTTTATCGTAATGATTGGGTCGATCATTTCTGTATGAATATCCGATGAGTTTTTAACCCATTCAATAATTCCATTTACCTCTACACTTTTACCTACTTTCAAAATAGAATCAGTTTCTCCAAATTGGGTAAAATCCTTATGAATATAACTGGCATACCTTTCCATATCTTCCTTTTCAATGGCATCCCACATACTGATCAATGTCTGTTTGATCTCTTCTTCTTCATGCTTTAAGTTTGTCGTATTATTTGTAGTTATTTCATCAGAAGGTCTTACCTGTGAACAAGCAATTAAAATAACAAATAAAACAAGAATGGAACTAAATCCTCGAAACCATCTCCAATTTCTTAATCTTTTATATTTCATGGATTTCAAATATACAATTTTAATTATCAGGTAAATATAAATAAATTTATCCGATTGCAAACGACTACATTCAATTACATACGAAAGTAACTGCTTAGTAACCGAATCGAATAAACTCTCTGTTTCATCTTTGCAGTGTCAAATCAATCCAATTGGTGAATTTTAAAATTATTATGAATCCTATCTGCATAAAACCAGATAATAAAATTAAATATTATGAACAGTTTAAGAAACAAAGTACAATTAATCGGACATTTAGGAATGAATCCTGAAATCAAAACTTTAGAATCAGGTACCAAACTTGCAAAATTTTCCATCGCTACAAACGATTATTATAAAAATGCAAAAGGTGAAAAAGTAGAAGAAACAGAATGGCATAACATTGTAGCATGGAACAAAACTGCTGAACTGGCTGAAATGTTCTTAGAAAAAGGAAAAGAAGTTGCTATTGAAGGTAAACTTACTACACGCTCCTGGAATGATGAAAAAGGAAATAAAAGATATATCACAGAAGTGGTTTGTAATGAGATCCTTTTTTT
>JAOZTG010000043.1:1544-21092 GCA_029939235.1 Flavobacteriaceae bacterium
AAAAAGGAAATAAAAGATATATCACAGAAGTGGTTTGTAATGAGATCCTTTTTTTAGGGAATAAAGGTTAAATAATATTTTTCCATCGGCGGGTGAATATGTTCATATTGAATAATAGTCACCCGCTAAATATAAATAACCTTCATTAATTCTTCAAAATGAACCAGAAAATCACCATATCAAATGAATCAATTATCAATAAGATATACGTTCTAAGAGGTCAAAAAGTGATGCTTGACAAAGATTTGGCATCACTTTATGGTGTAGAAACAAAAAGACTCAAAGAACAGGTTAGAAGAAATATAAATCGTTTTCCAAAATCTTTTATGTTTGAGATTACACCAGATGAACATGCTGTTTTAAGGTCGCAAATTGCGACCTTAAAAAGAGGAAGACATTCAAAATACCTTCCATTTGCTTTTACTGAACATGGTATATTAATGTTATCAAATGTATTAAACAGTGATAGAGCCATTAAAATAAGTATTCACATTATTGAAACTTTCGTACAGTTACGTAAAGTTGCGAATAACTACGAAGAAATTCTGAGTATAATACAACAAATGGAATCCAAATATCAAGATCAATTTGGTGAAATTTATGAAATACTACAAAGATTATTAGAAAAGCCTAAAGAAGAACCAAGACAAAAAATTGGTTTTAAGAAGTGAAATTCAATAACTTTGGATATGAATTTCTATCAATCACAACTAAAATTAAAACCCTATCCCAGAGGTTTTCATTTGATCACGGAAACTATTTTAAAAAACATTTCCGAAATAAAAGTCATCAAAATAGGAATGCTTCAGGTTTTCATCAAACACACTTCAGCAAGTTTAACCATTAATGAGAATGCCGATCCAACGGTAAGATCAGATTTTGAAAGTCATTTTAACAAAATGATTCCCGAAAATATGCCTTATTACAAACATGATTATGAAGGTAAGGACGATATGCCTGCTCATTTAAAAAATTCTGTTTTAGGGTCTTCTGTACAAATACCTATTACAAATGGCAGGCTAAATATGGGAATATGGCAGGGAATTTATCTGTGTGAACATCGAAATTATGGCGGTTCGAGATCCATAGTAATTACTGCTTTTGGAGAGTAAAAACTTACAAGGAACACAATTTTGCATCAATTTTTGCCTGCCCTTTTATTATTTTCAATTGATGTTTATGTAGTTGTTTGTCAATTTCATCAAGGATTTTTTGATATGCTTTTTGATCTGTTAACTCCTTTTTAAACCGACTTAAAGTTCCATGCCCAGGAATATCATCTTCGATTTTTAAATTACAGAATTTCATCGCCGAAAGGCTGTCATTTACATAGGATTCTGTTAGTGCATCCGACATGTCATACCAATTAGATATCAAAGCCATTTTAAATAACAGCAAAGGAGAATATGCTTTTGCACCTCTTTCCTTTAATCCAACTTTATACACTCTCTTTAAGGCTTTATCAATTTTTTCCCAATCAATCAATTTTTTTACTTCATTAAAAAAATGATTTCTCTGACTGTGTTTTTCAACATAAACAGAAACAAAGCTTCGTTGAGGATCGTTTGTGTTCTTATAACTTTTCATAGCCCTAAGATACAATATATTGTTCTCTTTTACAATTAACTAAATCATAAAAAATTGCTTATTATTTGAGCACTTTTAATCGGTTACAAATGAAAATTAATTTTTACATTAGTGGTCTTCAATTTATGATCATGCGAAACATTTATATCAATATTTTACTTGGACTTATTGTTCTTTTAACTACCTCTTTTAATTTACAAGCCCAAAAGAAAAAGAAAACCAAAAAACAAACTGCAGAAGTTATTTATAGTGAAGATCTGTATAAAGGACTTACATACAGATTGATTGGTCCTTTTAGAGGAGGAAGATCGGCAGCGGTTACCGGAGTTCCCGGTGAGCCCAATTTGTTTTATTTCGGTTCTACCGGAGGTGGAATATGGAAAACTACAGATGGTGGAAGGAACTGGGCAAATATCTCTGATGGTTTTTTTGGTGGAAGTATTGGAGCTATTGCTGTTGCTAAAAATGATAAAAATGTACTGTATGCAGGTGGAGGAGAAAAAACTGTCCGTGGAAACGTCTCTTCGGGATATGGTATCTGGAAAAGTGAAGATGCAGGAAAAACATGGATTTCTGTTGGTTTAAAAAAATCAAGACATATATCGAGAATTGTAGTTGATCCAAATAATTACAAAATTGTTTATGCTGCTGTTTTAGGAAATATTTACAAGCCTACTGATGAAAGGGGCGTTTATAAAAGTACGGATGGCGGTAAAAACTGGAAAAAAACTCTTTTTACAAATGACCATGCAGGAGCTGTTGATCTGATCATTGATCATACCAATCCAAGAATTTTATATGCATCCACCTGGAGAATACAACGCACTCCGTATAGCTTAAGCAGTGGTGGTGAGGGTTCTGCTTTATGGAAAAGTACCAATAGTGGAGAAACCTGGAAAGAAATCTCAAAAAATGAAGGGTTCCCAAAAGACACTCTGGGTATTATTGGTGTAACTGTTTCTCCTGTTAATTCACAAAGGGTTTGGGCAATGATTGAGAATAAGAAAAAAGGTGGTTTATATCGCAGTGACGATGGAGGTAAAAAATGGATCAAAATAAATGATGAACGCAAATTACGACAAAGAGCCTGGTATTATACTAGAATTTATGCAGATACAGAGGATGAAAATATTGTTTATGTGCTCAACGTGAGGTACCACAGATCATCTGACGGTGGTAAAACTTTTAAAACATATAATGCTCCTCATGGAGATCATCATGATCTTTGGATCTCTCCCGAAAATTCTAAACGAATGATCATTGGTGATGATGGTGGAGCACAAATCACATACGATGGAGGAGAAACCTGGTCTACTTATCACAACCAACCTACTTCGCAATTTTACAGGGTTACAACGGATAATCATTTCCCGTTTAGAATTTATGCAGCACAACAGGATAATTCAGCAATAAGAATTCAACACAGAAGTGATGGAGGCAGTATTGGTGAAAATGATTGGGAGTCTACTGCCGGTGGTGAATCAGCTCATATTGCTGTTGATCCAAAAAATGATGATATTATTTATGGTGGAAGTTATGGTGGTTTTTTAACAAGATATAATCACAAAAATGGAGCCGTTAGAGCTGTAAATGTCTGGCCTGACAATCCCATGGGACATGGAGCTGAAGGAATGAAATATCGTTTTCAATGGAATTTTCCGATTGTTTTTAGTAAGCATAATCCCAATAAGTTATATGCTTTTTCCAATCATGTACATGTTACCGAAAATGAGGGACAAAGCTGGAAATTATTAAGTGATGATCTTACGAGAAATGATTCCTTAAAACTGATCTCCAGTGGTGGTCCGATCACACAGGATAATACCGGAGTAGAATATTACTGTACCATTTTTGCTGCAAATGAAAGTCCGATCAAAGAAGGATTGCTATGGGTGGGAAGCGATGATGGCTTGGTACATATTACTAAAAACGGAGGGAATACCTGGGAAAATATCACTCCGAAAGGTTTACCTGAATGGAGTATGATCAACAGTATAGAACCTTCTCATTTTGAAGAAGGCACATGCTATATTGCTGCAACAAGGTATAAATTAGGTGATTTTGAGCCCTATTTGTATAAGACAAATGATTATGGCAAAACCTGGAAAAAGATTATTACTGGAATTGACAATGAACATTTTACAAGAGTCATCAGAGAAGATCCGAAAAGAAAAGGATTGTTATATGCTGGAACTGAAACCGGTATGTATATTTCATTTAATGATGGTAGCTCCTGGCAAAGATTTCAATTGAATTTACCTATTGTACCTATTACAGACCTAACCATCAAAGAAGATAATTTGATAGTTGCCACACAAGGCAGAAGTTTATGGATGATCGATGATCTAACACTTTTACATCAATTAAATTCAGACCTTAAAAATAAAGATAATATCCTTTTCACTCCAAAAGATTCCTACAGAACAAAAGGCTATGGTGGAAAAAAATCCAATAGTTCAGGAACAAATCTGGAAAATGGTGTAATCACTTATTTCAACATCAAGAATTATGATAAGAAAAAAGATAGTGTAACAATTACTTTTCTCACCATAAAAGGAGATACTTTGGCAAGCTTTAACAACAAGGCTAAAGAATCTAAGAAAAAACTAAAAGTAGAAAAAGGAGCCAATAAATTTGTTTGGAATACCCGTACAGAAGGAGCTGAAAAATTAAAAGGAATGATCCTGTGGTGGGCAAGCTTAAGCGGTGCAAAAGTTGTTCCTGGTAGCTATATAGTAAATTTGAACGTGAACGATGAAATCCAAATAACGAATTTTAAAATTTTGGGAGATCCCAGAGCTGAAGTAAGTATTGCTGATATGCAAAAACAATACGATTTTGTTTCAGAAACCAATAAAACCATTGACAAAGCTCATAAATCTATCAAAAATATTAAAAATATTAACGATCAATTAGATGCTTTTATCAAACAATACAAGAACGATGAAAATGTAAAGGATCTGGTTAAAAAAGCAGAAGATCTAAAAAAATCATTTTCTGAAGTCGAAAAAACTCTTTACCAAACACAAAACAGAAGCGGACAAGATCCATTGAATTTCCCAATCAGGTTGACCAATAAACTGGCACATTTGAACAGTTTGGTTACCATGGGTGATTTTCCACCAACGGATCAGGATATCGCTGTAAAAAATGAACTAACTGCTGAGATCGATGCTCAGTTAAATGAATTTGACAAATTAGTTTCCAAGGAAATAAAAGAGTTTAATCAGGCTTTTAACAAATTAAACTTAAATTATTTACTTGTAGAGTGAAAATTCTATCAGAGATTAGATCTGAGTACTTGATAATATCTTTGCGAAACTTTGTGTCCTCTTGGTGTACCTTTGCGTAATAGCTCATATTTTTCTTATTAAACAAACCCAATTAGAAGAGAATTATTGAAATCATCATATAATTAATATTAGCATGTAGATCGGTAACTTAACGTCAAATAAATTACTTTTGCATTCATGATTTCTGAAATAAAAGTAGAAGAAGTATTTTCACAGCAATTACCTATTATCGACGTCCGTTCTCCCGGAGAATTCAATCATGGACATATTCCTGAGGCAATAAATATTCCTCTGTTTTCAAATGATGAAAGAGCACATGTTGGAACTGTTTACAAGCAAAACTCGAAGGAAGCTGCTATTGAAATTGGTTTCAAATATGTAAAACCAAAATTGAAAAGTTTTATTTCAGATGCATTAAAAGTTGCTCCCAGTAGAAAGATCATTGTTCATTGCTGGCGAGGTGGAATGAGAAGTCAATCCTTTGCAAAACATTTGTCTGAAAATGGATTTTTAGATGTAAAAGTGATTACTGGTGGTTATAAAGCTTATAGAAATTTGGTATTAAGTAATTTGGGAAAACCCATACTTCTTAAAGTATTAGGTGGTTATACAGGAAGTGGTAAAACTCAAATTTTAAAAGAACTTAAAAAAAGAGGCCATCAGGTAATTGATCTGGAAGGTCTGGCAAATCATAAAGGGTCTGCTTTTGGCGGAATCGGACAAGAAGAACAACCAACAGTTGAACAATTTGAAAATAATTTACATGCTGTTTGGCAAAAATTGGATCTAAACAAACTTGTTTGGGTAGAAGATGAAAGTCATAATATTGGAAGAGTAAAAATTCCAATGCAATTCTTCAATCAGATCAGAAATGCTAAACTTTACTTTATAGATATTCCAAAAAATGAAAGGGCAAAATTTCTGGTTACTGAATATGCAAATAGAAACACAGAACAACTAAAAAAGTCTATACTTCGAATTTCTAAACGGCTTGGTGGTCTAAATACCAAAAGAGCCATTCAATTACTCGATGAGGAGAATTTTTACGAAGTAGCTTTGATATCCCTTCATTATTATGATAAGTTTTACTTAAAAGGAATGAAAAAACGAAAGGATGATGAGGTAATCCAAATCAAATTCCCGTCAACGGATCATTATCAAAATACATTGGAAATCGAAAAACTGACAAACACATGAAAAACATAAAACTAACCCAATACAGTCATGGCGCAGGATGTGGATGCAAAATATCTCCAGAAGTATTATCCACTATTTTAAAGACCAATCTTGCACCGTTGAATGACGTTCGGTTACTGGTTGGAAATGATAGCCGGGATGATGCTGCCGTTTACGATTTGGGTGATGGTTCAGCAATTATAAGTACAACTGATTTTTTTATGCCCATTGTGGATGATCCTTTTACTTTTGGGAAAATTGCCGCAACCAATGCTATAAGTGATGTTTATGCCATGGGTGGAAAACCAATTTTAGCCATCGCTATTTTGGGCTGGCCTATTGATAAACTGAGCCCTAAAATTGCACAAAAGGTTTTGGAAGGCGGCCGACAAACTTGTATAGAGGCAGGGATTTCACTTGCAGGCGGACATAGCATTGATAGTCCGGAACCTATTTTCGGACTAGCGGTGACAGGAAGAGTTGAGCTAAACAAATTAAAACGAAATGATACTGCCACAAAAGGTTGTAAACTCTACCTTACAAAACCATTAGGTATTGGTGCTTTTGCAACGGCTCAAAAACAAGGAAAACTTCTTAATGAACACGAACATATTGCCCCAGATTCCATGTCTAAATTAAATAATATTGGTTTAGAATTAGCTAATATTGAAGGAGTTAAATCCATGACTGATGTTACAGGTTTTGGATTGATTGGTCATCTTACTGAAATGTGTGAAGGATCAAATTTATCTGCTGAAATTGAAATGGATAAAGTTCCTGTTTTTAAGGAAGTTTACCAATATATTAAACAAAAATGTATTCCCGGTGGCACCCGAACCAATTGGGAAAGTTATGGTAAAAATGTGCACCTAAAAGATGAAAATGACAAATGGATTCTTTGTGATCCGCAAACCAGTGGAGGCCTGTTGATTGCTGTAGAAGATTCTGCCGTTACTGAAGTAGAGAATCTGTTAAAACAAAATCACATCAAACCAGTTTCTTTTGGAAATCTTACTAAAAGATCAGAAATACTGATCAAAGTTATTTAATATTCAAAGTAAGTTGAATTCGTTTTCTAGGAATATCAATACTCAAAACTTTGACAATCACCTGCTGATGTAAATTCACAATTTCATTTACATCACTTACAAATTTGTCTGATAGATTTGAAACGTGCACCAAACCACTTTCTTTGATCCCAATATCAACAAAACAGCCAAAATTAGTGATATTATTGATGATTCCGGGAAGTAATTGTCCTTCTCTTAAATCATTGATGGTCGTGATATTTTGATTGAAAGTAAACACTTTTGCTTTCTTGCGAGGATCTAATCCCGGTTTTTCTAGCTCTTTTATAATATCCTGTAAAGTAGGTAATCCAATAATATTTGTAATATATTTTTGCAGATCAATCTTCTGTAAAACTGCTCCATTTCCGATAAGGTCAATAACCTTAATACCCATATCTTTTGCCATTTTTCTTACAATAGCATAACTTTCAGGATGAACCGCCGAATCATCTAACGGATTCTTTGCTCTTTTAATTCGTAAAAAACCTGCTCCCTGCTCAAATGCTTTTGCACCTAATCGAGCTACTTTCTTGATCTCATTTCTACTGGTAAAAGCACCATTCTCATTTCTGTATATAATGATATTATCAGCCAATTTTGGGCCAATACCCGAAACATAACTCAACAAAGAACTACTTGCAGTATTGATATTCACACCAATGGAATTTACACAACTTTCAACTACTGAATCTAAAGATTTTTGTAATTTACCTTGATCCACATCATGTTGATATTGCCCCACTCCAATAGACTTCGCATCAATTTTAACAAGTTCAGCCAAAGGATCTGCCAAACGCCGACCAATAGAAATAGATCCACGCACCGTAACATCATAATTTGGAAACTCATCTCTTGCAATTTTAGATGCAGAATAAATAGATGCACCAGCTTCACTCACCACAAATACCTCTACATCCCGGTTAAATCTGATCTTTTTTATCAATCGTTCAGTTTCTCTTGATGCAGTTCCGTTTCCAATGGCAATTGCTTCAATTTTATAAGCATCCACCAAAGAGTTAATTTTTCTAATTGCCCCTATGGAATCATTTTGTGGTGCATGCGGATAAATAGTTTCATTATATTCAAGTCCGCCCTGAGCATTTAAACAAACTACCTTACACCCGGTTCTAAATCCGGGATCGATAGCTAAAATATTCTTTTCTCCAAGAGGAGCACCCAACAATAATTGTTTTAAGTTTTTTGCAAAAACCTGAATGGCACTTTCGTCTGCTTTTTCTTTAGCCAGATTCAATGCTTCATTGGATAATGATGGAAATAACAATCGTTTATAAGCATCCTGAATTGCAACTTCTATTTGGGTGGCACTTTCATTGTTACTTCTAATAATCCTGTCTTCCATTTTAGAAGTTGCTCTATCATCATCGATTTCAACCTTTACACGAATAAACCCTTCCTTTTCTGCTCTTAAAATTGCCAATAACCGATGTGATGGACACCTATTCAATGATTCTGACCAGTCAAAATAATCTCTGTATTTTTGTACTTTTTCTTCTTCAATTTTAGATTTGACAACTTTGGTATTAATCGTTGCAAAACGTTCTAACTGGTATCGAATATTATTCCTAATATCTGTTCTTTCATTGATCCATTCGGCAATAATAAATCTCGCTCCTTCCAAAGCTTTTTCAATACTTATCACCTCATCATTAACATATTTTACAGCGATATACTCCAGATCATTTGCCCTTTGACTCATGATAATTTTAGCCAAAGGTTCTAAACCATTTTTTCTTGCTGTTTCCGCTTTTGTTTTTCGCTTCTTTTTAAATGGAAGATAAATATCTTCTAAAGTTCTTAGATCGGTGGTTGATTCAATTTTTTGTTTTAATTCTTCTGTAAGAACATCTTGCTCTTCCAAAGTTTTTAAAATAGATTTTTTACGCTTTTCCAGTTCTTCAAACTGTTCTTTATACTTTACAATATCTCCAATTTGAACTTCATCCAGATTTCCGGTTCTTTCTTTTCTATAACGAGAAATAAAAGGAATGGTACAATCTTCGTTTATTAATTGGATAGTGTTTTCAATTCCTTTTACAGGAAGATTGGTTTTTGATTGGATAAAATTGATTAGTTGCATTGTTTTGTTTTAAAACTTTCAAGAATACACATTATTTGCTTAGTGTTACAAAATCTATAAAATTCTCTCTATCTATAATTTTGATATTGGCATCATAAGTTTCAATAAATTTTTTAGGAATTTTTATTTTACCCTTTTTATTCCATTTAAATTCATAGGCAGAAATAATACCATTTTGTTCTTCTATCCAATCAATTTCTTGCTGCTGTTTGGTTCTCCAAAAACAATCTACACCGTCCAAAAGTTATGGTTTTTGGATGTTATACCGCCCAAAAGTAATTTATTTTGGACAGTAAATTAACTAACCATTACTTTTCTGTCAAAAATATTTACACACTATTAAAAACTCATAAGAAAATATGCCTGAATTTTTGGGTATTTACCTTTTGAATAAAAGGTAGAAGAGAAAGTCAGCGGGTGATTCTTATCTTTTTGCAAATAATCACCCTCTGATTAGGGGAGAATATAAGTTTAAAAAATCATGGATTCTAACTCACCTGCTCCCCATTATTTACACCTTCTTTTTCAGGTTCAATAAAAGTGAGTTTACCATTGGTGGTTTCACTCATTAAGATCATTCCCTGACTTTCAACACCTCGTAATTTCCTTGGTGCAAGATTCACCAAAACAGATACTCTTTGTCCGATGATATCTTCTGCTTTAAAACTTTCTGCAATACCACTAACAATAGTTCGAACATCCATACCAACATCTACTTTTAGTTTTAAAAGTTTTTTTGTCTTTGGAATTTTCTCCGCTTCTAAAATGGTTCCAATTCTGATATCCAGTTTGGTGAAATCATCAAATTCAATGGTTTCTTTTTGTGGTTCTACTACCACAACTTCATTGGCCTTTTTTGTTGCTTCCAGTTTATCGATTTGTTTTTGGACTTCTGTATCTTCTATTTTGGCAAAAAGTAGTTCGGGTTTACCAATTTGGTGTCTGGAAGGGATTAACTCTTTGTTGGATGCAACAATACTCCATCCTGTATTGTCTTTGCGAGAATCATTTTTTTGAGTTGTGGCAATCTCATCAGAAGTGGAGATAACCACGTCGTTCGTACCTCCCTCCTCGTTAAGACATAGGATATTTTTAAGTTTTTTTGAAGTAAAAGGTAAAAACGGCTCACATAAAACAGACAAACCTGCTGAAATTTGCAAAGCAACATTCATGATGGTTTTTACTCTTTCCGGATTGGTTTTAATCTGTTTCCATGGCTCTTCATCTGCCAGATATTTATTTCCCAAACGGGCTAAATTCATCAATTCTGATAATGCCTCTCTAAATCTGTATCGCTCAATAGAACTTGAAATAATTGCAGGATATTCACTTAACTTATTTAGGGTTTCCGTATCAACTTCTGTTAATTCCCCGGCAAGAGGAACTATCCCATCATAATATTTATTGGTCAGTACCACCACACGATTGATAAAGTTCCCAAAAATAGCAACCAGTTCATTGTTATTTCTTGCCTGAAAATCTTTCCAGGTAAAATCATTATCTTTCGTTTCGGGTGCATTTGCTGTTAACACATAACGCAGCACATCTTGTTTATCCGGAAAATCTTCTAAATATTCATGTAACCAAACTGCCCAGTTCTTAGATGTTGAAATCTTATCTCCTTCCAGATTTAAAAATTCATTTGCAGGAACATTTTCGGGTAAAATATAACTCCCTTCTGCTTTTAGCATGGCAGGGAAAATAATACAATGGAAAACAATATTGTCTTTACCAATAAAATGTACCATTTTGGTATTCTTATCTTTCCAGTATGGTTCCCATTCTTTCCCTTCTCTTTCTGCCCATTCTTTTGTTGAAGAAATATATCCGATAGGCGCATCAAACCAAACATACAAAACCTTGCCCTCTGCTCCTTCCACCGGAACAGGTATTCCCCAATCGAGATCACGGGTAACCGCACGAGGCTTTAAACCATCATCAACCCATGATTTCACTTGGCCTAAAACATTGGCTTTCCAGTCATTTTTATGTCCAACCAGAATCCACTCTTTCAACCATTCCTGATATTCATTCAAAGGCAAATACCAGTGCTTGGTTTCTTTTAATGAAGGTACATTTCCGGTAATAGCCGATTTTGGGTTGATCAGATCGGTTGCATTATGACTTGTACCACATTTTTCACATTGATCGCCATAACTCTCTTCATTTCCACATTTTGGACAAGTTCCAATGACAAAACGATCAGCTAAAAATTGTTTCGCCTCTGCATCGTATAATTGAGCTGAAGTTTCTTCAATAAACTTACCATTATCATATAGTTCTTTAAAAAAATCAGAAGCAGTTTCATGATGAATCTTTGCAGAAGTTCGGGAATAATTGTCAAAAGTAATTCCGAAATCCTTAAAAGATTGTTTGATTATTGCATGATATTTATCTACCACTTGCTGAGGAGTAATGCCCTCTTTTTTTGCTTTTAAAGTAATGGGCACACCGTGTTCATCAGAACCACATACAAATGCAACATCTTTGTTGTTTAATCGTAAATATCTGGCATATATATCCGCAGGCACGTAAACCCCTGCCAAATGGCCAACATGAACGGGTCCGTTTGTATAAGGTAATGCTGCGGTAATTGTAAATCTTTTTGGCTCTTGCATGGCTATTAATTAAGATTACAAAAGTAATAAAAAGAGGAAACAATACATTTTTTATTTATGAAAATCAGTTGTGGCAATCTTTTTTGTATCATTGTATGAAATTTAGTGAAACGGACCAATTAACCTAAATAATAATCCATGTCAAAAACTACCTATTTCAAATTCCTACTTGTTTTTTCAATATTCTTTTTTTCATATTCACTATCATCTCAAAGTGATACTGGAATTGCAATTACACGTGATCTGGTAAAACCTCCAAATCTAAAAAAAGGAGATACCATTATGATCTTATCACCTGCCGGAAGGATCAAAAACAAATCTTCTATTGAAGCCGGAATTAAACTGGCAAATCACTGGGGACTGGTTGTGTTTTTTGGGAACCATATGCTTTCACAGGATCATACTTTTGCAGGAACAGACACCCAAAGAACAGAAGACCTGCAAAAAGCATTGGATGACCCAAGTATCAAAGCGATATGGGCAGCAAGAGGAGGTTATGGAGCCGTAAGAATTATTGACGATCTTGATTTTTCTAAATTTATGGAGAATCCCAAATGGATTATTGGATATTCAGATATCACGGTTTTACACAACAAAATTCATACACTCGGATTTCAATCTATTCACGGACAAATGCCGTTGACCTTAGACCTGGAAGATCCTGTTCAAAAACCATCAATAGTTTCCTTACACAAGGCATTATTTGGTAAAAAAATTAACTACAAATTAGATTCTTCTGAATTTAACAGATTAGGAGAGAGTAAAGGTCAGGTAGTTGGAGGAAATCTTTCCATTGTTTACAGTATGCTGGCTTCGAAAACAGATCTTGATATGCGAGGTAAAGTATTGTTTATAGAAGATGTTGGTGAAGCACTTTATCATATTGACAGAATGATGATCAGCCTAAAAAGAGCCGGATATTTTAAAAACTGTAATGGTTTGATCGTTGGTGATTTCAGATTAAAGAAAAATGAGGGCAATAGCTTTGGTAAAACTCTGGAAGAAATTGTTTTAGAAGCGGTTGAAGGAACTGATTTTCCGGTTATTTTTAATTTCCCGGCAGGTCATGTAGATGATAACCGAGCCATTATTATGGGAGATTATGTTAACTTAAAAGTAACAAAGAAAAAGGCTAGAATTGGTTTTCAATAAAGAAAAAGGATGAATTGGATTTTAGGGCTCTTTTTTGTATTAATTGTCATTTTCTTAATGAACAACTATTTCAAAAAGAAAAGGATAGCAAAACTTAAAATATATTTTCTTGAAAACTGGGGAAAACCAAAAAATGAAGAGTATTACAACTTCTTTGTGATTGGGAAGTATTTTGAAAATAATGCACATAAAAATAAAGCATACCATATCATCTCAGAAAAGAGCAAAATAGATCTGGATCTCGATGATGTTTTTAAATTCATTGACAGAACTTCTTCTAAAATTGGTCAACAATATTTATACTTTAAACTAAGAACAATTGATAGGATTGAAAATTTATTAAATTTCAACTCCTTAACCAATCTTTTTCAGACGAATAAAACTTTAAGACTTAGCAGTCAATTACTTTTATCTAAACTAAACACAAATGATTCGTATTATTTAGAGGAGTTGATAAATGGGAAACAAATAGAAAAGCCTAAAATATTATGGCTTATTCAATCATTATCTATTTTAGCATTTGTTTCCATAATTTTAGCGTTGTTTTATCCTATTTTTTTACTTGTTTTAATTCCAATTTTTATAGTAAATACTTTTTTTCATTATAAAAATAAACAAAATATAAATTATTATATAAGTGGCGTTAAACAATTATCAGTTAGTCTTCATGTAAGTAAAGGACTTGCTCAATCACCTGAAATAAGATCGTACTTCAAAGATTTTTCGTTTATAAAAAAACTTGAGTTTATCAAATTTAAAACAGAGTTTATTGCTTTTGAAAAAAAATTAGATAATGAATTTGCATTTTTATTTTGGTTTATTGTGGAGATATTTAAAATACTCTTTAATATAGAATATATTCTCTTTTTTAGTTTTATTGATTCTATAAATAAGGAAAAAGACAGTATTGAAAATATGTTCCTCTTTATTGGTGAAATTGATTCGGCAATTTCTACTGCATCGTTAAAATCAAGTAAAAATCAAATCTGTACACCAAAATTTACAAAAAATAAACAAATTGTTTCTAAAGATATTTATCATCCATTGATTGATAATTGCATAACAAACGATTTAAACTTAATTGTTAACAGCATGCTGTTAACAGGTTCAAATATGTCTGGAAAAACAACTTTTATAAAAACAGTTGCGATAAATAGCATATTAGCACAAACTTTGGGTGTTTGTTTTGCAAAAGAATACGCTGCTCCTTTTTTCAAAGTTTATACATCCATTGATATAACGGATGATCTTCTGGCAAGTACCAGCTATTACCTTGAAGAAGTATTAACGGTTAGAGAATTAGTAAATGCCGCAACAAATGAAGAAAGCTGCTTATTTGTACTGGATGAAATCTTTAAAGGAACAAATACCATTGAGAGAATTTCAGGAGGTAAAGCGATTTTATCATTTCTAAATAAAGCAAATCATGTTGTTTTAGTATCAACGCATGATATTGAATTAACCGACCTATTAGAAAAAGATCATTATGAGCTATATCATTTTAGTGAGCAAATAGAAAATGAGAATCTATTTTTTGATCATAAATTGAAAACCGGAAAACTGAAAACCAGAAATGCTATTAGAATTTTGGAATTATATGATTATCCAAAAGAAATAATTACAGATGCAAGAAAAACAAAAAATGACAACTTTGGATAAAACCCATTACATAAGGATTAAAATAACTTTTTTAATTCGGTATAATTATAATAAATCGTCAATTTAAGATTATGGCACAACACAATGAACTCGGTACAGAAGGAGAGCAAATTGCTGTAGATTATTTGATCAAAAAAGGATATAAGATTAAAGAACGAAACTGGCGATTTAAAAAGGCCGAAATTGACATCATTGCACAATTGGAAAAAATTTTAATTGCTGTAGAAGTTAAAACCAGATCTACAGATGATTTTGGGGATCCACAGGACTTTTTAAAACCCAAGCAAAAGAATTTACTTATCGGAGCAATGGATGAATATGTTGTTTCTAAAGATCTGGATGTTGAAGTTCGTTTTGATGTGATTGGTATCATTAAAAATCAAAAAGAAACTAAAATTGAACATTTTGAAGATGCTTTTTTTCATTTTTAATCACTATAATAAGTTATTCATACGAATCAAGAGTTAAAAGAAAAATGGTAAAAAATATACTATTTTAGATGAAATTTTTCAACCCTTTATTCGCATTACAAATAAATTTTAAAAATAGAACGATGAATTTTAAATTTAACTCCTTCCTAATTATATTTCTTAGTGTTTTAGTAAGCTCTTGCAACATGCAATCAAGTAAAAAGGAACAAGAGATTGCAAAAAAAGAGAGCAAAAAACCCAATGTTGTTATCATCTTTTTAGATGATTCAGGTTATGCAGATTTCAATCCCTTCGGACAAAAAAATCTTCCAACACCCAATGTGCAAAAGTTAGCTGAGGAAGGAACCATGTTTACTAATTTTCATGTACCACAGGCAATTTGTTCTGCATCTCGCTCTGCTCTGTTAACAGGATGTTATCCGGGAAGGACAAAAGTTTTTGGTGCTCATGGTCCAAAAGAAAGAGGACTGGAAACAACATTTCCTACCATGGGAGAGGTGTTTAAATCTGGAGGATATAAAACAGCAATTTTTGGAAAATGGCATTGTGGTGACCAACCGGAAACCCGTCCGGATGCAAGAGGATTTGATGAATCATGTGGATTGATGTACTCCAATGATATGTGGAAATACCACCCAGAGAATCCTGAATATTGGGGTAAATATCCTATTCAGTTTTGGGAAAATGGTAAAGTAACCATAGACGATGTAGGAATTCCTGAACAAAAAAATCTAACAAAATGGTATACAGAGCATGCGGTATATTTTATCAATCGAAATAATAACAGTCCTTTTTTACTTTATGTGCCACATTCCATGCCTCATGTTCCAATTTTTTGCAGCAAAGAATTTGAAGGAAAATCTGGCATTGGATTATATGGGGATGTTACCATGGAATTAGATTGGTCGGTAGGAGAAATAATGAATGCTTTAAAGGAAAACGGATTGGAAGAAAATACCATTGTGATCTTCACTTCTGATAATGGCCCTTGGGCAGCTTATGGAAATCATGCCGGAAAAACACCTTTTCGTGAGGCAAAAGCCACTTCCTTTGAAGGTGGAACCCGATCAGCATGTATTATTAAATATCCAAATCATTTAAAAGCAAATACTACTTCCAATAAAGCATTTGTATCTATTGATCTGTTACCAACACTTTGCTATTTAACAGGGGTTCAACCTTCAAATACGGAAATTGATGGAAAAAATATTTGGGATTATATTTCAAATGAAAAAGGAGCAACAAACCCTCATGATTATTATGCATTTTCAACAGGTAAGAATTTTGAAAGTGTAATGACAGGAGACGGGAAATGGAAACTTCATTTAGACCACAATTACCAATCATTGAATACACCTGGAAAAGATGGGCTACCCGGTAAATATGATACAAAGCATATCAATTTATCTCTTTTTGATATGGAAAATGATCCTTATGAAACTAAAAATGTAATTGATAGAAATAAGGGTATTGCTGAAAAAATTAAGAAATATGCTGATTTACATCAACAAATATTTTATGCAAATGAATAATTTTTAAGTTTTATCCATTTTTTCTTTTAGCTTTTTTATTAAGACTTACAGTTATTGCTCCTCAAAAAAAAACGGATATATTCAAAATAAGGGCAACCTACAAAATAGTTTTTGGTCATATCAAGAAAAAGACAAATGATTTGACCTATCGAGGTTGAAACATCTCTTTTAACTCTTCCACATCATTTGGCTTTGCAACGATCACTTTATTTTTATCCAACAAAAAATAACTTGGTATGGCGGTTACTCCATAATCTTTTGCTTTTTGACTGTCCCATTTTTTTAGATCCAATATATTGGTAAATTCAGTATAATCTTTTACCATAATTTCCCAGTCTTTTTGACTATTATCTTCCAAACCAATGGCAAGTATCTTTATATTTCCAAATTCCTTGATGAACTCATGAAATTCAGGGATTTCTTGTTTACAATGCGGACAACCGGAACTAAAAAATACAACCATATAGTAATCATGTCCTATCAATTCATATAGATTTTTTGAAGTTCCATTTTCCTGCCAGGAAAAATCTGGAGCATTAACTCCAATCGCAGTTTTCATTGCAGATTTAATTCTAAACAACAATGCTCCATCCTGATACTCTTTTGGTAATTTGTTGTAATAGGTATCAATAACATAATCAGTCATTTCCTTATTTTCCATTTGCAAATAGTTAAACAGTATACTATCTTCAAAATGAGAAAGAACTTCAAAATTATTGTTTAAACGACTAACAATATCATCAATGGCTTTTTTTTGCAAAATATTTCTCGCTTCCTGATTATCTGCCTGGGTTAAATAAAAAGTATAATCCAGTAATTTGTCATTGATAAAAGTTGCATTACTCAAAACCTTATTGTTAAAATCAATTGTATCAAAAAAATGAGCTTTTATATAGTCTAAATAATTCTGGGGCTTAGTAAATGGCACACTTGCATTACTTTTTGCATTTGCTTTGATAAAACTATACACCAGTTTACCCTCAGATCTTTTTTCATAATCCCTTTGGATTTTTTCCAGTTCCCCATTTCTTTTTTTATACTCTTTTTGGATTTTTTTAATCTGTTGCTCCTCTTTGGTTTTAAAAAAAACAACCTGTAAAGAATCTATCTGTTTTTGTTTTGTTTCTGTGTTCTTTAAATAACCTTGATAAATTTGATTTTCATCAGAGCTGATAAACGCAATTGTTTCATGTGGTTTATCCGGATCAAAGGAGAAATTTAGGTTTTCATTATTGAATATGAACTCCACATATAAATTATTTTCCATTTGGTAATATGCTCTGTATATTCCAACGGATGCACCTTTAGCCAGGTCAAATTTGAACTCTCCGCTGGTAACAGTTGCTTTTTCAACATAAACCTGCTTGCCTTTCTCTATTTTGTATAAGATGATCCATGAATAGTTATGACCGGGCTCGATAGTTCCTTTTATCGAGTAATCTGCTTTCACAGAAAAGGAAACGAGCAAAAACATAAACGCTAAATATTTCAACATTGCAGTAAAATTTTTAACAAAAATAAGATATATTTTCCCTATTCAATAAATCAATATAAAGATTACTGAATTTTTTAACCAAAATTATATTTTTAAAGTCATTATCTTTGAGCAAAATCACAAATATGAGCTTTCAAAATAAAACTGTTTGGATAACCGGAGCTTCATCCGGAATTGGTAAAGGTCTTGCTTTGGCATTTTCAAATCAAGATGCTAATATCATTATTTCTGCCAGAAATGAAGTCAAACTAAAAGAGGTGAAAGCTGCTTGCAAAGACCCGAAAAAAGTTCGAATCTTATCTTTGGATCTTACTGATTTTTCCTCTTTCGAGGAAAAGACCAAAACTGCTTTCAATTACTTTAACGAAATTGATATTTTGGTCAATAATGGCGGAATAAGTCAGCGATCTTATGCCGTTGACACGGAATTAAAAGTAGATCAGCAGATTTTTGAAGTAAATTATTTTGGAACTATTGCACTAACAAAGGCTATTTTGCCTTATTTTATTTCTAAAAAGGATGGTCAGATCGTGGTCATCAGCAGTATCATGGGTAAATTAGGCACTCCGTTAAGATCTGCCTATGCCGGTTCAAAACATGCATTACATGGTTTTTTCGATAGCTTAAGAGCTGAATTGTATCAAGACAATATAAAAGTTACCATTATTTGTCCGGGCTATGTAAATACCGATGTTTCTAAAAATGCACTTACTGCTGACGGAAGTAAATTTGAGGAATTAGATGAAGCAACTGCCAATGGATTATCGCCAGAAGAATTTGCAAACAAGGCATTAAAGGTGATCAGCAAACAAAAACGAGAAGTAATTATTGCTGGGGTAAAAGAAAAAGCAGGAGTTTATTTAAAACGCTTTTTCCCTTCTGTTTTGGCTAATGTGATAAGGAAGGTGAATGTAACTTAGGGAAATCTTTATTTAATTGAATCTTATAGTAAATTAACAAGACACCTATTTCTTGTTCTTCACATAATAGCAATCTATTTAGTCATTCCAGATCACAATTAAAAGATAGGCTTATTAAAATTGTTACATCAAAAATAGACACTCCAATTTAATGGATTAGTTTCTACAGGATATTGATGTTTACTATTTCATTTGTTTATTTTTTTAATGACAAAAAAATGAACCAAAAAAGTCATGGCTTACAATAATTTAGGGGTTAAAGAAATACTTTCTTGATTACTTGATTTAAAATCATAGTAGTGGCCGGTGCGCAGCAAACTCCTTCTTTAGAAAAAGATTTTTTGGTTCTTTTTCATCTTTGAACTGCGTAGCACATCATGAATTCCAAAACCAATATAAAATGGATGAATAAAACAGAACAAATCCCCTTAAAAATAATCTGACCCAAAAAAACAGGATTAATTCAACTAACTATTTTGAATGCACCTTTTAGGTTTTTCAAAATAGAGTTTCACTA
>JAOZTG010000173.1 GCA_029939235.1 Flavobacteriaceae bacterium
GTAAAAATGGCATACCATTTTTTAGTTTTATCAGATTTAATCAAACTCATTTAGGGGGTCTTAAAAAATTAGTTATAAATTATTAATTGGAGTATTTTAGTTAGTTTAGCAAAGATAAATATTTCATAACTCTAAGGAACATTTTTATTTAAAAAAAACCTTTTTTATATTGTATGAAGCATATTGTAATTTCAGTGACCAATGATTTAGTAACCGACCAAAGAGTTGAAAAAGTCTGCACAATTTTACAAAAATTAAATTACGAAATTACACTTATAGGTAGAAAATTACCAGAGAGTTTACCCATTTCAAGAAATTATAAAATAATAAGAATGAATCTTTTATTTAAGAAAGGTTTTTTGTTTTATGCGGAGTATAATATTCGACTGTTTTTTAAACTTTTTTTTCTTAAAAAAGATGTTCTATTGGCAAATGATCTTGATACTTTATCTGCTAACTATCTTATCAGTAAAATTTTTAATAAAAAACTGGTTTATGATAGTCATGAATTATTTACAGAAGTACCTGAATTAGTTTCCAGACCTAGAGTTCAAAATGTTTGGCTGACAATAGAAAATTTTATTTTCCCAAAACTTAAGAATGTATATGCGGTCAATGACGAAATTGCCAAAATTTATTCTGATAAATATAAAATTCCTGTAAAGGTTGTTCGAAATATTGCCCCAAAACTTATTGATACAAAAATAGATCTTGCCTTAGCCGAAAAAGTAAAGGGAAATAAAAAAATGATCATTTTGCAGGGAAGTGGTTTAAACATTGATCGTGGAGCGGAAGAAGCTGTTTTAATGATGCAATATGTTGAAAATGCTGTTTTATATATAATTGGAAGTGGAGATATTTTTGATAATCTGAAAGAAATTAGAGACAAATACAATTTGCAAAATAAAGTTTTTATCAAGAGCAAGATGCCTTATGCAGAATTGATGGAATTTACTAAAATTGCCGATCTTGGACTCTCATTAGATAAAGGAACAAACCTTAATTATGAATATAGTTTACCAAATAAGGTATTTGATTATATTCAAACAAATACTCCGCTAATGGTTTCTAATAGAAAAATTGTTGCAAAACTTGTAACTGAAAATAAAATAGGTTTTGTGACAAAAACACATGATCCAAAAGAACTGGCTAAAACGGTTCAAACTATTTTTTCTGATAAAAAAACTTATAAAACTTGGAAGCAGAATTTAATCAAAGCTTCTAAAATTTACAACTGGAAGTCTGAATCAAAAAAACTGGAAGAAATATTTAATAATTTGAAATAATGAGTATCATTTTTCAGATTGAATTGAACACAAATAACCCAGTTTATACATATCATATATCAGCAAAGAAGGTTTAGCAGACTTCAGATTTTTTTCCATGGAATTTGCATATTTTTCAAATCCGGTTTTCAAAATATTTACCATTTTATATTTTTTTATATTTTCAAATGCCTTTAAGATCTTAAAATCTTGGATATCAAGTTTTTGCTGTTTGTTTAGAATGATAAGGTTTTTTACAGATTCTCTGGTTTTATTTAAAAAAACTTCATTTTTATCAATTCCTAAATGGTAAACAGGATTATCAATTTGTGTTATTTGAATATTATTCTTATTTAATTCAATTGCCAGTAAAGTATCTTCATAGCCATACTTAACTAGTGACTCATCAAATTTGAATTGCTGAAACACATCTTTGTTAATTAAAAAATTTGCAGATGTAAAGTGTTCCTGTGGATTTTTTTTTCTAATACTTAATGGAATTTCTTCTCTTGATTTTCCATATACCCAACGCAACATTCTATCACTTGTTGGTTTCCCTTCATATTTTAATCCTCCAAAGGCAACCTTAAGATCATTCTTTAAAACAGATTCAAAATAAATAGGTATAAAATTTTCAGTTACCGGAAGCACGTCTGCATCCAAAAAAAGAAGCCAGTTATATTTTGCTTTTTCTGCCAGTAAATTTCTGGTTTTACTCCTTCCTCCATTAGTTTTAAGTAATTTGTATGTACAGAATTCTATTTTATTGATCTCTTCATTTATTGAACAAATCTCTAAATTAGAACCATTATCAAAACAAATAATTTCAAAAGGATTATCCTGTTTTTTTAATTGTTCATAGAGAGATTTCACCAAAGAAACAACCGTATAATTATATGTAGGAATTAGTATGGAGAGCATTTTTTAAATCACTTCAAAAACCTTATTGGCTTCACATTTTATAGTCTTATGTGGAAATTTTAAAATTAAAGCATAATCATGTGTTGCCATTAAAATAGTGATTCCGGTTTTATTGATATCCTCCAGAACATTCATGATCTCGATAGATGTTTTCGGATCTAAATTTCCGGTAGGCTCATCAGCTAATATCATTTCAGGATTATTCAATAATGCTCTGGCAATTGCGACTCTTTGTTGTTCACCTCCCGAGAGCTGGTATGGCATTTTAAATCCTTTACTTTTCATAGATACTTTATCAAGAACATCATTGATCTTTACATCTATTTGTGTTTTACCTTTCCATCCGGTCGCTTTTAAAACAAACATTAAATTATCATAAACAGATCGGTCATTCAAAAGTTTAAAATCCTGAAAAACAATACCCAGTTTTCTTCTTAAAAAAGGAATATCTTTTTCTTTTAACTTGTTCAAATCAAAATCAACAACACTTCCAGATCCTTCCTGCAATGGTAAATCACCATAAAGTGTTTTCATCAAACTACTTTTTCCGCTACCTGTTTTACCAATAATATAATTAAAATCACCTTTTTCAATATTCAAATTTACATTTGATAAAATTAAACTTTCTCTTTGAAAAATGGAAGCATCCTTTAATTGAAGCATGTAATAATATTTTTGAAAAATAAATTATAGGCTACAAACTTACAGTATAATAATGATATTAAAAAGGGATTCACGGGAATACTATTTTATAACATTCTTGCTAAAAGCACTTCCGTAAAACATAAATTTTACAATATATTTAACTATCTGTTGTCTATTAATTTTTAATTTTGGTTGTTTTTATTAAGCTCATTTGATTTTTTGGGTAACTGTTAGGTTGATTCTGTTTTTCTGCTGTAAAGAAGATATTCCCTGAGAAGGTTTGAAAATCGGTTTTAAAGAGAAGAAATGCTTGTTCAGAATAACAGGGTTCCTTTTTTCGTTTAAAGAAAGAATGGAGATTTGCTTACAAAAACAAAGATGATTATAATCAATTTGTGAATAGATTATTAGAGGAGTAACAGGAGATTATTTGATAGTTTTCAACAATTCAATCAAGTAATAAACATTTTTAAATTTAATTATTATTTAATCGTTAGCAAAGCAGGTATATTGCTATTTTTGGTAAATAAAATACATCATTTTAAATGAAGATCTATAAGTATATAGTAACACTGTTTTTATTCACATTTTATATTGGTTTTGGCCAACAGTCAAAAATTTACACGAATGATTTAGTTGTTTATAATCAGGCGAATGAATTATATTTAAATAAAGATTATCATGCAGCTCAAATACTTTTTGAACGAATAAAAAATACTTTTGATGATGCCTCTGAGCTGAAAGCAAGGAGTTTCTATTATGAAGCCTTTTGTGCTATTCGGTTAGGCCAAAAAGATGGAGATGAATTGATGAAATCCTTCTTTGAAAAACATCCTACCAGCACCAAAAGAAACAATGCGTATTTAGAGGTTAGTGATTATTATTTTAATAATGGGAAATACGCTTATGCATTAAAATGGTACTCAAAAGTTGGTACTTCAAATCTTTCATCCTTTAATAAGGAAGAGTTTATTTTTAATAAAGCATATAGTTTTTATTCTGTTGGAAGTTATACCAATGCTAAAAAATATTTTTCTGAATTATTAGATTCACCTACATATGGTTCTCAGGCAAAATATTATTATGGATTTATGGCCTATAAGGACGATGATTTTGCTGAGGCAGATAAATATTTAAGTGAGGCGGCAACAAAAAACAAGAAAGATAAGGATATTGATTATTTTTTGGTAAACATCAAATTTAAAACCGGAAAATTCCAGGAGGCTATTGATGCCGGTCTTCCATTATTAAAAAAGTCAAATGGTATTCAAAAATCAGAACTTTCAAAAATAATTGGGGAAAGCTATTTTAACTTAAAAGAATATGAAAAAGCTGTTCCGTATTTATTAGCATATAAAGGGAAAAAAGGCAAATGGAATAATACTGATTATTACCAACTTGGATATACATATTTTTTGCAGGATGATTTTAACAATGCAACACAGTGGTTTACCAAGATCATTGATGGTAATAATGCCGTATCTCAAAATGCCTATTATCATTTGGCAGAATGCTATTTAAAAGACAACAAAAAACAAGAGGCACTTAATGCTTTTCGGAATACAAAACAAATGGATTTTGATGCCGAAATCAAAAAAGATGCCTGGTTGAATTATGCAAAATTGAGTTATGAAATTGGTAATCCGTATAAAAAAGCAACCGATGTGATTCAGGAGTATATTAGTGCATATCCGGATGAAATTGATAAAAAAGTAATAAATGAATTATTGATCAGTGCTTTTATTACCTCTGGTGATTTTGGAGGTGCTGTAAAATATCTTGAAAAGACCAAAGATTTTAAAGATGCTGAAACCTATCAAAAAGTTGCATATTTATATGGAATTCAATTATTTGATAATGAAAATTTTGAGGATGCTATTCAAAATTTTGATCTGTCATTAAAATCAACACCACTTGCCAACTACAAGTCTAAAGCTGTTTTTTGGAAAGCAGAATCTAATTATCGGTTAAATAATTTTGATAAGGCTGTAGAAGGATTTGAAAATTTTATAGTTTCAACAGAATCAGAGAAGGTGGTAGAAAACGAATTTATTCATTACAATCTTGCCTATACTTATTTTAAAGTAAATGATTACAATAAAGCAGGCGGTCACTTTGATGAATATATTAATTCAGATCCTGAAAATAAACAACAATTGATTGATAGTAACATCAGGCTTGGCGATTGTTATTTTGCATTAAGTAATTATTATAAGGCAATTCCTCCATATCAAAAAGCAGTGGATGCCAATGATATTGATGTAGATTATGCACAATTCCAAATAGCAATGTGTGAAGGACTTATGGGTGATAATGATAAGAAAATAAATTCTCTCTTGGCATTTACTGAAGTGAATTTAAAATCTACATTGCGTGATAATGCCTTTTATGAATTGGGCAATACTTATGTAAAGAATAATGAATCAGCAAAAGCTTTAGAGTCTTATGACAATGTTGTGAATGGATATAAAATGAGCTCTTATGTACCAAAAGCTATGGTAAAGCAAGGGCTTGTATATTATAATACTGATCAAAATGAAAAAGCTTTAAGTAAATATAAAACTGTTATAAAAAATTATCCGGCAACAGCCGAAGCAAGAGAAGCAATAGCAAATGCAAAACAGATTTATATTGAAATGGGTAAAGTAGATGAGTTTGAAAGGTTGGTAAAAAATATTGACTTTGCAAACATTACAGATTCCGAATTAGATGATACAATGTTTGCTTCTGCAGAACAGTTCTATTTAAGCAATAATTACAATAAATCAATTGAAGCCTTTCAAAAATATCTCAAAAGATTTCCTAAAGGGATTTATGCGCTTACTTCCAATTTCTATCTGGCTGAATCTTATGCAGGAATCAAACAAGATAAAAAAGCCCAGCCATTTTATCAATTTGTATTGGATAATGGTACAAATGAATATACTAACAGATCTTTAGCCAAAGTTGCTCAGTTCTATTTGGAAAGTGACAATTGGGAAAAAGCAATACCTTTATTAAGTAAACTGGAAGCTCAAACAGATAATGAACAAAATTTAATTTTTGCACAAAGTAATTTGATGAAGGGTAATTATGCTTTAAAAAATTATAATAAAGCGGTTGATTATGCTGAGGTAATTTTAAAAATGGAGAAAATTGATCCAAAAATAATATCAGATGCAAAGATCATTATAGCAAGATCAGCTTTCGAAACACAAGATTTTGATAAGGCAAAGGATTACTTTAGTGAGGTTGAAAAATCAGCGACCGGAGAATTAAAAGCGGAAGCAATTTATTATGATGCATATTTTAAAAATCAGGAAGGAAATTATAAACTATCGAACCAATCAGTGCAAAAACTAGCTTCTGATTTTTCATCCTTCAAATATTGGGGAGGAAAAGGGTTGATCATTATGGCTAAAAACTTTTATGAGTTGGAGGATGCCTATCAGGCAACTTATATTTTGGAGAGTGTGATTTCAAAATTTGCTGATTATAAAGACATTGTTGACGAAGCCAAAGTAGAGTTAAATAAAATAAAAACGAAAGAAGCTAAAACAAATTCTTCAGTAATTATTGATAACAAACCATAATTGCTA
>JAOZTG010000174.1:0-2332 GCA_029939235.1 Flavobacteriaceae bacterium
TTCCATTTTTGATATAAAATTATAATATACTTCCGCTCCGGTATAAAGTGATTTGATTGAAATATGTTCATTTTCACCATGGATACTTTCTACCTGATCCTTGGTTAGGTAAATAGGAATTGAAGCATATGCCGGAATGTCTTTTGCCCTGAAAGCACCAAGATCATTGATGTTTGGCATCATTAAAGGAAGAGTAATGGACTCTGGAAAATTTTCTGTTATAGATTTACTAATATTTTTATAAAATATATTGTTTACATGAGACGGCTCTGAGGATGGCATACTATTAATAACTGTTATTTTTATAGCATCATTGTTTAATCTTTTTTTTATTAAATCAAAAAACTCTTTTTCATCTGTATTTGGTAATAATCTGCAATCTAAAAAAGCACCAGTTTTAGAAGCTATTTCATTATAGGCATCACTGTTAGTATAAATATTGGTTAATGTGATCGTATTTGAAAAAAGTGCAAAAAGCTCTGGTTGTTTTCTTAATTGAGGAATTAATATTGGTTTAAATAATTTTGGATGTTTTAAGATCATCTTTTCAATTCCTTTTTTGTGTTCGGCCAAAGCCTTTAACAAGCCAATATTCAAATCATTAAAAATAACCTTATTATTCTTTTTGGTCAATTTATGTAAAGACGCAACCAGATCTTTATTTGAATAATCTAAAGGAGTTACAGAACCATGTGCACTTGTATTTGATTCTAATTCAATATTTAACCAATAACTTCGTTTGTGTGCAACGGAGATTCCAAATATGGGATATTTAAACTCTCCCCCAATCAATGTTGTCAATTCTGAAGGGCCTTCACCAATTACAACCGCAGGATTCAATAGATCAAGATAATTATCAATTACAAATTGAACACCACCTGCACATTGTGTTTCTTCGCATGAAACGGATAAAAATGTAATATTATAATCACTATTCTTCAGGTCTCCATTATGTAAAAACTGAATAACACCATATAACTGCATCATTGCAGCACCTTTATTATCAATAGCTCCTCTACCATAAATGATTCCTTTGTCAATTGATCCACGGTTCAAGCTTTTTGCTGAATTTTCCAATTCAGGTACTACATCTATATGATTTAGAAAAATAATATTTGGCTTTTTGGAAGAAAGAGGAAACACAGAAGCAGCGAAATTATAGTTGCCATTCTCATTACCAAAATCAGAAATATGCAAGCCATTTTCTTTACAGATACTTTTTATAAAATCACCGGCTTCTTTTTCATTACCACTAACTGAAAGGATTTGTAAATAATTTTGAAGTAAATATTCAATGCTGATTAAAGATCCATTATAATTAATTTTATCAATTTTTTGAGCAAAACTAAAATTGATAAAAAAAATAAAAATCAGGATGATAATATTTTTCATTGGAGGGCTTAATTTGTAGCAATATAGAAAATTTATTTATTTTAAAACATGATTTTTTATTTGTCCGTTAAATGTGGTAAATTTATATTGTTATAAAGAACAAAATTGTGGATATAGAAACTATCTTAAGTTTGATACTAGGAATTGCACTTGCATCTTCTGTTGGTTTTCGAATATTTGTGCCGTTTTTTATTTTAAGTTTAGCAGCACATTACCATATTATTGATTTGAATGATAGTTGGTTATGGATTGGAAGTGCTACTGCAATGATTACCTTCGGAATTGCAACAATTGTTGAAATTTTAGCATATTTGATTCCATGGGTTGACAATATTTTAGATAGTATTGCAGTACCAATAGCAGCTGTTGCAGGAACGGCCATCATGCTTTCAACAGTAGCAAATTTTGATCCTTTAATTACCTGGACCCTGGCAATTATCGCAGGAGGAGGGACTGCGACCGCAATTAAAAGCTCCACTTCTGGTACAAGACTTGCATCATCAGTTGCAACTGCCGGATTTGCCAATCCTGTAATTTCATTATTTGAATCTGTTTTCTCTATTATCCTGGCGGTATTGGCAATTTTTTTACCAATATTAGCAATTGTACTGGTTTTTATTGTTTTTTGGATGGTATTAAAATTGTATAAAACAGCATTTTCTAAAAAGAGATCGTAAAATAAATCAAGGGACTTTTGCAAAAGGTTTATTTTATCGATATTTGCATTTTTAAATAATCTACTATAATTTATATTAATGAAACCAAGTATTCCAAAAGGAACCAGAGACTTTTCTCCTGTTGAAGTTGCAAAAAGAAATTATATATTTTCTACGATCAAAAAAGAATTTGAGACCTATGGTTTTCAGCCAATAGAAACACCTTCTTTTGAAAACTCAAATACTTTAATGGGAAAGTATGGAGAAGAAGGAGACCGATTGAT
>JAOZTG010000174.1:2432-6383 GCA_029939235.1 Flavobacteriaceae bacterium
GAAAAAGCACTTCGTTACGACTTAACAGTTCCTTTTGCAAGATATGTGGTACAACATCAAAATGATATTACATTTCCGTTTAAACGCTATCAAATGCAACCTGTATGGAGAGCCGACAGGCCTCAAAAAGGTAGATTTAGAGAATTTTATCAATGTGATGCAGATGTAGTAGGAAGTAAAAGCCTATGGCAGGAAGTGGAATTCGTGCAATTATATGATACTGTTTTTACAAAACTTGGATTGAAAAAAACTATCATTAAATTAAACAACCGAAAGATCTTATCAGGTATTGCTGAAGTAATTGATGCAAAAGACAAATTGATTGATTTTACGGTTGCTTTAGATAAACTGGATAAAATAGGAGCAGAGGGAGTTACTAATGAAATGATTGCTAAAGGGATATCAGAAGAAGCCATTGAAAAAGTAAAACCGTTATTTGATTTTACCGGTGATAATCAGGAAAAACTTGAGCAATTAAGAGGAATGCTTTCCTCTTCAGAAGAAGGCTTGCAAGGAATTGATGAATTGCAATTTGTTGTCGGTCAAATTGATAAACTTGGTTTACAAAGTTCAGAACTTGAAATTGATGTTACGTTGGCTCGTGGTTTGAATTATTATACCGGTGCAATTTTTGAAGTAAAAGCCAATGAGGTATCCATTGGTTCCATTGGTGGAGGAGGAAGATATGATGATCTTACAGGCATTTTTGGATTGAAAAATATTAGTGGAATTGGCATATCATTTGGACTAGACCGTATTTATTTAGTTTTGGAAGAATTGGATCTGTTTCAAAGAGTAGATCTGCCAAAACCAAAAGTGATGTTTGTGAATTTTGGTGAGAAAGAAGCTTTATACAGTATGCAGGCAATGAAAGAACTACGTAGCAATGATGTGAAATCTGAATTGTATCCGGACACGGCTAAAATGAAAAAGCAAATGAACTATGCCAATAAACGTAAAATTGAATTTGTGGTTTTAGTTGGTGATCAGGAGGTTACTTCAAATAGTTATACTTTAAAAAACATGTCAACTGGTGAGCAGACCAATTGTAATTTAAGAACATTAGTTGGTCTATTAAGTAAAAATTAGCATTTTATTTATAACAAAGTTGTATTTTTGCATTATAAAAATAAAGGAATAATGTTTGAGAGCAATAACCCTAAAATTAAAGAAATGATTGATGAAATTGGTGATAACCATATTTCAACATCGGCAAAAACTCCATTGAGAGAGGATGCTTTTCAATTGTCGGATGAAGAAAAGATAAAATCTATCCAAAAAAATGTTGCTGAAATTTTGCACACTTTGGGTATGGATATGACAGATGATAGTTTAAAAGGAACTCCATTAAGAGTTGCTAAAATGTATGTGAAAGAAGTTTTTAATGGATTACATCCTGACACAAAGCCAAAACTTTCCACATTTGATAATAACTACAAGTACGCTGAAATGCTTGTTGAAAAGAACATAACGGTATATTCTACCTGTGAGCATCATTTATTACCAATTGTTGGTAGAGCACATGTTGCTTATATTTCTAAGGGTAAAGTGATTGGTTTATCAAAAATGAACCGTATTGTTGATTATTTTGCAAAAAGACCACAAGTGCAGGAGAGATTGACCATGCAAATTGTACAAGCCCTCCAAGAAGCTTTAGGAACAGATGATATTGCCTGTGTTATTGATGCAAAACATTTATGTGTGAATTCAAGAGGTATTCGCGATATTGCGAGTAGCACTGTAACAGCTGAATACGGTGGCGTATTTAAGGAAGATAAAAATTTGCGGAATGAATTTTTAGAATATATCAAATTGGATACAGACTATGAATAGTCTGATATTTTTTCAATTATAAAACAAAAAGCTCCGAATTTAAATTCGGAGCTTTTTGTTTATGAACTGATATCTATTTTTTTAAATTCAGGTTTTGTATAAATTCTAAGGTGTCCACCCCATCTGCATAATCCCATAATTGTGGTTTTTGGGTTTCACCAAAAGGTACAATGTTTTTGATATTTTGATCACCTACAATGCATTGGATAGATTCTTTTTCAAATGCCAGTTTTTGCTTTAATTCATCCATACTACCATAATATTCATAAAACAAAGTTGCAATAGGCGAAGAGTAACTTAGGTCTTCTTTAAGCATTAAAAATCCATTCTCAACCAATTTGAACTGACTCATTAAATAAACAGCTTTATTGTAATCGTAATTATTTTGATATTTGATATAATTGATCAAGTCTTTATAATCATATATAGCATTAAAAAATAAGTCAAAATCATAATTCTTTGGAACAAACAATTTTGAAACACTTCTGCAACCTAAGCCAAAGTATCTAAAAATATCTTCTCCTAAATTTTGTAATTCCTCTTTAGTCTCTTCACCTGTGAGGATTGCTACTGAATTTCTATTCTGACGAATTATATTGGGGTATTTCCCAAAGTAATAATCAAAATAGCGTGCAGTATTATTACTTCCTGTAGCAATTACGGCATCAAAATTATTTAATTTTTCATCCGTAAATGTAATTTTTCCTTTAAAGGATGGTTCTATTTTCTCTAAATATTTTGCTATTAATGGTAAGAAATATTTATCGGTAGAAGATTGCTTTACAATCGCATTATTACCAGAGACCAATACAGATAAAAAATCATGAAAACCAACCAGGGGAATGTTTCCTGCCATGATAATTCCAATATTTACAGGGTTTAAATTATTTAAACTATAGGTGGAAGTCCATTTAGTTAGATCGCTTTTAATTAATATATTAGACCAACTATTAAATGCATATAAAATATTATCTTCTGTAAACCAACCATTGAACTCTTTTGCTCTTTTGATTTGTATAAGAAACGGTTCAAAAAACATTTCATTCTCTAAAACAGTATCATTTTTGGTGATCCTATCTGGTTGGAACTGACCTAAAAAATCACCAAGTTTTACAAAAGCATTGATCCTTTTTTCGACTTTCATTTATTTTTTCTCTTTAACGAAGGAATTATCCTATTTTTGCTACAAATTTACTAAAATATAGATTAGCATGAATTTTATAAATATAAGAATCACCGTTCTTTTTTTACTTATCAGTTTTCTTGGTTTTTCACAAATTAGGAAAACAGATTCCATAGGAAATTTTTATGTGGTGAATAACAAATTGATTTGGCAAAAATACTATGAATTAGAGGATGAGAACAGATTAGATCAAAAACTTAAACAAAATGTAATTACAAATAATTTGGATATTTTACATTTTGAAACTTCAGCAATGTCTGATTTGGTTTATATGGATGGTAACAATTTACCTCAATATACACAAAAAGGATTCAAAGCCTTTGTTATTGTTGACGTTGAAAGAAATCAGTATCGGGTTACAATAAAACAAATCATGTTTCCTGAATTTGTTGAAAATGTTTATTACAACGGTATGCGACAAAATTCTAGAACAGGATCTCTGGATAATTATATACTTAGACAAAATGGTGATATCAATAGAAATAACACTTCCTTAAATGTTTTAAATAGTTTTGATTATATTTTTGATGCAGTTTTTTTGGAAGATTGAGGGCATTTATATCAGTGGAAAAAGGACAAAACACATCACTAAAATAGTGCACAAAAATATTTTAAAAATATAATAAAAAAATCTTGCAATATTGTATAGCTTATAATACATTTGCAAACCGAAAAAAAGTTCTTTTTACAACAATATTTAGGAGAGGTGCCAGAGTGGTAATGGAGCAGATTGCTAATCTGTCAACGGGTAACCGTTGCCAGGGTTCGAATCCCTGTCTCTCCGCAATTTTTAATAATTCAGGAGTATTATTAATTAGTTTATTTAAGTACTCCGTCCGGAACCGGTCTGCTAAGATTGATTCCAAAAATGATAACCAATTCGGGGTGTAGCGTAGCCCGGTTATCGCGCCTCGTTTGGGACGAGGAGGTCGCAG
>JAOZTG010000005.1:0-14956 GCA_029939235.1 Flavobacteriaceae bacterium
GCAACTTCCTCTTTGGAATTGAAAACTCTTGATCCTTCTAAATCAACAGCCATTTCCATATTCGATTGTCCCGAACATATCCATACTTCACCAAGCATTACGTTTTTAATTGTACGTGTTTCCTCACCGCTGATAACTAAATCATAAGGGCCGCCTGCTGGAACAGGGGATAAACTAACTTTCCAATTTCCATCATCACCAACAATTGTTTTTTTCTGTTGTTCATTTAGCGTTACAGTAACTTCACCACCTGGCTCAGCTGTTCCCCAAATTGGGATATCTTGTTTTTGCTGTAGAACCATGTTGTCAGTAAATAATGGTAGCAATGAAATATCCTTTGCTGGTTTTGTACAACCAGATATTATTAATGAAAATAATATTGGAAGCACAAATAATGAATTGATAGTTTTTCTTTTAATGGTATTTTTTTTCATAACTATTTTCCTTATGATATTAATTTTATAACTAAATCTGTTTACTAATTACTTTTTAAGCTACCAATCATCAGTACGGAACGGAGAAGCTGGTAATTCAGCACCATTGTATAAATTACAAATTGGATTATTAGCCCATGCATATCTTATTGCAACTGGATTCTGAACTTTTGAATTCCAGACAACTACTTCGTCACCTTCTATTTTTGCTTCTGCCCATACAAACTTTTTATCTGCCCCAGCTATTGCAAATCCTTTAAGTTGGTTGCTTCCGTTTATTTTCAAACCTTTATTAATGTGCGTAAATTGAATTCGTATTTTGCTCTCTTCAATTTTCATGGTTTTATACATTGGTCCGGAATAGGGAATATCCTGTCCGTAAACTTTTGCTAATGCATTTAATGCTAACCGTTTGCCAACATCTTGTTTATTTGTAGGATGAATATCTCTTGCATCACCAATATCAATAGTTACAGCCATTCCAGTGTTTGGAAGTTCCAATGCCATTGTTTGTGCTTCGCGTAAATGTGCCCAGGGCTCATCTGACGGTTCGCTTTGAGCAGGCATAAAATTAGCAAGTTGAACAAAGAGGAATGGGAAATCTCCCTGACCCCAAACTTCACGCCAGTTAGTTATTAGCGTTTTAAATAGTTTACGATACTGTACCGCACGATCAGCATTAGATTCACCTTGATACCATATAGCACCACGAATTCCATACGGCAATAGTGGTTTAATCATTCCATTGTACAATACTGTAGGTCTATTTTGTTGCGAAACACCAGGCCAATTAGGTGGATGTGATAATATTGATGGATCGAAATTTTCCATTTTATATTTCCACTTACCTACTAATGAAATAGGTTTTACTTCAGAATAACCAATTGTTATATTTTCGGGTTCACCATATATTCCACCATTATTCCCAATGTCAAGAATTAAAACAGTTATTTCATTTTTACCATCTTTCAAGAGCTCTTTTGGGATGTTATAAGTCCTAAACATTCCGACGCCAGGTTTACTTCCAACGAGTTCACCATTAAACCATGTAATATCAAAATCGTTAATTGGTCCTAAATTAAGGGTTAAGTCTTTTCCTTTCCACTCTTCTGGAATAGTGATATCTTTTTTTACCCACATCACCCCATCAAACTTAATATCCTGATCTTCCCAGGTTTTAGGTACTTCCAATGTTTTCCAGTTTTCACTATTATATCCATATTTATTGTATCCATGAGCAAAAATTCCGGCATCACTAAGTTTTTCATTAACTTCACCTATCCATGCTTTTTGTGGATTATTATAAGTTATTTCTTTCTCTATCCTTTCCTGCTGATTTAACTTTAAATCATCAATTTCATCAACAAATTCATTAATATTTTTTAGAGAATTGGCATTTGTCCATGCTTCAACGACTGTACCTCCCCAAGCCGTTTCTATTAACCCAATTGGAACATTTAAATCCTTGTGCAACTTCCGCCCAAATAAATAGGCAACTGCTGAAAACTCAGAAATAGTTTTTGGTGAACATTCTTTCCAACCACTACTTGTAAAGTTATCCTGGGGAGTATTGGCCATCGCTTTATCAACCATAAACAACCTAATATTTGGGTAGTTGGCATTTGCAACTTCCTCTTTAGAGTTATCTATTTTTCCCCATTCTGCTTCAACAGCCATTTCCATATTTGACTGACCGGAACAAATCCATACTTCACCAACCATTACATTACTTATTCTGATGGTATCTTCACCACTGATTGTTAACTCATACGGACCACCTGCAACAATAGGTTTTAGCTTCACATTCCATAAACCGTTATCCATAACCATTGCTTTTGCTTGTTGCCTGTTTAAGGAAACAAGGACTTCACCACCAGCTTCGGCAGTTCCCCAAATTACAATATCCTGCTTTTGTTGAAGCACCATATTATTGGTAAACAGTGGAGTTAATGTGATATTTTTTGCCGGTTCAGCTTGTTTACAAGCAGAAAGTAATGTGAAGAATAAAAGGGCAAGAAATAATTCTTGCATAATAGGTTTCATGTTTTTCATGTGTTTGTTTTTAGGTTACACTATTTGTTTTCTGTTTCTCCAAAGCCATAAAGTCGCAAAGCTTGGATTTTCAATAAATCAATACAATTTTAAATGTGATAAACGATATTTTTATTTGCTCAACGTATCCGTCAGACCGCTCGAAGCGGTCTGACGGGTATTAATTTTCTGCGTTTTTTAAAATATTCATACAGAATTATCAGTTTTTACCCTTTTGGGGTAATTTTTAATTATTCTTAAACAAAACAGAGCCGGGAATAGGCCTATATTCTATTTTGTTAGAACTATAAAACACCGCCAGCACTTTGCTGCCACCGGCCTGAAAGTAATCAACCCTTATCTTGTGCATTCCGGTATCTAATTTTACTTTACCGCTTTGCTGAACGGGGCCATGTAATCCATCATTATCAACAATTTGTTTACCGTCAATATATAATTTACTTCCATCGTTTGACGATGTATAAAACTTATAATCACCAGCTTCGTCTATTTTAATAAAAGATTCAAAACGTATGATAAAATTATGCTTTGGCGATGTAACATCATCCAAACCAAACTGAAAAGCACTGCCTTTGCCAGACGGTTTCAAGCTAGAAATATCAGGCATAAAGCTATACTGACCCTTATAAAGTGTCCACAAAATTCCATTTTTCCCTTTATCGATAAAATCATAAATTGCCATTGCAGGCATACTGGGCTCGTAACCGTTCCTATAAGCCTGTGCCTTTATATTAGTACTTTTAGTCAACTCAATAGGCTGCGTATAAACAGCTGAAGATTCATTAGGCTTTGTACCATCAAGGGTATAGTGAATTACAGCATCTTTGTCCCTACAATTTATCTCGACCTTTATTTTATTACCATGCACGAGAACAGTATCATGCGGTGTTATGTATGGTGTAGCCGTATAGTCTTTGGTTTTGTTTTTCTTTACCCCATCCGAGACAAAAGAATAAGTACCAGATTCAATTTCAAAGACCGCCCGGTCAGCTTCCCATTTGATAAATTTAACCCCTTTGGTATCTGAAGCTAAACCTTTACCTTCCATAACATCCTTTTTATTTAAAGTTGGTACATAAATAGTAGCTGTAGTATTTGCTGGAATCGTAACATCCCATATAAATTTATCATCAGTCAGCTTCCATGCGCTTTTTATCTTACCATAAACTGATTTATAAGATGCAGTAACATAAGTCAAATCGCCCAACACATAAGGTTTCATGATTATATGCTTAAATGCCGGTATTTCGGGGTCGGCTTTAATACCCGCCAAGTTTTCGTAGAACCATATGATTAAATCGCCCAAGAGCATTACGTGGTTACCCGAGTTCATACCGGGGTCTCCTCGGTCACCGTTCCAAAGCTCCCAAATTGTGGTCGCGCCTTGTTCAACCATATAGCCCCAACTTGGATAAGTGTTTTGCGCAGCTAAGGTATATGCTACATCAGCATATCCGGCACTTGTGAGGGTACGCATTAGCCATTGGCCGCCAACAATGCCATTACCTACATGACTATTACTTTCGCCAAGTATTTTTTGCAATAATTTATCCTCAATACCTTTTTTATATTCATCGGGAACAAGACCAAAAGCTAAAGCCAGAATATTTGTAGTGTGTGAGTTATTACTGTACTGTACATTAGCCTTATCCAAAAAATTATCGTTAAACGCAATTTTCATTACCTCTGCTTTTTTAAGATATTCAACAGCATCCTGCTCTTTACCAAGCAGTTTGGCAAATTTCGCCATCAATTTTAATTCAGTATAGAAATAGGCCGTACCAATAACCGCAGAGCTTGTAGTGCGCAACGGGTCAATAGTATGTATCAAATTTAAATCCTCAGGCGGTACACACCAGTCACCATAGGTGTCTTTTGGCATAATTCCATCGGTTATATATTGCTCCATATGCGTAATCCATTTTTGCATATACGGATAATGCGTTTTGATTGTTTTTAAATCGCCATATTGAACATACAACATATCTGAAGCAAACAAATAAGTACCTGGCCAGGTAGTATTGTCGCTATACAAAGGCCAATACGAAGGTGCCACATCTGAAATACTACCATCTTCACGTTGTGAGTCCCTCACGTCGCCCATCCATTTACTGTATAAATTTGAAATGTTGAACAAATAGCTCTCGCCCGTGCATTCAGCTGAGCGGTCACCAAGCCAACCATGCCTTTCATCTCGCTGTGGACAATCGGTAGGTATGCTACGATAATTACCGCGAATACCCCAATAAGCATTTTTATAAACGCTGTTAATCAGTGGATTAGAACAAGTAAAGGAGCCTATTGTTTCAACCGCATCATACACAACCTTCCCTTTTATCGAAGATAAATCCGGTTTACCCGGATATCCGGTAAGTTCCACAAAACGGAAACCATGATAGGTAAAACGAGGCTCCCATTTTTCCTGTCCATTTCCTTTAAGGATATATGTGTCCGTAACTTCTGCACTTCGGATATTTTCAAGGAAAATACTTCCATCATCATTTAGGGTTTCGGCAAAACGCATTTGTACTTTGTTGCCTTTGTTTCCTTTTACGAACAATTCTACCCAGCCAACCATATTTTGACCCATATCAAAAATAAACATACCTGGTTTTAATTCCTTAACGGATATAGGCTTCAACTCTTCCATTATTTTAATTGGTTCATTGGGCTGAGAAACAAGATTTTCACCTGGTTTCTCAACCAATTCAGCATTTATCCAATTTGAAGCATCATAATTGGGTTTATCCCAGCCGGGCAATTCCATACGAGCATCATAATATTCGCCATCGTACTCGTTATTTTTGCGGATAGGCCCATTTGCAGTCAGTTTCCAAGATTCATCTGTAATAATTGTTTCTTTACTTCCATCCTCAAACTCAATTTCTAACTGGCAAGTAACTTTTGGAAAATCATAAGTACGTGTTTTAGTGGGGATACTGTTCCTTGGTGCAAAAAACCTTCCATTGCCTAATATAACGCCTATTGCATTTTTCCCCGATTGTAGGTTTTTTGTAACATCAAAAGTCATATAAAAACTTGTTTTGTTGTATTCGCTCAAGGCTGGTGCAAGTACCTGCAAGCCAATTTTGTTACCATTAAGGTATAATTCAAATAAACCCAAACCAGATATAAAAGCTGTAGCTGATTTTATTTTCTTTGCAACTTCAAACTCTTTTCGCAATCTCCTTGCAGAAAGTACCCTTTTGTCCGCATTGGGGGCATCATTACCAACAGCTTTGTCCAGACCAACCCATTTTGCCTTCCAGTCTGATTCTTGGAACAATCCGGTTGTCCAAAATGTTGGTGAACTTGTATGCATACCTCCATTCTGATCCCAGACATTTACTTTCCAGTAATATTTTTTATTGCTTACAAGTGTTTTTCCTTCATAATAGATCTGGATGGAACTATCAGAAGAAACTTTTTTGCTATCCCAAACAATTGATGCATCATCATCAAATTTATCGGATGTTGTTACTATTATCTGATAAGCTTTTTGATGAACATCTCTTTGTTCTGATACCATATTCCAGCTAAACCTGGGGCTATTAAGATCAATCCCTAAAGGTATTTTTTTTGACTCCAGTTTTAAATTGGTGATCTTTAAATATATAGGCTCCTTTGTGCACGAAGTGGTAAATAAGAGCAAAGCAAATATTTGAATGATAATTTTCATAATTGAATTTATTTAATTCCTAATTTTTTTTGTATTTGTTCTAAAGAAACACCCTTGGTTTCCGGCATTATATAGATTACCCAAAGAAGCTGACCAACCATACAAATTGCATAAAATGCAAAAGTATGACCACCCGATATTTCGGCTATCATTGGAAATGTCCAGGAGATGACTGCAGCCATAAACCAATGGGTAAAAGTTCCTAGTGCCTGACCTTTGGCTCTTACTTTATTTGGGAATATTTCACTTAAAAATACCCAGATCACCGCTCCCTGACCAAATGCATGAGAGGCAATAAATAATAGAAGACCAGCTAATACAATGGTACTTCCAGTATCAGTAAAATCGGTTCCATAAGTGTAAAATGCCCATGCTACTAAGCTAAGACTTATCAAATAGCCAACAGAACCTATGAGCATTAATTTTTTACGACCATATTTATCAATTACTGTCATGGCTAAAATAGTAAGTAAGATATTAATTCCTCCCAATAAAACAGTTTGCAGCATAGCAGATTCAGATCCTGCTCCGGCCATTTTAAAAATATGCGGAGCGTAATACCAAATTGCATTTACTCCTGATAATTGATTGAACATGGCAATTGCCACAGCCAACATGATTGGTTTTATATATTTTTTACTAAGTAATGGTTCATCCGGACGATTAAGTTCTGATACTAAAGAAGCTTGAATCTCTTTGACCTCTTCTTCCACACTGCCATTATCTGTTCCAAATTTCTCTAAAACAAGTTTTGCCTCTTCCAGTCGGTCTTTTGCAATCAACCACCTTGGACTGTTAGGATTTCTAAATAATAAAATAAAAAATAATGCTGCCGGAATGGTTTCTACTCCAAACATCCATCGCCATTCTATATCTCCTAAATTTAATTCAGTAATTATATAGTTTGAAAAAAATGCTAAAAGCATACCAAGGACGATGTTGAATTGTGTAACAGCAACCAACCGACCACGATATTTTGCTGGTGAGATCTCTGCAATATACAAAGGAGATACAACCGAAGCTGCTCCTACTGCAATTCCGCCAATAAATCTAAAGAATAGAAAAGAATACCAATCCCAAGAAAAAGCACTTCCTAGGGCAGAGATGAGATATAAAAGTGCAATAATGAATAACACATTTTTTCTTCCGTATTTGTCAGCTGGTTTTCCTATACTGATTGCTCCAACGATAGTTCCAATCAAAGCACTTGCAACCGTAAATCCTAGCCAAAAAGATGATAATTGGAATGTCTTTTCCAGCCACCCGGTTGTTCCGGAAATAACTGCAGTATCAAACCCAAAAAGCAAACCTCCCAGAGCAGCTACTATGGTGCTATAAAGTAAATATTTATTGTTTCTCATTGTTATTTTATTAGGTCTATCCCTAATCAGTTTTATTTCTTAATTGAAAAGGTTTATTTTCTGAAAAATCATCTGATAAAGGTTGTAATAATTGTATTTTATCACCCATGTTTTTAGCAACTGTTATGGCAAATATTTTGATCTTGGAATTATCCGGTAAGGTTATTTTATCTGCTTTATCCTCAAGATCAATTTCATACTTAAAAATATAAGAATACACATATGGAATATTTGCTGTTGGATAGCCAAAGTGATAATGAGAAGCAAACCATGCAATATTATCATACTTTAAAAATGGAGCTTTGACATCATAAACCGTAGATCCATCCAATAAAAATTGTCTGTCATAATGCTGACCAATAAAGCCATGCCATTTTGCAATTCTTATATTATTGGCTTTCCCGTGTATCAAAAAATCACCTGAAGTATCTTCTGTTGCGGCAGCTAAAATATAGACTTTATTATAATCACCTGAAGGTAATTTTAGATCCTGCCCTTTACAATTAACCACATTATTTTTTAGATCCTTAGTTGTACCTAATTTAAATTTCACACCTTCACTGATCAATTCTTTGGGTATCATCTCAGCAGGGTAGGTCTCTACATTCCAATGGTAAATAGGATCCACTCGTCGGCTGGTGAAATCTCCATCCATTCGGTAGGTATCGAAGCTCATCACATCTTCATCATAAGGTAATATAACTTCTGTTTGGTTAAAAGGCACCTGTTTTTTTGGAACCAGTTTTACGGCAAAGCTTTTTAGAGAATGATGTGTTAAATCAAATTGAAGACTATTACCTGAAAATTTTAGACTTCCTTTTTTTTGCTCTTGACCGTTCACTTCATAAGCATCGAGAATATTACCGGGAAATTTAATTTTTACTGATCTTTGATCCTTTCCTGCAAGTTCATTTACCCGAACAATGATATAGTCTCCTTTTTCGGCTTTTTTCAAGGCCATCAATCCAATTTTTGGAGAACTGATACTCAAAAAAGAAAATTCCTTCCCTAACTTTCCTGAATGTTTTGGCGATTCAAATGCCAGTAAAGGGTTGTTTAAAAACTGAGCCTGCCATTGTGTTTCACTTGTTGACCAATCTCCGGAATGACTGTACAAACCGTACTTAACATCTTGTATGCCCCAGTCTTGCGATGCTTGATAGAGCCATGTAGGGCATTTTTCTGCGGATGGTGTATATTGTAAGGTCAAACGTAAAGTATTGTTATCTGGTTTATCCGAACCATATTTACAATCTTCTAAAATTGAAACTCCATATGCTCCTGATCTGTCAGTTAGGTCAAGCCACATTTTTGAAGGCACCTCAAACTTCTTTTCATGATTTGTATTTCTTTCAACAGTTCCCACACCCAAATTGTAAGTAGCATTTTCATTAGTAGCAGTAAAAGGGAAAGAGGCTTTTAAACTTACCCCTGTTGATTGCCAGTCAATCTTATTGGCAACCTCAACTCTTTTACCTGCTTTACCAGCAGAAAGACTAATTATTTGATCAATACCCGAGTTTTGTCCTTTTCGAGAAATCTTCAAAGCAATTCGTACCGGTCCGGATTCAACTATTTTAAGGGATATATCTTCATCCATAAAAGCAAATGCAGGATTCTTTCTGTCATACCAGAACATATTCCATGAGGGTTCTTTTTTGGGTTTTTCATGCAAAAATTCTAAACGAGCTGGTTTTGACATGATTTCCCTATTCATTTTTTTATCGAAAATACTTGCGATATCCCCCTTTTCATTGAGGGTTATTTTATAATATTCATTTTCCAATGCATTGGATTGAACAGCAAGTGATTTTGTTTTCAGATTAGAAGGAGTAGAAGAATTTCGCACATCATAAACTGCAAGCCCTAAAGACTTTATCTGAGCAATAAATATTACCTTTAATTTATTTCCTTTTCTGGAAATTACCTGCGATGGAACTTCTTTTCCCTTAGTGTTATAAACTTTTACATAAACAGGCATCTTATTGTATTCCAGTTCAGCTGTACAAATATCTTCACGATCTCTGGCAACAGGGTTATAAATTGTCACAGCTCTTCCTTTTGTGTTAGTATTGAGTTGAGATGAAACCTGACCCATAGAATTTTTCAATACTTCAGCAAATCCATTTTGTGCAATAAATTCATCATTCCAGGATAAATTATAGGCACTTGGAATAGCAGTACCCGGTAGAATATCATGCATCTGACTACCCAATACCAGCTCCCAGGAATTATTTAACTTCTCGAGCGGATATACAGCATTCATTAAATAACCTGCCATAGATGCCATTTGTTCTGCAGTCTGTGCAAGCACCTCATTTTTACGATTTAACCTCTTCATATAAGATTGAGAAGACTGGGAACCTGCACTGTGTTCAACTAAGAAAAGATCCCCTGAATAAACAGGTAATTTCTTTTCAATAGTAGGTGTTATATCCTTAAATATTTGATCGGACGAAGTCAACTCAACCTTAAGTTTGCTATCAGGATTATTTAAACTACCTTCAGCATTGATCAAATCTCTTTCGCGAATTCCACCTCCCATATCACCTGCTCCATAATATCTGTATCCAAATAAAATACCGTATTTATCACGATCTTTATTTAATCTATCCACCCAGTAAGGGTCTATATCCAGTCTAGGTAAAATATCGCCATCATAATCGGTAGCATCCAAAACAGATACCAGGCCTTTTCCATCAGGCCCATTCCATACACCAATATTAAAAGGTAGAGGAATTGCAGTATCCAGATTTGGAATGGTTAATTTTTGTGTAGAAAATCCTTTGAGTCCGGCATGATGCAATACCGATGGCAGACTAGCCACAAATCCAAAACAATCGGGTAACATATAATCAACACTTTCTTTGCCAAATTCTGCCCGGAAATAATTATTACTGTAAAGAACCTGCCTGATAATAGATTCAGACGAAGAAACATTTACTTCTCCCTCATCCACATTAGAGCCAGCAACGAACCACCTTTCCTGATCGATATATTTATATAATTTTTTAAAGAGTTCCGGGTGATACTCGTTCATCAGTTTATACCTTCGGGAACCTGTAAAATTAAAAACATAATGAGGATACTTTTCAAATAACCTGTAATTCTCTTCCATAGTATTCTTCAAATACTCACTTACGGTTGTTTTGTAATCCCATTCGTATTGAGAATCTAAATGACTATAACCAACTGTGTATAAAACCCTGTCCTTAGAAATATCATATGACGCTGGTTTTTCAGTTGATTGTGATTGTATAAATAAAGGGATGATGATCAATAAATAAAGAAGGTTATATTTTTTCATGGAAAAGAATAATTATATTTCTAATTGATTATTGACCTTCATTTTGAGATCTAAATGAATCAGGCCAGTTACAAAATAATTCACGTTTACCATTCATATCACGTATCCAGGTATCGAATTGTCGTTGTCCTTCTTTTAAAACAATTACTCTTCCACCCGCCAAAGGATCTTCATCTGGGTTTTTCATGATCTTGGTAACTCTTCCATATGCCAGAGCAATGTTATAATATACTCCAATATAATCGTTGATATGATCGTGACCAACAAAAGTTCCCATCACATCACCGCTTTCAAGCATGGCTGAGAACATCCCTGTGTTGATATCCGGACTGCATTCATCTTCGTTCTTAACTCCGATAGGAGGAAATTCTTTATTATTCCAGGCTTGAGTATATTCAGGTAAAGGAATATGGAAGAATGCCAGTGCAGGAAGAGGACTTCCCCCATTTGCCTGTGTGAATTGCGTACTTTTTTTAAGATACCAGTCTATTTGAGAAAAACTAAACCAGCCATAGCCTTCCACAACAGGGCTAAGCGTGCTGTTAACATTTGAATCCATACAATAAAGTAATGCTTCCACTTTTTTATTTTTGCCATAAACAGGCAATACAAAATTTGAGTTTCCATCCGTTTCCCCCAGATCATTATTCATACAAAGTGGCAGATCATGGAGTAATTTTGCGAGATCTTCTCTTGAAAAATTATTTTGTGAATCATGATTTCCAAAAACCGCTACCCATGGAATTTTAGCTGTTTTAAAGATTTCGGCAAACCTTCTATATCCTTCCTGAGGATTACTTTGGGTTACATTATCACCGGTAAGTATTACAAAATCAGGTTTTTCAATTTTAATTATTTTTTTAATTGTTTCGTAAACACTTAAATTTGAGTTCTTTTCTAAATTGACATGTGTATCGGTGAATTGAATGATCTTGAATTCACCTTTCTTATTAAATTTTAGTGTTATATTATTTTGTGCATGGATATTCAATGCAAAAAATAATGGAACGATCATGCTAAAATATTTTTTCATCTTTTCTTTATATTAAATGTTTATGTATTTGAGAATTATTTTTTAATTCTTTTGATGGAAATAAAAGTCTGCTGGAATTTCCTGTCTTTTAATTCCCGGACCTTCCCATGTTACAATATCCCATTTTTTATTCCCCAATTGAAAATATTTTTGTGAAATTTTGTACATTCCTTTACGGATAGCGATAGATCCTCCACCAAATTTTTTACCATCTAAGAAAAAGACATTCCCATCGTTCGATGAAATAGAAATTGTATAAATTCCATCTTTTGGAATTTTTAAATAGCCTTCAAAATCATAACCAAAATAATCTTCACGCTTGCGTTCATCAGCAGTAATTCTTGAAATGACACCTGTTTCAATTGGCTCTTGTTCATCTAGTTCATAGGGATTTATTACATGAGCATGGTAATATTTATAATTCAGACCAGGTGAAAATTTTAGTTTATTAGCATAATTAGTATACTTCTCAAATTTCAATTTATTTAGCTGAACAGATACAGGAGTACTCGATAATATTCCTTTTTTAAAGGCTGTAAATCGGATTTGAGTTGTCTTGTTTACTATAATTGGTTTTTTGTAAAGTGTAGAACTTTCAGTTGGTTCAATTCCATCCGTTGTGAAATGTATTTGAGCTTCTTTATCATCACATTTTAAGGTAACTTTTCCTGTATGTAAGAAACTTTTATCCGAAGTGATGGCATAAGGCAACTCAACATAGGGTTGTAATGGTTTCGTAAAAGGTCTGGATTCTTTTGCGGAACCCCATGCTTTATTCGGAGCAGATCCCATTTTAAAAACCAAAGTACTTCCGTTTACAATGTCTTTATGTGTAAACCAGGATTTTATATACTCCTTTCCGTTTAAAGTAACGGATTGGATATACTTATTTTCTTTTGAAACATTTTTAGCGATTACAGTAAATTTCTTACCGTTTTCAAGGTTGATAGTAACTTTATCAAAAATCGGACTTCCAAAAGCGTAGGTTGGATCTCCAGGGCAAACGGGATAGATCCCTATGGCACTCATAATGTACCAGGCTGACACTTGTCCGCAATCTTCGTTGCCGCTAATTCCATCAGGTTGATCGTCATATAGCGTCTCTAAAATTTGACTTATCATGGCTTGAGTTTTCCAGGGTTTTCCAATATAATTATATAAATAAGCCATATGATGGCTAGGCTCATTGCCATGTGCATATTGCCCAATAAGTCCGGTTGCATCGACAATAACATTGTCGTGTTTTGATTGGATGGTAAAAAGGTTATCCAGCCATGTATCAAATTTTTTATCTCCACCGATGGAATCAATTAAACTGCTGATATCATGTGGTGCAAATAAGCTGTACTGATACGAGTTTCCTTCTACAAAATGATGTGTACCTTCTGTAGGATCAAAGGGGGTAAGCCAGCTACCATCTGTGTTTCTGGGTCTCATAAATCCAGTAGATTTATCAAATAAATTCTTATAAAATTGAGCTCTTTTTTGATAATGTAAATAATCTTTTTCTTTACCTAACTGTTTTGCCATTTCAGCAATACACCAATCGTTATACGAATATTCCATCACTTCGGAAACCGAACCACCAGGTTGATAACCTATATTTGAATAAGCCCCGTTTTGATCTACTTGATTTTTCATTGCTTTGAAAGCCAAATCAACATCAAAATCTTGAATTCCTTTGTTGTATGCATCTAAAATAATAGGTAAAGAATGATGTCCAATCATAGAGCCAGAATGCTCTCCCCATATTTCCCAATGAGGAAGCCTCCCTGTAATTTTATATATTCCCAAGAAGGTTTTCATATAATCATTCATTCTGGAAGGCTCTAAAATAGTATATAATGGCATTTGTGTACGAAAAACATCCCATAGAGACCATACCGTATATCTTGTAAATCCCTTAGCCTCATGTATTTTCCAATCTCCTCCACGATATTTTCCATCAACATCATTTAAAGTTACAGGTGCCATTGCAGTATGATATAAACTCGTATAAAAAATACGACGTTGTTTTTCTGTTCCCCCTTCTACTTCAATTTTTGAAAGATGATTTTCCCAAAGTTGTTTAGCCTCATTTTTGATTTCATCAAAATTCCAAGCTGAATTTTCTGCTTCTAAATTTTTCTTTGCGCCTTCAATACTTACAGATGAAATACCTACTTTTACCAAAATAGATTCACCTTCTTTAGTAGTATAATTAACAACGCCTTTTATATTTTTTCCTTTGGCTGTTTTTATATTTTCAACAAATTTATCGTCAATAGCAATACCAGCACTCTTGAAGGGTTTTGAAAATTTTGCATAAAAATATACATGCTGATCTTTTGCCCAACGGATAGATCTTCTATAGCCAGAAATCTCTGTGTCGCTAATGATATTCATTTCAGCATCAATCACTCTATCTCGATTCAGTAGATCTATGATAATATTTGATTTGTCTGATTTTGGAAAAGTATATCGGTGAAACCCTGTGCGATTTGTTGCGGTTAATTCTGCTGTAACCTTATAGTCATCCAACAAAACTTTATAATATCCCGCTGAAGCGGATTCATTTTTATGGCTGAATTTTGAACGATAACCTGTTTCAGAATTATCTTCATCGCCTACCAAAACATTTACTGTTCCTGTGGTGGGCATGAAGAGGATATCACAAAATTCAGGTGCTCCTGTACCACTTAAATGGGTATGACTAAAGCCCATGATGGTTTTGTCTGAATAATGGTAGCCGGAAGAACCATCCCAGTTTTCCATACGTGTATCCGGACTTAATTGTACCATTCCAAACGGAACCATAGCACCCGGAAAAGTATGACCATGACCACCTGTACCAATCATGGGGTCCACATAGGAAATTAATTTCTCATTTTTTGTACCTCCCTTTTCATTACCACAACTTATAATTGAAATAATGAAAATCAGTATTATTAAATATCTTTCGATCTTAAATTTATTCTTTCTCGTGTTTGAAAGAAGAGCCGGATTTAGTTTTGCTACCATAATTCGTAAAAATATTATGATTATTCCAAAATTCCTTGTTAAATAATCTTAATTACTAAAGGTATATTGTCACAAACGTCAGGCTTGTGG
>JAOZTG010000005.1:15056-48833 GCA_029939235.1 Flavobacteriaceae bacterium
CTAATAAAATAGCTTTTCAATCGGAATTTTTTGTCTTGATATTCCGGGGCCTTTATAATTGATTTCCAGAGTCTGACTACCTCCACCATCAAAATAATGTAATTTAATTGAATGTAAACCGGCGTCCAGTTTTAATTTACCCTTTCTTTCTGTGCTACCATGAACTCCGTCATTATTAACTATCAATATATCATCAATGTAAAGTATGCTTCCATCATTTGAATTTACATAGAAATCATATATGCCACTTTGATCAATCTTTATGTAACCCGTAAATTCCATGGCAAAATTGGCAAATCTCCTCTCCAGATTATCCAGATTAAAATCATCTATTTTATCTTTTCTGATAGCTGTTAATAATTCAAATTCCGGTATTTTACTCCAGATTCCTTCATAATAGGAATATTCCAGCCCATTTTGGTATTTATGATCTTTTGAAACCTTTTGCTTTTTCTTGATAACAAAATATTTATGTTGAACGATTGGACTCGAAATAAATCTGTTTTTAAATGCTCTTACTTTAACAATTACACTTTTTTTCAATGTAATTGGTTTAACATAAAGTTTAGATGATCTGTTAGGATCACTTCCATCCAATGTATATCGCATTTCTGCACCATCAGTTTGATTAGTAATTGAAACCAAAATAGGTTTTTCAACACTGATAGAATCTTTTGTTTTAAAAACAGGTTTTGAAACATGTTCTGTTTTCCAATAAACTTTTTTAGGTGAACCTTCTGACTCAATGAATAAAAAATCCTGAAATAATCCATAATCAATAAAATCATATTGATTTCCGGATGGTATATGTGCGCTTGCATTTGCAAAAGATGCCGGGCGCACAGAACCCCGATCATTTCCAAAATGGTGTGGACCTAATAAATTCTTCAACGTACCGGAAACTACAACAGAAATTTCATTTTCGCCTTCTGTGACCTTATCTGTAATATCTAATTCATAAGGTGAAGAGAAAATTATACCGGATGGTTTATTATTTATCAATATCTCAGCAACACTACCATTCCAGTCAATCAACTTTATGATATATCTTTTATCTTTCACTTTATTCTTGATTGAATAAGTCCTGGTGTAAGAAACATTATTGGAATAGAATGGAAATCCCTGATCTTTCCAACTTCCCAAGTCAAGTAGTTTGGAAGGAACAAGTTTCCAACCTTTCTTTTGTGGTTTTAAACTAAAATCACCTAAAATATATACGGATTCTATTTCGGTGAAAACGGTCATTTTAGAAACATTTAAAGTAATTTTATTTTCACCTTTCACAACATATTTACCAATATTATATACCGTAAACTTTCGATCAAGCCAATATATTGAAGGCAGGGCAGTAACTTTTTTACCATTGATCAATACCTGCCAAAGATTAGGTTGTTCAACTACAACCTGCATAGAAGTAACATCTACACTTTCATCAACCATAAAAGGATAACTAACCTCAAAACCGGATCTGTTTGAAAAATTGTTTTTATCAATAATAGATGTTTTATACTGTACAGCAGAATTCCAGGGATCTCCATCAAATCCATAGTGCTTAAATACTTTATCAGCAGCATTAAAAAAATAGATATCCTTATCAATCTTACCATCCAGAGTTAAATCACAATAATCAAGTGTTAGCACATTTGGTTCTTTCTTTTCAATACGCAACTTATCAAATGAATTGATCAATCTGGCTTTTCCGGTAATCTGAACAGGGATTTCTTTTGCAGGAGAATCACTGATGGTTAGCAATAAACTTCCGGCCGGAGGCAAATCAAATTCTATTTCCATTGAATTTCCATTTGTTTTATTTGGATATGGATTTACATCTCCATTGGACAGATCAAATTCTTTTACAGATTTCCCTTTTATTGAGAAGGTTCCTTTGGACCATTTTTCCAGGCTGGTATTTACCAGAAATAACAATTGCCCATCTTCAAATTCACGTCGATGATGAAATAGTTTGCCACTGATCATTTCCGGTTGTTGAAAATGAATACTTTTGGAAGCTTTCAAATTATAGCTCTGCAGATCAGAAATGGCATTGGTTTCTATCCATTGTTTTGGATTTTTTTCGACAATTGATTTTAATTCATTGTTAGTTTTTCCATCTACATGGTCAGGTATCCCATTAAAGGAAACAACTTTTCCTCCATTTTTTAGATAAGTTTTAACAAGTTCAAAAGTAGCTTTATCTAAATTTTCTAATGTTGGAGGAATGACAATAATATCATAAGATCTTTCACCAACTACAAATTTTTCATTCTTGACCTTAGCAATATCCTTCATTATATTTTCAGATGCCAGATCATATTCAATTTGGTATTTTTCGAGAGTTAGTACAAATTTTTGAAAATCAGGACCTATCGAAGCAAACTTATTGTTAGATACATTGTCAGAGAAATACATCCATGCGGTTGTGGTTGGTTCAATGATGAGTATATTATTTATTTGCTTTCCGGAAGATAGTGCCAATGTCAATCGGGCAAAATAATCTATTTGAACCTTGTAATTTTTCCACCAAGGTTCATGATAAGAAAATGATTGTGGATGATCTCTTTTTCGGGCTCCTTCAATGGTCACAAATGATAAATGTTGGTTGAGAAAATTTACACCAAGCACATATTCCCAATCGCCAATTCTTTTCATATCCTCAAATCGTAAGTCCCAGCCAGCTGCTCCATAAGTTTCGCTCAAGGTTCGGGTTTTGCCCATCTGGTTTGCAACGCTACTCAGTTCTTTTACCGACCGCACATTGCCAAACTGTGCATTGACATATTCACTATATTCATTCATTAATATATCAATTGCCGGCATTTGGTGCCAGGCATACATTGCCATATTATCTGCACCATGTGAAGGATTTGGCCAGCCATGTTCCCAGTAATGCCCGGTCCATTTCAAATCATTCTTTTCCGTATACGTATTCCAGGGTTTACTCCATCTCTCAATAAATAATTCCAAAAGTGTGTCATAATAATTATGTCTTATTTTTTTCCAATCACCAATTTCATGATCCAAAGAAGGAAGATTGACCTTGAGATCATAGCCCCAACGTTTTTCAAATTCTTTAAATAATAAAGGTGTCCACCTAAGCCCTCCAGGAGAAACTATATTAGGCTCATCTGTAAAAATTCCGGGAACGGTTTTTCCAAATTCTTTTCCAAAAGCATTTTTATAACCGGTCATGGTTAATTCTATAAATTTTTCAGTTACACCTTCATGCAATAAATCAACATATGAAAAGCCACCATGCCACCCTAATTTTTCATAATACTTTTTTGTGTAGAGATAATAGTCACCTTCTTTATTTTTTTCTTCATCCAGTTTATCTGTGATATCTATGAAATTTTGTCCTTGTTTTTTTAATATGAGAAAAAAGGAGTCTGCATTCTCCGGTAGTTTTTTAAATATTTCCAGTTTTAACCCTCCACCTTTATTGTAAGATTCTGGCATTTCTGCAGGAACATGACCACCTGCAAATCCACTTGGATATGAATTTTCATCGTAAAGCCATACATCCAATCCAATTTCTATTCCTTTTTGTACTGTGTAATTACAAAGAGAAAACCATTCATCTGATAAATATTCTGTGATCAGTCCCGGTCTTGGATGAATAAAAACACCACCAATACCCGCGGTTTTGAAATCGTTAAGTTGTTGATCTATTTGATCTTTTGTTATAAGATCATTCCAAACCCAAAGAGGTGCTGATCGAAATTGATTAGGTGGATCCTTAAATAAATCATGTACTTCTTTTAGTGAATTTATACTTGATTTCTCATTGGATTTTTGAGATTCTTCTTGATTGCAACTTGTAATTAGAAGAATAAGTATGATAAATGATATTACTTTTTGAAACATATCAATATTTTTCTTGTTGTTTTAATGAGATCTCAAAGAGTTAAAACTAAACCCTTAAGAATATTTTATTTTTATACAAATAATACAAGATGAACCATTCAAAAGCGATGCTTCCCAGTATGATAATTACTTCACCAAAATCACCCATAGGTTTTGCTAAAAAACCAAGAAAAAACTCGGCTGTATCCCAGGAATCTAATATTCTATGTCCCATATAAATGGTAATCGAGTTGAGTCCGATCACTCTAAAGAAAAGGGTCCAGTTTCGCCATTTTCTTACATCGATGATATAGTAGAACAGAGCCATCAAAAGAAAACTAATACCTGAGGTTAGCATATTAAATGGAACTGTCCATATGTTTTTAATGATTGGATAAACAGGTGACAATAATAAAGCCATCAATACAAGAGGAATTCCAATACTTAGTAGTAAACCAGTTTTTTTATTTTGCGTATATGTTTTGTTTCTCAGAATAAATCCGGCAATAGATCCAAATAAAGTGATCATTGTTGCGGAAACGATCGACAATATACCTTCAGGATCATAGGTTCCATATATCAACCTTCCGGGAAGAAATTTTTGATCCATCCATGCATTGATACTACCTTCTGGTGTTAATACGCCAACTCCAAATCCTGGAACAGGAGTAAAAAGTTGTAAAATGGTTATACCAGTCATGATACCTATCAGCCAAAATATTCGGGCTTTAAGGGTTGATGAGTTTATTACAATGACAGAGGCAAAGAAATAGCCAATTCCTATTTGTGATAAAACACTGAGATAGCGAGGGTCTGAAAAACCATTTTTTAAGACTCCGTTATAAATAAGTCCGAAGAGTACCAATAAAACCATTCTTTTAAATACTTTTTTATGAAGAACGGATTTTTTAATTCCTTTTTCTAATCTGGAGACCAGTGCAAAGGGTATGGCTACTCCTGACATAAACATAAATAATGGGAAGATAAGGTCTTCAAAACGAAACCCTTCCCATGGTACATGATGCATTTGTTTGGCAAGAACTTCTACCCAGCCCCATTCTGTGGCCTTCGCCAGAGCTCCTAATAAAGAGCCTCCTCCAATGATCCAGAACATATCAAATCCTCGAAGGGTATCTAAAGAGTATAATCTTTCTTTTGCTTTTGGCTCATTTTTTGTTTCCATTATTTTAATATTTAATTGATCAATTTGATAATTCGTTCATTATTTTCTCTAAAAACAATATCTCAGCATAAATTTGCCAGTCGAATGAAATGGTCTGATTTGCCAGATGAGAATGGTGATCCTGATCCAGGATATAATCAGCAGGTTTATTTAGCTTTCTGGTTTTACTGTATACCACTTCAAGAGCTTTTCTTGTTTTATTAAAATCTTCAGGAAGTTCCCTTATCCGGTTTAAAGCAGCAGTCTCTTCTTGTTTATTATTAGTGTTATCGTAATCCTTTAAAGTCAAAAGCATTTTGCTTGAAAACAGAACCATTTCGTTTACCTGTTCATAAACCTCTAAAGAATATTTATTTCTAATGGTTTTGGCTTTCATGGTTTGGATCTTTGAACGGATTTGAATACACTCTTGCTCCATTAATTCTGCTTGTTCTAATCTTTCAGCATATTTTTTACTCCAGGTACCTTTTTTACTTTTGTTAGGCAGATCAATAATTCCTTTTTTGAATGGTTGATCCATTTTATGGAGATAATTTCTTTTATTTCCATGTAGTAAGGCGTTTTTCCAAAAGGCTACCGGTTTTTCCAGCTGGTCGATAAAAGCAAGCTCAGATGCAGCCAGTGAGCTCGAAAATTCTCGCTGACGATAAGCTGATTTAATCTCATTTTTAGTTCTTTTTTCTCCTGACCAGGTGTATTCTGAAAAAGCAATAATTCCCCGGTTATATAGTTCAAAATGAGGTGAATCGTCATCCCAAAGTGTTAGTAATAATCCTTTTAGATTGTTTTGGATAGAGCTTACAGCAAACGCTTTGATATTATCCATATTACTTTCATTTTGAGGCATCAAAACCCATCTGGTTTGACCGGCGGTAGCTCCCATTACCTGCATACCGTTTTTTTGGAACCATTCCATAGCTTTGCTGTTTCCAACTGCCTGAGAAGAACTGTAATTCCACCTCATGTAAATGCAATTCTTTGGAAACTGATCTAAAAATGCAACTAATTTATGTTCATTCTTTTTCCAAACCTTATCTACTTCTTTTTCTGTTAATTTAGTGTTGAACATTGCTTTATAAACTCCCGCCTGTTTTAGGGGCATATCATCCCAAAAAATTGGTATTCGATTATGCTCTTCGGCAAATCTGGCTACTTTATTTAACCATATCAATTGCAACTCTAATGCCGACTTGCCACTATTTCTTCCCGTAGTATGAACTTCATCTCCACCAACATGTAAATATTTACCATTTGGTGTTGCTTCTATCGCATCTAAATACAGATCAAATTGAACTTTATAGGTTTCGGGATCAAGCGGATTAAATGCCCAGTCACTTTTTGGATCATCACGTAAGCCTTTGTATTTATCATGTTTTAGAATAAAAGAAGCATGACCTAAACCCTGGATCAACGGACTTATTTCAATATTTCTCTCTTTTGCATAATTGCTTATCTTTTTCCATTCCTCAATACTCAATGCATCAGCAGAACCAACTTCTGGTTGCCGCTGGTACTGCAACTTGTCTTCCATTTCTACAAGAACCGCATTGACTTTATATCTTGCCAGTTTATCTAATAACTTATAATAATATTTAGTCTTTTCTAAGTGATGTTTTATATCCAGATGTATCGCTCGGTAAGAGAGTAATGGAAAGTCTTCGATCTTGCATAAGGGTAAAAAAAGACCTTGCTCCTTCGCATCTTCCAATAGTTGTTCAAGTGTCATAAATGAGTAGAACAAACCTGCTTTATCTTTGGCTGTAATATGGATCTTCTTTGGGGTAATATTTAGCAGATATCCTTCCGGAGGCAGATCAATAGATTCATCAATATGAAAAACGATCTGAGCTTTTGATTCTTTGTTTACAGGTTGAATAGTATTTAGCACATATCCAACTTTTGGAAGGTCAATCTTATTGCTGGTATAATAACTTAAAACGTCTTTAAACTTTAAGGAACTATTTCCTGTAACTTCAAATTGTTGGGGCTGAGGTAATAACTTGAAATGAGCCTTTATTTCTTTTAATTCATTAGAATCATTACCTGTAAAACCTGTAAAAAAAAACATGGCAATAACTGTAAGAAATAATTTTAAAGTACTTTTTATCTTGTTATTCATAAGTTCCGGATTATTTTAAAAGATTTTCTGAATCAAATTTTTCATTGTAGTCTTATTGAGGATTTACAACCTTTAAAATTACACTATTAAAAAGATATCCAACTAATTTTTTTTGACGGAAATACATTAAAAATTAACATCAGTTTTTGAAGTAATAATTTGGAATAAAGAATGAATAAACGATGCTTAAAACATTTTAATCAAATTACGATCTTTCCATTTTTTAAGGAAATAATACGATCAGCGTATTTATCAGCTTCTTTACCATGGGTTACAACAATTACTGTACCTCCGTTTTTATGGAATTGCACAAAACTCTTCAATACTTCTTCTGCATTTTCCGGATCCAGATTACCTGTAGGTTCATCAGCTAAAATAATTTTAGGATGATTGATCAATGCTCTGGCAACAGCTGCCCGTTGTTTTTCACCTGCACTTAAGGCATTTGGTTTATGATGCATTCTATCACCCAATCCAAGATCCACCAGCATTTTTTCTGCTTCAGCATTCTTTTGTCCTAAAGACATTACATTCACATTTTCAAGAAGTGTTAAATATGGAAGTAAATGAAACATTTGAAATACAAATCCAACTTTAGAAGCCCGAAACTGATTTCTTTCGGTCGCGCTCAAATTGTAAATATCCTGCTCGTCAAAAAGTAATTTTCCACTACTTGGTTTGAGCATAGCTCCAATCATCAGGAGCAGGGTTGTTTTTCCACTTCCACTTGCACCTCTAATCACAATAAACTCCCCATTTTCAATATGCAAGGAAACATGATCCAGAGCTTTAACTTCTTCTCCTTTTGATATATATACTTTACTAAGATCCTTTATTTCAATCATAATCAGTTCTCTCTTAAAATTATAGCAGGATCCTTAGAAATGGCGATCATTGTTGGAATAAAAGATGCAACAATTGCCAGTAACGGAGCAAGTAACATGGACCAAAAAAGTAAACTGTAAATTGGCTTGATCGATTTGGCAGTTACTACAAAAATATCCGGTCCGTAGATCAATGAAAAAGCAGTACCGATGATAAATCCAAATATTGCTCCAATAATTCCCATAATAAATGCTCTTCCCAAAAAGAGTAAAGCGGTTTTAACCGACCCGTATCCTAAAGCTCTGAGTACCCCTATTTCCTGAATTCTTTCCTTCACATTTAAATAGGCCAGTGTTCCGATCCATATGGTGGAAACCAAAATTAAAATTGGGATCAGATATGCAAAGTACTTTTCAAACATTCTTCGTTGCTTTTCACGGGTAACAGCTATGGTTTGATTGAGAACCAGTTTCCCTTCGGGCATCACCTGATCCAGTTGTTCTCTTAAAAGTGTTATTGCATCTGTATGATCATCAATTAAACACAGGCAATCCAGAGCCTTAATTTCATTAATCTTTCCTTCCATATGCAGAATTTTCTGCACGTCAGTAAGTGGTGCAAAAATACGAATATCATCTGTGTTCCCATTTTCGGTTAGTGTTTTTGTAATCACAAATTGCTTGTCTAAAACAGAGATGCTATCTCCTTTTTTAAGATTGTATTTTTTTGTAATTTCATGTCCAACATACACACTTCCGGGTTGAATAGTAAACACCATCGGAGCTTTTTTCTTTCCTGAAGGTTCTATCTCCGGAGAGATTCCTGTGAGGATAATATTCATATCCTTCCATTTGATTTTTTGATGTAAAGTGGCTGTTAAATGTGCATATGAAAAATCTTTAAAATTATTAAATCTCTGTACAAATTCCTCCGGCATAGTATTACTTGAAAATCCTGACAACCAGAAATTATCCATATTTGTTTCCTTAGGGATGATCCGAAGGTTAAAACCCATATCTCTGGTTAGGCGTTTTGTTTCTCTGTCTGAAGCCTCACTCGTGGTATAGAAAGCAACAAAAAAAGCAACGGCAGTGATCACGGCGATCAATGCCAGGATAAAGTTTACCTTTCTACTTAAGATCTCTTTTATTATCAGTTGGAACATGTTAATATTTTTTTCTAATAAAAATGATAAATCCGATGACCAGAATAACAAAAAAACCAATCAGTACGATATTCATTGAATCTCTGTAATTATAGGATTTCTCTTTTACTTCTGATTTTTTTTCGACAATTGGTGGTTCTGTTTTTTTCTTTTCGGATGCTACCGGAATAGTTTCAAGACTATCATTTTTTATAGCTTCTGTTTTTTTAGATTCAATTTTTTTGACATGAACATTTTTTGAAGTATCTGCTTTTTTTATAGTTTTTTTAACTTGCAATTTTTCTTCTTTAGCTGATTCCGTTATGATCAAAACACTTTCAGAATAACCATATAAAATATCTGTATCGATGGAATTATTTACTCTTTCAGGTGCAATGGATAAGATCTGACTCATTTCGGAAATGATCAAAGGGTTATCTGCATCAAATCCATGCTCTTTAAACACAGCAGCTTTTAATTTTGAATCCCATCTTAGCGGAAGCATGGTGCCCAGCATCCAGCTTCTATCTAGTCCACATTCGCAATCTTCCCCTATAAAACGCATCATATTTTCAATAACATCCTGCTTAATCATGTTGCCAGTAAGTATAGGTCCCATTCTTCGGGCACGCCCGTACATCATTGCAATAGCAGGATGTTCTGCATCTTTCTTCTCCCAGCCAAGACTCCAGAGAAGTACACTTTCTTTCTCTGTTTCATTTGATTTGATTGTGATCACATGTGGAGGTGTATGAACAGGATGTGGTAATCCTCCCATGATCTTTTTGATCTCATCAATTCCAATATTCAAAAGAGCACGTGCTTTTTCATTTTCTTCTTTGTTGTTTCCTTCCACAAAAAATATTACTCCGTAAGCTTTGATGATATTTTTAGTGAGTTCATTTCGTGCAGGAGAAATAAGTATTTCCTCTATCAGATCCCATAATGCTAAAGAAAAATTTTCAGATTCATCGATAAAAAATTCCTTAGCCCTTTGCTCGGGAGAAATTAACATGATATTTGGTTTCCTTTTGCCTGCATACTCTTTATAATATTTGGTTAGTGAAGATTCATCATTGTTCACATCAATAACCTCAACTATAACATTTGCGTCCAGCATGGCTGCTCTGGCAGTATTTTTAAAGGTCTTTATATCTCCATCAGATATGCTTCCATCATTAAAAAGTACAAACCAATACTGATCTTTTCCAAAATCAGCAAAACCAATTTCACGAACCGTATATCTGCAGGCAAATAAATTACTTATTGCCACAAATAGAAAAAGAATAGTTAAACGTAATTTCATATTTAATTTTTTGAGATAAATACAAATGATGTTTGAATTGGATAATCACAGGTACATCCTGAACTTGCTTCGGGAACAGATATCAGATCACCCGCAGGAATTATATTGATCCAGCATCCCGGTCTGTTCACTTTTGTTAAATGAGTTCCTTGTTTATCTTCTTTGATCAGATCATAAAAAGTAGGATTTGAATTTCTGGCAAACAGATTATTTGCAGAACCAGAAAATGCTCCACATCCTCCTTTACTAAAAGTTACATCATCTCTAAGACCGGTTTTCAGATCAAAAATATACGGGTATAAAAATATTCTATTACCAATTATAACAGGGTGCTGCCATTGCTCACCATGAGAACCTCCAGTATCACCTCCTTTATACTCTTTCTCCCAGTTTAATTTCCCTTTTTTTCCATCAAATGCATAGATACGATAATGAACATTTGCCTTTACATTAAAAGATCCTGTAACGAGTAATGTTCCTTTTGTAAAAGAAAGAAACATGATTTGAGAATAAGGAAACTTAAATTCTTTTTCCCATACTTTTTTACCTGTACGTTTGTCTAATTTCACAATATAAGTTGGTCCTTCATTGAAATGATCCACTCTCAATCTTCCATCAAAATCGTGCACTGCCTTTGAGTTACGGCTTTCAACTAAATACATAAAATCATCACCAATTGTGATCGTATTATTGAAAACCAGTCCACGATATGTCCATAAAACTTCACCTGTTATTCGATCAAGAGAAAACAGAAAATCACTACTCACCATATCACGGTAATCTCCTTCAAAAGCATCGCAATTATCACGACCTAATGTAGTAACCGATGCATTAGGTTTTTTGCCTGATCCAAATATCTGATCACCAACGATTGCGAGATAACCCCATTTGCTTTCTTGTCCCTTAACCACTTGAGGAACATCCAGTGTGATATCCTGATCGCCATCTTCCACTTTAAAACCCAATGCCGTTTGACCGGCAGCAATATAAATATGATCACTTGCTACTGCCATGGTTCCACAATCTCTTAATGCTCCAAGAACTCTTGAATCAGGAACATATTTATTCCAAAGAGGTGTTCCATTGTATGCATCCACACTAATAATTCGGTTGTCTCCCGGCACAAAAAGTCTGCCGTCTTTGAATAGAGGTGCCATAGGTCGACTATGTCGATTGATCATTTCACGTGGTCCGGGCTGACCAAACCACTGAATTTCAAAGGGACCTTCAACAGAATCTTTACTGCAGGCTGTATTGCCCGGTTCAGCGTAAAGATGTGTCCATTCTCCAGCCCCCGGAATGATGCCTCTTTTGACACTTATCCATCCATCATGTTCTTCCCACTTTTTATTTGATTGAACAGTCCACTGTTTTAAAAATTGTTTATTTTTCTTTTCTATTCCCAGATATGCAATACCTCCATAAGGTTTTAGAACTCTATATATTTCATCAGCTGATGTTTCTAAACTACCTGATATCAATAATTTATCAGAAATGATCAGATTTGCAAAGTATTTATTAAAAGGTAAATTCTTTAGATCTCCATGAATGATATTTACTTTACTTCCATAGATACCTGCACTATTTAACAATTTACGAGATTTTTCAACTTTTACAGCATCACTTTCAATACCTATTATTTTAAGATCTGTTCTTTTAGCAAGCTCATAAACCAATTGTCCGGTTTCACTACCAACAACAAGACAGTAGCCTTTTTTAACCCCTGTTGAAATGATCTGACTTACAGCAACCTCGTAAATTTGTGCATTGTGATCATCCTTATATGGATTTTCCACCAGTTCTGATCTATAGTCAGCAGGTTTTGAAACTCTTTGAGACGTAAAACTGTAAATGATTCCTTTATCAGTACTTACCAGCAGTTTTCCGTTGGCAACAGCCAGACTGTAAACAATACCTTCTACTTTTTCTGACCATGTTTTTTTCCCTGAAGTGGAGTCATAGATATCCACTTTCCCATTACCTCCGATGATAATGGATTTTCCTGCAAGAATCATAGAATAGGAGCCATCGATCTTTGTTTTCCAGATCAAACCTCCGGCTTCAATTTTCTCTCGTTTATCCTCATACAAATTGATTTTCTCAATAAACCCCTGTATTCTAGAATCAATCTTTTTTATTTCGGATGGAGATGCTTTTTTTCGTTGTTCCCGGAGATCCCAGAGGTCATGGGCCAGATCACTCTTTTTATCTTCTGCCTTTGCCCAGTCTTTGTAATCGGCTATATATTTTTCCCGCCTGATAGCTGATAATTCTTTATCTGATCGCAAATAGGAAATATCGTTTTCAACAATAATTTGCAAACCTAAAAATGTAGCAATTTCATCATCTTCATTTGTACTGCAGGCAGGATAATTATTGAGCCCTCCCTCATCACCGGCACCAAAAATAATTTCATCATCTACCAATAAAGCATAGGTACCACCATTACCATCATTAAAATCACCTACTCTGCTACCATCCTTACGGGAAAAGATCTTAGGTTGGGTTCTCCCGGTGGGTATATAAAGATTGGTTTTTGAGGCGAGCATATATCCCTGAGGTGAAATTTGAAGATTTGTTTCTTTCCAGATAATATTTCCATTATCTGCATTTACAGCATAAAGTTCAACCCCTTCATTTGGAAACATACCAGAACAAAAATAAGCAACTCCATTATCAACAAGAACTCCGGTTCTTATTGCTGAAGTTGAAATGATCCTTTCATTTCCCGGAATAAGTTTTTTGCTTTCCGAGGCTTCTACTTTCCAGATCAATGTTCCTTTTTTGGCATCTAAACAATAGGCTATACCATCATCCGAACCAAAATAGATCTTTCCATTTGCATAAGAAGGAGCAAGTCTTACCGGACCACCTGTAAAAAATGACCATTCTTCCTTACCCGTTTTTGCATCAAGGCAATATACTTTGTCATTGGCTGAAGAACCAAAATAAACTTTATCATCTACACTGATAACATGATAAGCCCTGTCAAATACAACACGTGGTTTTAAATTCTCTTCACGATGCCAAAAATCAGTTTTTGCAGGGGCAGGCCATGCCGGACTCGGGGCAACAGTTGCCTGATGTTTCCATTGTAAGTTCAAAGGAAATTTTAAAGTATTAGGAGTGATACAACTTCGCTGCACGTCATTTTGATAGGTTGGCCAGTCCTGTGCAAAAAGTGAATTAATGGAAATTGTCAATACAAATATGAAAGAAAGATAAAGTTGTTGTTTCATTTTATTTCTTTTTTTTAATAATAAGATCTTCATTTGAAGGTAATTTTGGGAAGGGATTATGAGGCTCCATTTGATACCAGAAAGCAACAGATGCCAGATCATCTTTTAAAGGTAAATATCCATCAGGTCCCCACCCCAGGCTTTGGACTGTAATTCTCAAATCTTTATCAAAACGGATCGGATCCAGAACATGCCACCTGTACTGACCAAAAACTCCAACAAATCCGTCGATCTTAGATTTTTTTACTTCATAGAATCCTGAATATAAGCTACTAAAGCTATCGTAATACATTTTTCCATCAATTTCTCTGTCGTTATAACCGTAAGATCCCAAAAAATAATCTTCTTCTCCTGTTGTGCAAATGGTTGGGAATTCTTTGTCTCCATCCATAAAGAATTTAACTTCGCCTTCTCCCCACCAGCCACTTTTTCTGGCACCATGAGCCAGGTAGGTTCCAACATATTGACCTTTACCTTTTATTCCATCTACAATAGTAAATACTTCTTTATAAGGTAATTCTTTTACTCTTCTAAACTGAGCATGAAAATATGGAGTGTCTTTCTCTACTTTTTCAAGGGAATAATTTATTTGATAATATACAGTTGCTTCCTTATCAGACATGTTTTCCATGGTAATTTTGCACTTTTTTCTAAATGGCATTTGCCAGTAAGAATTAAATCCACTTCTTGGGTTAACTGCTACTGTTGCAGAATTTATTACCGGTTCATTCATAATTCCCCAGCCTGCAGCAAAAAAATCTCCGACAGGAACTTCAATAGAAGGTTCTTTTTCATCATCCCAATAAAAACGTAAGATCATCAAACGGTATTCACCAACGGGAGTCATCCAGACATGATTGATAATTCCTGAGGCATTAATCTCTCCCAAAGTGAAAGTTTCTCCAGGTTTGATGTGAATATATGGGTTGACTTTCCATCCTCTTCCTAATTTTTTTGCGGCTTTTGCGGCCGAACCTTCTTCTAAGGTTGCCATTCCTCCTTTGCCTTTTTCTCCTGTAAAGTTTTCAGGACTTATGGATCGGGTTTGGGCATTGGAAAGTTGAAACAGATTTCTTAGATTGTTTGTCTGACAATAAGAATTTAAACTTATTGATAATATGATTACTATTAATAAAAATGATTTTTTCATGGTTTTATCTCTTTTAATTTCTGGATATGATCAACTTTTATGTCTCTTAAAGAAAAATCTATTTATCTGATCTGCTCAACTCTTTCATCATAAAGTTTGGGTAAAGAACGTCATGCACTTTTTCAACAATTATTTTTTCAGCTAAATGGAAGGAAGCTTTCAATCGGATATCTTTGGAGGAAGCACCTATGCGTACTTCATAATCTCCTTTATCTGCTACCCAGGAACTGATTCCACTCCAAAAAGAAGCAAGAGAACGTTTGTCCAGGTCAAAGGAAAGTTGTTGACTTTCCCCTTGCTTTAACAATTTTGTTTTAGCAAAACCTTTTAACTCTTTTTCGGGTTTTTCAATTTCATTGGAAGGTGCTTTTAGGTATAACTGAACGATCTCTTTTCCTGCTACTTTTCCTGTATTCTTTACCGTAACCGTAACTTTTATTTTATTTGAAAAATTAGTACTGCTCAACTTGAGGTTGGAATATTCAAATTTTGTATATGACATTCCATATCCAAATTCATATGCTGTTGGAACATTAAAAGAATCGTAATAACGATATCCAACATAAATTCCTTCTTCATAAAACGAATTGATTGGATCATTGGCTGGTATTCCGGGAAATGATTTTGATGAAGGAACATCTTCATACTTCATTGGGAATGAATCTGGTAATTTTCCTGAAGGATTGATTTTTCCTTTGATAATATCTGCGACAGCATTTCCACCCTCCTGTCCAGGTTGCCATGCCAATAAGATAGCATCCGGATAGTCTCTCCAGCTTATAGTTTCCCATACACCCCCAACATTTAATACCACGATTACTTTTTTTCCGGTAGCATGGAAAATCTCACTAACATTTTTAACAAGATCCATTTCAATTTGAGTTATCGGTAAATATCCATTTTCATAATTTTCTCCACCACTTCTCCCAAGTGTAATCACAGCAAAATCAGACTTTGATTCATATTTTTTAATATCTGCAATTGGAGTTGCCTGTTCCTTGCTAAATGCAACCAATCTCTTTTTGAAATGAGGAGGTGCCTGGTTTCCTTTTATGCCATTATCTTTGCGCATTTTGGGATTATCAAAATATGGAGGAACAAGATTTTCTCTCTTTGTTTTTTCAATAAAACCCATATAATTTTTCTCCATTTCTTTCAATACCTTAAACCCAACTGATTTAAGACCTTCATTTACAGAAATAGCATATTTATTACTTCTAATTCCTCCGCTTCCTGTTCCGGCTGCAATGGAATAGTATGAGATTTTACCAAAAACAGCTACTGTTTTTTTCTTTTTGATTGGAAGTGTATTGGCATCATTTTTTAGCATGACAATTCCTTCACCTACAGCTTCTCTTGCAATTTTTGCATGCGCTTGTAGATCTGGTTTTAAGGAAGGTTTATATTTTTTCATACTTGGTGAATTCAGTTTAAGTTTCATATTATAAACTAAATTCTTATCCAGTGTACTTTCGTCAAGTGTTTTGTTTTTTATTGCAGTTGTAATTTGATCTAGCTCCTCTTTGCTACCACTCATGATCATATTAATTCCTGCACGTACCTGTGCAACAGCATCTCCGTAGTGCATATCGAAATCGGTCATATACAGCCCTTTAAATCCCCATTCTTTTCTAACGATATCCTGTAATAATTCGGGTATTTCAGGAGTGTAGAAACCATTCAATTTATTATATGCTGTCATGATAGCCCTTGGGTGACTTTCTTTTACAGCAATTTCAAATCCACGTAAATAAATTTCGCGCAAAGCTCTTTGACTTACAACTGCATTATATTTTCTTCGGTTTGTTTCCTGATTATTTGCCAGAAAATGTTTTAAGGTGGCACCAATTCCATTAGATTGTAATCCATTGACTATAGAGGAAGCCATCTTACCGGAAAGTAGCGGATCCTCGGAATAATATTCGAAACTACGACCACCATTTGGATCTCTGTGCAGATTTAAAGCGGGCATTAGTACTAGGTCGTAATCATATTCCAGTACTTCATTTCCAAAAGCTTTTCCAATATTTTCTACTAATTCAGTATTCCATGTAGCTGCCAGACAAGTGGAGGTTGGAAATGCAGTTGTATAAGTGTAATCCTTTGCTCCTTCAGGAGCTGGATTCTTATTGATCCCTGAAGGTCCATCTGTAAGAGCAGTGGTTCTTATGGAAAGTCTGGGGATGATCATTTTTGAGTTTCGATTGGCAATCCAAACATCATTGATCTTCTCCACTTCTACGTCAATCAAATATCTTCCATCACCTACGGTCATACCAATTTTTTCCTCAATAGTCATTTGTGATACAAGATCTTTAGCCTTTTTATCAATTCCATTATTTTCAGTTTTGACCTGTGCAGTCAAAGTGGAACTGTTAACTCCAAAAAACAATATCATAAAGATTATTCCAATACTAACTTTTGATCTGTTTAAATTCATAATTTATCTATTTATATTCATTATTTCTTTTTTAAACTTTTGCGTAGTCTACTATATTTTAATCTGATAGTATTTTGATAAACTAAACAATGTATCCATTCTTATTTTATAATATTACCAATGTACCCGGCCATAATCCGTTTTCTTTTGGGTATTTTTAATAGCTATGGATATCATCTCCATTTTTTCCTTTTTGGATCGAGTTGATTTTATTTTTTTTAGACTATCTGAAAGTCCTTCCATATCTCTTAAGTGTTGATCCAGCTTGAAGTAGCCCACATTGCGAATACCAAACAGTTGCTCCGTCTTAATTCCCAATTGATTTGCTTCTTTACGATAGACTGTCATATCTTTTGTTACTCTGGGTTCTGCAAGTACAGTTAAAGATTGATCAATCGATTTATTCAATTTACCGGATTCAAGACCTTGCTCTAAGTATTGCCGGATACGTTCTTCCTGTTTCAGTTCCAGTTGTAATTTTAATTGAATATATTTATCTAATGCTGCTTTTTGCATAAACAATTTCCAAAGGTGATCCTTTTCCATTAAATTCTCCGGTATTAGTTTGCCTGCTTCTTTAACCAAATCATAATACCTGTCAATACCATCATTGGTTGCTAATGGTAATTCAATATTTTTTTCCAACTGAAAAATAGCCTGAGTCATCAGATCACTGGCCTTTTCACCAAAATAGATCTTGCAATATTCATCTGTCACCTCTTTTGCAGACCTGTGTGGATTCATCAATAAACGATGCCAAAAGTATTGATTGAAGTGATCATGGTAGCCTTCGGTATAAATAATATCTCCCTGAGAAAAAGGCATGATCGCCTGAAATATTTCGTGCAAAGCAACGGGTCTGGTATGCCATGTTCTTCTTCCAAAGGATTTTGCGATATTTCGTTCCGGATTTTCAACATTGTACTGAGCCATGATCCAATGAGTGATATCTGAATAATGAACGATCTTTTGATCTTTTGGAAGTGCATTGAGGGTTTCTGCCAAATAGCGATTCAGCCAGCCATATCCAGGATATTCAAACATTTGGTCATTTAGCTGATTTCGAAAATACCATGTCATGGCATTAGATCCCGGACCATAAGCTATACCGTACAACCATTCCTGAGACTTCTCGGAAAGGTAATCAAAAATGGCAAAATCTCCTTCATTTGTCAGATCCTGATTGGCAATTAACACAATTAAATCAGGGTGTATTTTTAGGGCGATCTTTGAAATGTCTTCACATAAAAGTGCAAAGGTTTTGCCCCAGGGCTTACATCGTTCATCACGGCATCCTCCCGGGTCTCCTGCATAAAACCTTAAAATATCGTGATCTCCAAGTGTTTTTAATTTTTCCGTCCACTGTTTGAGCAAGGCTTCTCTGGCTTCTGGTATAGAAGGGCAGACCCAGTTGCTTTTGATCCATTCCCAATCAGCTAAACCACCGGATTTCCATGCTTCAGGGGTTTCTCCGTAATATTGATTTGGACGGATGCCTACCGTTGTCATTAGATCAAATGATTTAAGAAAACGCGTTCTTTCACTTGTGCTACCCCATTCTTCGGCATAAAAACAGTTGGCACCGGCAAGAGCATAATCCAAAATAACATTTTTCCATTCATCTGTAGTCCACGCTCTGGATTTTGTGTATTTTCTCATGGTTCCCCCCTGAGGGTTATTTGCCCCGCGAAAACGATAGGCAGGTGCAGTACTAACTTCAAATGTTTTAAACCTTACCGATTGTTTACCCAATTCCATTTGCCGAAGTATTTCCCCCGCAGCATATAACACCCCTCGATTGTCTGTTCCTACTGCAATAATTGCAGGAGCATTGTCAAGAGTCACCATTTTAACAGCAAATCCTTCTGCAGAAGGTTTAGATCGCCTCGGTAATCTTATGTTATTTATTTTGATAAGCTTATCTAACAGATCGGATTTTGTAGCCAACCCAAGGTAGATATGTAAATCTGCATTTGGATCTTTTTGTTTTGATATGGATACTTTAATCTTACTATTTACCTGCAATCTGTCCTGTAGTACATTTGCTACATTTTGCTCAGGCATTCCGGCATTTTCATTGAGAATTATTCTTATTTGTGTAGCATCAACTGTTTGTATTTTCTCAGCCGGTATTTTTATCAGATCTATATCAATTCTTGATCTGTTTCCAACAACAATTTCCTGTGTGATCATTCCCGGATAAGAATAGATAAGTACCGATTTTTCATCTGAAACAAGGATGCTGTATTCACCATCATTGTCTGAAACTATTTTGACAGATGTACCCTTTATAGAAATATTGATCCCACCAACTCCCGGAGAATTAACTTCGCCTATTGTGATGATTCCACCAACCTTTTTATCCTGTGCAGAAACGAATTGACTAACAAAAATTGTAAGGGTAAAAAACAGACTGATAAACCAGATCGGTTTGATATGTGTAGTTGTTTTTTTCATTTTTCAATATGTATTAAAAGGTTAATTTATATTGTTGATTTTAACTTGCAAGGAATAATTTCCATACCCAGTCAACAAGTGTATGTGCCAAAATTGCTGCAAACAAATTATTTCCACTTTTTCTATATGCCCATCCATAACCCAAACCAGCAATTGTTGCTAAAGAAACATAGGTGATTTGCATGGAAAGATCATTCACGTTATTCCAGTGCATCAATCCAAAAGCAAGGGAAGATACAGCCATCGGAATCCATTTTTTAGAAGATACTTTTTCGAGCCCCCTGAGTAAAAGACCTCTAAAAAATAATTCTTCCGGTAAGGCAACAGTTAAAAACAGACCAATAAAATGGGCTGATAATTTAGGAATATCATAAGATTCAGGAATTGAAAAAGTTAAAAAACCTGTGGCCAGTCCCGGAGGGATAACCACTGCCATAATCATGATCAATGACAACACTGCAATTGTTAGATCTTTAAATTTGGGAACCAGATTATAACCAATATTTGCATTACGGTAGCCATACCATCCGATGACCGCTGTAACAGAAATTGCCATGGACCACCAAGTATAATCAAGATTTTCCTGCATACCATCGTACCAGCGAAGATCAAACGGGATCCAAAGGAGTAACCAAATTGCCACATCACTCCAGTTGAATTTAAATTCTTCAGCTCTGTTTTGTTTCATCACTCCAAAAACAGCTAAAGTGATAAAACCAAAAATAATTGTATGATAGGGATCGAAATTGCCGGTTAATAATCCCGGGATAGCAAATAGAATGGTTAATCCACCCGCTATATAATACAATGCGTTTTGATTTTCTTTAATCCAATTGTTAAATTGTTCAGCAGCTTTTGGAGATCCTAAGGCAAGCATAAGACCCAATAGTGGTGAAAAACTTAATACTAAAGCCACCAGGGTTAACATATTTTTATCTGAATCGGAGGATGATACTCCATATATTAGTAAAGCCCCTAGCAAGGACCATAGTATCCAGAGTGTTATAAATTTAGTTTTCATAGTAATATTTCATAATTAATTAAGCTATTTCTTCTTATACACTTTTACATGATCTATGATAAAAGTATCTGGCAGTATAGCCAATTCCAGATCTTCCACAGAATGTGCGGGCTCAAAACTCAGAATGATGTATTCATCAATATGTGAGATAGCTTCCTTGATCTCGTGGTACTTTAATCCATCAACAAAGAATGCGTATTTTTCTGGTGTCCATTCTACTGCAAAAGTATGGAAGCCTTCTCCAATACCGTCTACTTTACTAAGGAAAGCTCCTGTGGATTTTTGATTAGGGCCGTAAGCCCAGTGGAGGTTATGAGATACAAAATCGCCACCTTGATTTTTAAAATATTCAAAAATATCTATTTCCACACCATATTTACCAGGGTCTTCTCCTGTTGAAATGCCAGGTGACTGAATCCAGAAAGCAGCCCAGTTTCCGGTTGTCTTTGGTAGTTGTGCCCTGCACTCGAAATACCCATAAGTTGTATCAAAAAGTCCCTGTGTACCTATAGCACTAACTTTTAGGGAATCATTTTCCATAAAAGCCTTGATATGCAGTTTTCCGTTTTTGATCTCTAGGGCATCAGGCGTCACAAAACCAACACCTCTGGGGCCAACACCACGAACTTTCCATTTTGTACTGTCGAGTTTGTCACTGTTAAAGTTATCTTCCCAAAATAGTTTATATCCCTCATTTGCTGGATTGAACAATTTATTTGATAAAGGTTGAAATAAGTCTGTTTCTTTTTTATCTGTAGTGATTATTACCGGAAGTCTCCATAAACCCCCACTGTTCCCCCAGTCATTCACTCTAACAGTAATTAAGTTAATCCCTTTGTAATTAATTTTATCTGTGATATTTGTAAACGATGGTTTATCTGCAAAAGTAATATTTGCTTCGCCGAAAGCACTTAGTTTTTCACCATTTACAAACAATTCATAGGCATCATTTACAGCTGCGAATTTTATCCAAACATCTTCCCCTTTCCAGTCTGCCGGAATTTCAACTGTTTTTCTATACCAACCATAGGAGTCCAGTTCAGGATATCCCTGATCTTCCCATTTTTTACCGGCATCGAGTATGGTCCATTGGGAATCGTCAAAATCAACAGAATACCATTTTTCAGAAATTCCAATATTTTTTTCATCTGCAGAAAAACGCCATTTTTTGGATATATCAATTGTTTTTTGGGAATCGTTTTTTACACATGACAGGGTCATTGTGAAAATAAAAAGGAGAAGGCTCAATTTTATCTTCATTTAATTATGGATTTAAAATTTGTTTTACAGTCATATTATATATTGTTAGTTCTCTTTATTTTTCTTTTGAATGATCAGGTTTTCCTTAGAAGGTAACGCAGGAAAGGGATTGTGTGGTTCAATTTGATACCAATAGGCAACGGAAGCCAGATCATCCTTTAAGGGTAAATATCCATCGGATCTCCAGCCCAGACTTTGAACTGTAATTCGAAGATCTTCATCAAATCGGATAGGATCTAATACATGCCAGCGATATTGTCCAAAAACACCCACAAACCCCTTGATTTTTTCATCTTTTACTTCATAGAAGCCAGCATATAAGCTGCTAAATGAATCATAGTGCATCTTTCCATCTATCTCTCTGTCATTATAGCCATAGGATCCTAAGAAATAATCTTCTTCACCTGTAGTGCAAATAGTTGGAAATTCTTTATCGCCATCCATATAGAATTTCACTTCACCTTCTCCCCACCATCCGCTTTTTTTTGTACCATGAGCCAGGTAAGTTCCAACATATTGTCCTTTGCCTTTTATTCCGTCAACTATGGTAAATACCTCTTTGAACGGAATTTCATTTACTCTGCGAAACTGTGCATGAAAGTATGGTGTATTTTTTTCTACCGTTTCAAGTGAATAATTTATTTGATAATATACGGTAGCCTTTTTATTAGATCTGTTTTCCATCGTAATCCTGCATTTTTTTCTGAATGGCATCTGCCAGTAAGAATTAAATCCACTACGCGGATTAACAGCTATCGTTGCTGAATTGATCACCGGCTCATTCATAATTCCCCAACCAGCAGCAAAAAAATCACCTACGGGAACTTCAATAGAAGGTTCTTTTTCATCATCCCAGTAAAATCTAAAGATCATTTGTCGATAATCTCCAACAGGAGTCATCCAGATATGATTGATTATTCCTGAACCATTGATCTCACCAAGGGTAAAGGTTTCTCCTGATTGAATGTGGATATAAGGATTTACCTTCCAACCCTGACCTAATTTTCTGGCCATTTTTGCAGCCGTACCTTCTTCCAGAGTTGCTATTCCACCTTTCCCTTTTTCGCCTGTAAAATTTTCCGGACTTATGGATCGTGTCTTTGCATTTGATAATTGATAGAGATTTTTAACTGTAGGAACCTGAGCAAATAACATCCCATTGATAAGTAGTGAAATAAAGAGTAATTTTTTAATTCTATTTTTTATAGTGATCATTCTATTTAAGGTCTTTTAATTCCCAATGGGTTTGCATCAGGCTTGTTTTTTCACCGGCTTTATCTATTTGATAATAGATGGTGAGAATGGAGCCATCATCCAGTTGAACAGATGCCGGATAACCCAGATCATCTGTTGCACTCATGCTCAGAAGAATTTCATTTTCTATATCCCAGGTTTTACCACCATCTTTACTGATACAGGCTCTTTCGCCATAAGGGATTTTTCTAACCCCATAAGAAAGTAGAAGCCAGTCATTTTTAAGTTTTATGAGGTGAGGAGGGTAGCCCCAAATATTTGTTTTTCGGGTTACAGACCATGTTTTACCACCATCAGTGCTCTCTGTTTGACGTAAAAAGGATTTTGATCGATCCTTAGGTTGATATCTGAACATCGCTATTAATTTACCATCGGGAATTTCTACAACATGTGGTTCAGAATATGGTTCTAATAGATCTTCCTTAGGAATATCTATAGTGGATAGCAAATTCCAGGTCTTCCCTTCATCTTTAGATTCTTCAACCCCTAATTTTTTTTCTCCATTAATTGAGGTAGTCCCTACATACAACAGCCTGCCATCTTTCAATTCTATCGGGCCATGTGGAGCTGTTACCAATTGTTTTACAGGCTCTTCCCATGTTTTTCCTTGGTCTGTAGATCGGCGTGTCCAGTTACCCAGCCATTTATTGATGGTTTCCTTATTCAGTTTTTCTCTATGCCGTTTATACTCCGGGTGTTGAGCATAGGATCTTCCATTGTCGAATGCCATGGAGGTAAACCAGCTAACGATCCAGGTGCCTGATCTCGTCTCCAAAATACCGGCATCCCGATCATCCAAAGGAGTGTTATTTATAGTAATGGGATCAGTCCAGGTCTTGCCATTATCGGTACTCCGTATCATTTCGGTAATCCCATAGGGACAAACATGTTGGTCTCTGTTTCCGGAAAAAACCGCTATCAATTCCCCGGACTTAGTTTTCATAATTGTTGGCCAGCCAATATACCGATTGGGCTCTTTACAAATTACTTTGGTCTCCATAATACTTGCATTTTTGGAGCTTTGGGAATGCATCCTCTCTATTCTGGAATCGAAGAGCTTTTGATCTTTCGGTCCGTAAATTTGTGCATAGGCGCCCCATCCACCACCAATTTGATCAATTTTAAGTAAGATGCTGTTCTTTCCTTTTTTTAAATGAATATTTGCTATGTTTTGAGATGGCTGGGCAGCTCTACCGGTTTTGTGATCAACTACTAATCTGCCATTGAACCATACTTTACCGGCATCGTTTGTGCCGATATGTAAATGGATATCCTGATCAGCATTGCTGTCCAATTCAGCATATAAATAAGTAAATACATCGGAAGGATTCCCAAACAGATCTGTTAGATTGATATAGTCGGTCCTCCAGGAGTGCAATTTAAACTTATTAGTTTTCCCGTCTGGTGTTTTGAATTCTTTTAAAGCAACAATTTTAGCAGAAGTTTCTCCGCCGATATCGATGAGAAAATCTTTTGAAAATCCATTTTGAAAATTCTTTGTATTTATTCCATTTTGAGAATAATTATTTGCTATTGGAGCAGTAACAAGCCAATTGTGTAAAGTAACAATATCCCCATTGACTGGAATTGAAGTGATATGTTTTTGAGCCAAAGAATTATTATAAAACAGTGCTATAAGAACAATTGGCAATATTCTGGTAATTCTTCTGATCTGATCTATCATAATTCGCGGATCCAAATGTTTCTATAACTAACCGGGGAGCCATGGTCTTGTAAGGAAATGGGCTCCTTTGTCCCGTGTTTTTTATAGGAAGGAGCACTTGAATGCGCTGTATTTCCCAGAATCTCTACATGATTTTGGATCAATACACCATTTTGAATAACAGTGATATATGCAGGTTTGTCCATTTCGCCGTTATCTTTAAAAACAGGTGCTTTATAGATGATATCATAAGCTTGCCATTCTCCGGGACGACGGCATGCATTCACTAATGGTATGTATTGCTTATAGATACTGCCGGCCTGTCCGTTCACATAGGTCTTATTGTCATATGAATCTAATACCTGCACTTCATAACGCTCTTGTAAAAAAATTCCGCTGTTTCCTCTGTCTTGTGAATCATCTTTAACAATAGCGGGACTTCTCCATTCTACGTGAAGCTGACAATCGCCAAAAGATCTCTTTGTTCGAATACTTCCCGATTTTTTAACAACGGTCATCTCTCCATTTTCTAATTTCCATTTTGCTTTTCCACCTTTTGTGCTTTCCCATTCATTCATATTGGTACCATTCATCAGTACGATTGCATCTGACGGAGCTGTTGTTGCATTACCGGGATTGATCACGACGGGTACAGGTTCCCATATGGCGGTAGATTTACTTTTATTTTCCTGCCCGATGCACGTTGATGAGAACAGAAATATGGAAGTTCCAATAAATAGAAATGCTGGTTTTAATCTTTTAAGAATGAAGTTTTTTTTGTTCATGGTTATTATTTTTAATTTGTCTGAATTATTCCTCAATGCAAATAGAATAAGCTGCATCAAAACTCTTTTTAGCATTTAGCCTGATCAGTCCTTCTTTATTTTCAAAACTCCTATCGGAATCATAACTGTCTGCGATTCCTATCCAGGGTTCAATGCAGACGTATTCTGCATTTGGCTTTGCCCAAATTCCCAAATAGGGAAAATCTTTAAATTCAACCGAAAGGACCTGATTTGATCTTTTGCTTTTCAGACTTACCTTATTAGAATTCAAATTTTTAAGCACGAGTGCATCGTCATCAAATAAGTGGGCATGTAAATGGATAATCTTAGGTTCGGAGAAAACAGGATAGGTTTCCTTTCCTATCAAACCATCCTTTTGCACACTCCATGTTTGGGCTGTTTCGGGTTTTTCAAACTCCAGGTAATAATCGCTGTATTTTTCGCCTTCATTAAGCGGACATTTAAAGCCGGGATGACCTCCCAGTGAAAACAACATCTGCTGATCACCATGATTTGTGATTTGATGTTCAAGTCTCAATTTATTTTCTTCAAGGATATATTTGATCCGGTATTCAAATAGAAATGGATATATCTTTAAATAATGATCATTATATTTTAAGCCAAAAGTGAGTGTATTCTCTGTTTTTTCAATCAAGGAAACATCTTTATTATTCCTTATAAAACCGTGTTTCGGACAGCTGTATTCTTTTCCCTGATATAAAAAACTATCATTTTTCAGACAACCGATGATTGGAAATAAATTTGGAGCATGAGATGCCCATACATCAGGGTTGGCATCCCACATGTATTCTTTGTTGCTGATCAGTGATCTTATACTGCATAATTCAGCCCCTTTTTCCTTTACTTTTACCTGAAGATATTTATTTTTTAGTGTATACATTTTTAATTAGAATTTTGAAGCATGCAAATCAAGAGTTAAATACTGCTTTATTGATAAAAATATTCTCTTGGTCTAAAGAAAAATATCTTGTAAATTACAACTGAACCTTTTTATTTCTTGATCTGAACCAGAGAATAAAAGTGATCAGTGCCGTTATCGAGGCTACCACCACTAACAAGTAAAAAATAGGAGCAACCTCATGATTGTATTTTTCATACATCCAACCGATAATCTCTTCCTGAAAAATAGGTCCGATAGATCCTGTTCCGTTGATAAATCCAGCTGCTACTACGGCACCACGTTTAGAACCTATGTCAATTGCCCCAACTCCGGAAATTAATGAATCCGGTCCGTAAAGCATAAAGCCTGCCAGTCCCATGGAAATGGTAAAATACATCAAACTTGTTGATCCCATGGTGTACATCAAAACAAAAGATAATGCCATGAAAAACAACATAATGAATGAAAGAAAAGATCTTCTTCCTTTAAAAAGTTTATCAGATGCAAATCCTGCAAAAATTACTCCTGCAAATCCAAAAATATCAAAAACAGTAGAAATATATCCGGCATCGTCTCCTGCCAGTCCAAAATTATTGTTAAGTAAAAATGGTACCCAGCTCCAGAGTGCATATCTTAAAAATTTAATTCCAAAATAGATTAACCCCATGGTTACAATAGTAAAAACAACTTCTCTATTCCATCCTAAACCTTGTTTATCACCATCTGTTAGTTCTTCTACTTCTTCTTCCAGTTCATCTTCATCTACAATTGGTTCCAACCCAACATCCTGCGGGCGATTCGGGTGAAGGTAAAGAACACCAGCCCAAATGATAAGAACAACTGCTGAGCCTCCAAAAAATGACCATCTCCAGCCATATTGACCTAACATATAAGCTGCATAAGATGTTGCCAGTACAGATCCTATCTGATAACAAGTTGACCAGATACCCAAAATACTTCCCCGTTGCTTTCTTTTAAACCAATAGGCCAGACTTCCTATACTCCCGGGCCAGCCGGTACCCTGCGCCAGTCCGTTAATAATTAAAAAGGATAATATTGTCCAGTAACTATTTGAAAATCCAAAAGCTAGATTACATAAAAAGGTTATTGCCAGCCCAAGAATTAACAGGTATTTTGGTCCAAGCTTTCGCCCAAAGTAGGCACTTGAATATTGACCTATCATATATGAAACTAAATATGCTGTTCCAAGATGTGCCAATTGTATGGTATCTATACCTAATGTTTCTCCCATGGCACTTTTTACAACAAAAAATGCTTTTCGTCCAAAATAGTAACCTACATAAGCAATCCAGGTTGCCGAAAAGATTTTATATTGCCATTTGCGATAAGGACCTTCCTCTATCAGTGCCATATTTTATTTGTTAAGATTAATTTTAAGTTTGTAATTTATATGAACTCCTACTTTTGTAAGATCTGGTATTTTATCCAGTTTGCAAATTCAAGTTGTCGGATATCATCTGATAATACATCCTCATCAATACCATATTTCCAGCGAAGATCTTTTCTTGTAGGATCTTTATAAATTGTTTTCAGATCATCTACAAAATTCACCAGATCTTCATGACTTCTAAAATATCCTTCACCGGATAATTTTTCTTCTCTTGCAGCGATCAAGCCGGCAACAAGATACAGATCATATTCAGGATGATATTGAGGCGCCCAGAATACACCATTCTTAAAGCTTACATCCACAGACTGTATGGGTGTAAAATCATTAGAAGCTAAACTAACGGCTCCTTCCGGCATTTTTGTAATGATATCATCATGACTGATGAATCCGTCAAAAACCTGGGTTTTACCTTCATACATAGGATGTTTTTTCCCTTCTTCTGTTAAAAAAACTTTTCGGGCTAGACCCATTTCCCTTCCTTTTACATTTGGAGCCACTTCACCACCGGCCACATAAACTGCCAGTTGTGCTGCCCAGCAACTTCCAAATTGAGGCAGACCTAACTCAAATCCATCATCACAGATTTTTGTCATTTTTGTAACTCTTTCGTCATGATCGTGATAAACAGTTAAATTACATCCCGGCCATAAAATAGCATCATATGCTTTTAATCCTTTCTGATCAGGAATTTCTGTCTCAGGATCACTTGTATAAAGGATCTTATATTCAGCATCGGGTAAATGTCTTTGTAATAATTCAGCATATAGAACTCCTGCCAGTTTTACCCCAAACTCATCAAATTGTTCTCTGCTTGGTTTTGGATAACCATCTATGATCAGAAAATTTAATTTTTTACTCATTTTTTACTTGATTGATTTTATTAGCAGTGGCAGATCTTTATAATCACTAAAAATCCCATCTGCTTTTGTATTTTTACTATCTCTGTCAATTGCAGCTGTACATAGTAAAGCATGTGCACCAACTGCTATCGGACCAAGAATATCATTGTGTTCACGGTCGCCAATATGCACTAATTCATGAGGTTCTACACCAAATTTTTTAAAAGCAGATTCAAATACAATGGGCATTGGTTTTGAATTTCCTATTTCATCTGAAAAGACAAAATGCTCAAAGTAATGTAATATGCCTTCTCCTTTTAAAAGTTCTCTAAGAACGCTTCCCGGGCTAACAATTGCATCCGAAATAACACCAATTTTATAGTTATTGCTTAGTTCTTCCAGTACATCACCAATTCCTTCAATAAAATCAGGTCGAAATTCCAGTTCCATTTCTTCATGAAGTTTGGTGATCTCATTCATTTCATCAGCAGGCAAGTCTATACCCAAACCTTTAAAAATGATTTCTAATCGCTCTCCAATTTCCCAGGTTACAAATTGTTCATGCCATACTTTATTAAAAGAAGCATCTACCGTATTGTAGATGATATCAACCAATTCTTTACTAACATTTTTGTGCTTATTCGCATAATCGAATACAAGCTGCCTTCTTTCCTCTTTTTTTGATAGTCGTCCGGCAGCTTTTCTTTTTGGTTCGTCAGAATCATCTATAAAAATGGTATCCCATAAATCAAAAGTGATCACTTTAATCATGATTTATTTCTTATTTAAATTAATTTTTTCAAAATTGCTATAACATCTCCTTTTTCTACTTTCTTTGGATTTAACGGACAACAAGGATCTTTTAAAGCATAGGCTTCCAGATCTTCCAGTTTGTCTGCTTTAACACCAAGTTCTGATAGGTTCTTAAGTATATCCATTGATCTTAACCATTCTTCCACAGCAGTGATAACAGCTTCAGCATCATTTTCAACTCCAAAAATAGTTCCTAAAGAAGCATATTTTTCACGAATTTGATCTCTTGATAAATTGTATCTCATTACCTCAGGCAAGACAACTGCATTTGCCAAACCGTGGTGCATATCATAAAAAACACCCAAAGCATGTGCAATAGAGTGATTGATTCCCAATCCTTTTTGGAAAGCGATGGCTCCCATTGCAGATGCCATTAACATATTACCTCTTGCTTCAATGTCAGATCCGTTATTTACCGCAGTTGGTAAATATTTTACACACATTTCCATTGCTTCTTTTGCAAGTCCATCTGCCATCGGGTGAAAGGTTTCCATAATGTAAGCCTCTAAATTGTGCACAAAAGCATCAACACCTGTTGCAGCTGTTAATTTAGCAGGTAAAGAAATGGTGATCAAAGGATCAAGTACCGCAATATCCGGCATCATATATGGTGAAAAAATAATGGTTTTCACATTATTTACTGTAATTACACTACTTCTTCCTACTTCACTTCCTGTTCCGGCGGTAGTTGGAATTGCATAAAAAGGAGGCATATTATTCTTGATATATTTATCACCACCTTTTGTGTCATCATATTTTTTCAGAGGCCCGTCATGTGTAGCCATTACTTTAATGGTCTTACCTGTATCAATTGGAGAACCACCACCAAGTGCTACGATAAAGTCACAATTTGCATCTAAGTAAACTTTTGTCCCCTCCAATACATTTTCCTCTGTGGGGTTTGATTTTACATCACTAAAGATTACTGTTTCTACACCAACTTTGGTAAAATAGTCTTGTAATTGTTTTGCTGTTCCTACTTTTTCAATTCCTTTATCGGTAACGATCAATCCTTTTTTTGCTCCACTTTCTTTTACAATAGTTGTAAAATCCTTCATTGCTCCAGGTCCGTATTCAATTCTTGTTGGAAATGAATAAGAATGTCTCATATTTGCCATATTATATTTTATTTATTTTTTTATTTGATTTTTGTTCGAAGATGATATGATTTTGGTCTGGTAAGCTGGTCATATCCAATTGTAGAAAGTGTACAGCCACGGCCGGTGTCTTTCACACCTGTCCATGCCAAATACGGATCTAGATAATCACATCTGTTCATAAACCATGTGCCTGTTTCAACCTCGTTACCTATTGAAAGTGCCTTGTCCTGATCATTTGTCCAGATAGAAGCTGTTAAACCATATTGGCTGTCATTCATTAGTGCCAATGCTTCTGCATCATCTTTTACTTTCATGATCCCAACCACAGGGCCAAAACTTTCTTCCGTCATTATTTCCATACTGTGATCTACATCTATAAGAACCTGAGGTGCTAAATAATTGTACCCCATTTGTGTTTCGGGAAATAATGAGGGGTCAATCAAAGCTTTTGCACCTTTTTTTATAGCTGCTTCTATTTGAAATTTAACATACTCAGCACCTCCTCTTTTTGCTACCGGACCCAGATTTGTGTCTTTATCAAGCGGATTTCCAAGTTTATATTTTTTAGTTTGTTCGGTGTAAGCTTCCACAAAACGATCAAAAACATTGTCTTTTACATAGATACGTTCAATTCCACAGCAAGACTGTCCGGAGTTAAAAAAGGCTCCTTCAACAAGATTCTCTACATAAAAATCCAGATTGGCATCGTCACGAACATATGCCGGATCTTTACCTCCAAGCTCCAATCCAACACCTACAAAACTCTCTGCGGCAACTTTTTGGATATGATGTCCACCACTTACCGAGCCGGTAAAAGAAACAAAATTTATTCTCTTGTCACGAATAACATTTGCAGTTTCACTATGGTTTAAGTGCAGATATTGAAATAAACCTTCAGGTAAATCAGCAATTTTAAAAGCTTCAGCAAAACGTTCGGCTACCAAAGGTGTTTGCGCAGAATGTTTTAATATCACAGCATTTCCGGCAAGTAAAGCAGGAATAACTGTATTTACAGCTATCAGGTAAGGGTAATTCCAGGCAGGAACTACAAAAACAACTCCAACCGGATCTTTTTTAATAAAACGATCAAATCCTGATATTTCATCCACCTTTACATCTGATAAAGATTTTTCAGCCAGGCTTAACATTCCTTTTGTTCTTTCAATAGCTCCGTTAACCTCAAATGGTGTATGACTGATTGGTCTACCCATTTGCCAGGTCAATTCAGTACTGATTTGATCTTTTAAATTTTCTAATGCGGTTATAAACTTTTCAATATACGGTTTACGTTCTTTGACCGTATAATTTTTCCATATTTTCTGTGCGCTTACAGCTGCTGTTAGTGCCTTGTCAATATCCTTTTTAGTGTGGAGCTCACGCTCGATATAGATACTGCCATCTATTGGTGATATCAATTGCAATTTACTCATTTGTTATAGTTTATTAATTCGATTAAAATTTCTCAAACAGGGTAATATATTATGTAAAAAAAACAAAGATAGACCTAAATTATTTGGATTATTTCAGATATCTTATTTGATAAACACTAAATATTAACCTTTTTAAAAATTCAACAATTTCGATTTTTCAGTCGGGCTTCTATTTATTTTATTTTTGCAGGTTAATATTTGATGTTTCATAGGTTAATTTTGATGTAATAATTGTAAATTGGCTTCATAAATTTAATCAAATTAAATTCATCTTTTTTATGAAAATTTCACACCTTTCTAAAATCATTTTTATATTAATTTCAATATTATCCAGCACTTTTTCAGTGAATGAAATAATTGCGCAACAAAAAATAATAGGTCCTTATTTACAAAAAATGTCAGATGATGAAGTTACGATCTCCTGGGCGACATATGGAGGAGCTACTGAGATCAAGAAATCAGATAAAGTGATTCAGGAAGTAAGCCAATATCAACATCATCAATCTACTATTACCAGACTGGAACCAAATACCAAATACACATATGATGTTCTTAAGGATGGTACTGATAGGGGTAAAGGTAGTTTTACAACTTTTCCGGAAGAAACGGAACCTTTTACATTTGTAACCTTAGGTGATACCAGAACACGTCATGATGTACATCAGAAGATTGTGAATAGAATCATAAGGGAAGATCCATTATTTGTTGTGAATACGGGAGATCTTGTTTCTAAAGGAAACAGCATGCAGGACTGGGAACATTTTTTTGATATCAACGACCAATTGATCAGGCACACACCCTATTACACAGTTTTAGGAAATCATGAGCAAAATTCAGATAATTATTTTAATTTCTTTTCATTGCCCGGAAACGAAAGTTATTATTTCTTTACTGTTGGGGATGCTCTATTTATTGTTTTAGATATGGATGGAGAGAATATCAACACGCCTGCCTATTTGAAAGAAAAAAATGAAGATCATTTTTGGGAAAATATCAGCAAAGATTATTTTGAAAAAGAGAAAAAATGGCTGGAAAATGTACTTAGTTTAAACAAAGATGCCGGTTATATTTTTGTTTTCTTTCATCCAACTTATTACAGTATCAAATCATCCCGTGTTGCCGAAGCCGAAATGAGAAGAAAATTCTGGGGTGATATTTTTGAACGCCATCAGGTTACTGCTGTTCTCAATGGTCACGATCATTATTATCATCATGCTAAAAACGGTGGTGTACATTATATCGTTACCGCTGGCGGAGGTGCTCCATTGTATGAAACGGATGCTATACAGCCCGAGACGGTCAAGTATAAAAAAATAGAGCACTTTATGCGTATAGATGTTAAGAAAAAACATGCGGTTTTAAAAGCAATTGATATCAACGGAGAACTTATTGAAGAGATCAAGGTTAAAAAAAGGAATTAGAAAAGATCTAATCTGCCTCTTTGTTGCTTAAAAAAAAGGATATCTGAAGGAACTAACTGATTTTCTATATTATTACTTTTGTATTGCAATTCAAGTCCTTTACCTACTGTTTTCGTTACTAGGACACCCTGATTAAAAATCAGATCAACCAATCTGATATTTCTATTTTTTTT